>NZ_JBHWJT010000004.1:0-458716 GCF_042731325.1 Streptomyces sp. NPDC059866 | reverse complement strand
GACCAGGCCGCCAACCGGAAGACGAAGGGCCGCAAAGGGGGACGCCCCGTCGACCACGACGCCGAGCTCTGCAAGGAGAGGAACACCGTCGAGCGAGCCATCAACAAGTTCAAGGAGTGGCGGGGGCTGGCCATCCGCTACGACAAGACACCCGAGAGCTACGCCGCCGGGCTCCACCTGCGCGGATCCATCCTCTGGTTACGCAGCTTGCCAGCCCTCCCGTGATCCCAACTCAGAACAGGCCCTAGCAGCACCCCGAGCCGCGGCGCCTGCTCCAGCTCCTGGCGCAGGATTCCAAGGGCCTGCTCCACTCCGAGGGCCTTCGCCCGGTCGGCTGCCTGAGTGTCACGGCCGCGATTACGCCGGTCACCGGTCCTGGGCCTCCCGCTTCAGCCGGGCCGTGAGGTCGATGCCTTCCTGCACTGCAATGTCGAAGTCAGGATCCTGGTAGAGACGGATTCTGCCCCGGTAGTCGACGATCACCGCAGCCACCGCGTTCAGGTTCGTCTCCGTCGACGTCTCCAGCGCATGCTGAAGATCCGCTTCGAAGGGCTCCCGGTCGCCGGGGAAGCCGTGCCCGGACCGCAGAGCCGCTCGAATGTCCTCAAAGACAACGGCGCAGGAACGGGCGTTTCCGCGTGCTGTGCGCTCACGACCTGCTCCTTGATTCTCTGTCCTACGGGCAGCGTCCTATAGATCTTGCAGCCAGGAGGCACCTTCTCTCAGAGGGCCGGATGTTCCTGGGCCAAGGCCGCCACGAAGGAACGCCAAGCCCTGCTTCCCACGATTACCTCGGGCCCTCCCGACAGCTTGGAATCGCGCAGGACAGCGCCGTGCTCCATCAGCCCGCACTCGACGCACTCCCCGCCGGCACCGTTGCTGTAGGACGACGTGAACCACACCAGACGGCTGGAACTACTGGGCTCTGCAATGCTCACCTTGCGTATTCCTTCAAGACCGTTTCGATCAGCTGTGTCGAACGCTGAGGGCTCAGGGCCGCGGCGCGGAGGCCGTCGAACGCTCGGGTGTACTCACGAACATGATGCTCGCCCTCCAAGTAGACAGCATCGGTGATGCCGTCCCGGTAGACGACGTCGGGATCCTCAGGGGCGGGAAAGCCCAGCATGGTGAATGAGCCCGTGGCGGGATAGGTGCCCGAGTCGAAGGGGAGAACCTGCAGGGTCACGGTCGGCAACTGGGCTGTGTCCAGTACGTGTTCAATCTGTTCGCGCATCAACGCGCGGTCTCCGATGACGTTGCGCAGAGTGCCCTCGTTCACGATGAACCAGGCTTCGGGTGCATCGGGCCGCTTCAGCATGTCTTGACGCTCCAGGCGCACCTGTACGGCCCTGTCGATGTCCTCGGCAGACATGTGCGCACCGGTCTTGTGGAGCTCGGAGGCGTAGGCGCGGGTCTGCATGAGGCCGGGTACCAACTCGCACTGGTACTGCCTGAAGGTGGACGCATCCTGCTCCAGGCCGATGTAGATGTTGAACCACTCCGGAACGCCTGAGCCGTGGACCTGCCACCAGCCCCGTACCTTGGCCTGCCGGGCGAGCGACTTGAGGAACTCTCGCAGTTCGTCGCTGGTGTCGTAGAACCGGCACAGGGCATCGATGTCGGATGGTTGCACCCGGCCGCTGCCCGTCTCCATCCGGTTGACCTTGGAGCCGCTCCAGTCCAGGGCCTCGCCGACCTGGGCGCAGGTGAGCGTGCTCTGCTCGCGGAGCTTCTTCAGTTCGATCGACAGACGGCGCCGGCGTGCCGTGGGTGATCCGGCCATATCAACCCCGTTTCGGATAGCGGGCGTTCAGTCTCGCGCCAAGAGGTGTGCTTGCCAATCACTCAGAAGTGGGAATCTCGCTGTGCACATTGCAGAACGGGATCTGCGCACCGCAGTCTGATGGCAGCGCAACTCATCGTGAGTGTCCGTGACGCTGCGTCTTTCATCGGGTGCGCTGTGACGAGAGGGAAGTTTCATGAGCCAGGAAGCGTGCATGTGGCGCAAGTCGTGGGACCTTGCCTTCACGGCCGAGCCGACAGAGGTGGCGGCACTGCGCCGGGTCATGCGCCTGCATCTGAGCCTGTGGGGATTGCACGAGGTCACCGACGAAGCCCAACTTTGCGTGAGCGAGTTGGCCTCCAACGTCATCACGCACGTCGGCCTCGGAACCCCGGCCACACTCGTGGTCTCGATGAACGGCATTCATCTGCGCATCGAAGTCCACGATCCGGATACACGCGCCTTGCCCACCCTGCTCGACGCGAAAGCGGACGCTGAGTCCGGGCGAGGCATGGCCCTCGTCGACGCGGTCGCCGCTCGCTGGGGCGTGCAGCTCAGCCACGACCGGAAGGTGACGTGGTGTGAGCTGGCAACAGGTCTTACCTCGCCGAACGGTCACGTGCAATGCCCCGGTGTCCAGCGGGCCGAGACGTTGTTGGAGTTCTACGCGGGTGCGGAACCGCGTCTCCGGCCCGGCACGGGAAGACTGGGTAGGGCCGCGGCCGAGGAGTCGGTGATCACGGTTATCGCCGACTTCCTTCACTGGCTTCGTGCCCACGGCTGTGACGTGGACGAAGCCCTAGACCGTGCTCAGACCCGCTACGACGCCGAACTGAACAGCTACGGCGAAGGGGTTGCCTCACGGGTCGAGCAGCTGATGGAAGAAACCCCGTGAGGCGTCCTCGGGCGTACCGGCCAGGAGAACTCGATCGAGGAGGCCGTTGTTCTGCTCGCAGCTGGTCTCGAGGAGTAGAACACAGTTGCCGTGTAGATCAGCGGGCCAGGGACTGGAGGCGTCAAGTGCCGGCAGTGGAGGGCACCGATCTGTGTCGGTGCTCCACTGCCGGCTGGATGTCACTGCTCCAGTATGTCCGCGAAGAAGCCCAGGTGAGGATCGTCCGGGGTGCCGACGAGCAGTGCGCGGTCGAGCAGGATGTTGTTGTGCTCGCAGCTCGTCTCGGGGAGCATCGCGCAGGCATGGCACGCGGCCAGGTTCGCGCCTCCGGTACCGGAGGACCGTGCCTCGATGCACAGAGGGTCGGCAGAGCACCAGGTGGCGCGCCTCAGTGCCGAGCGAAGCGCCTCGGCGAGGCGGTCGGGCTCCCCCTGTCCCACCACGCCGCCGAGACTGCCAGCGGAGTCGCTCGTCGCCGTGTAGATCAGGAAACCGGCCATGGTGGCGTCCGTGTAAAGGCGCTCGCGCAGGGCCGCGGCCGGGTAACCGGCGTCCAGACTCCACTCGTTGATCAGCACGTGCGCCAGCGTGTGCAGCAGCACCATGCGGGGCGTGGCGGGCGAGGAGGGCACCTCCGCAGGATCGGTGGCACGTTCCCTCAGTATGCGGTCGTGGTTGGTGCGCATGCGCTCGACGCGGGCGGCCACCGCGACCGACTTGGCCCAGTCGTCCAGCCGGTTCTCGTCGAGGCGTACGAAGACGCCCTCGCCGTGCACCTCCATCGCCGGGAGCCAGTCGGTCGGTGTCAGGGACAGGGCGGCCTCGTGGCCCTCGGAACTCGACTCCGGGTCCGCGATGCGGGTGAACGCCTTGAGCGCCCTTACCTCGCGCAGGCGCTTGACCAGCATCGGCCTGCCGACGCCGAAGGGATCGAGGACGGCGGGGTCCGAGGTCGGCGGCTCACAGATGAACTGCTCCTCCCGTCCCCTGTCCCGCAGAGCGTTGCCGGAACAGAGCCGCTCGTACTCCTGGCGGCGCAGCGCCTGGTAGCGGCTCACCGCACCAGAGTCGGAGTCGCTCTCCTGGGCGGGGTCCTCCTCCTGCTCGGCCACCAGCAGCTCCATGACGGCGTCGACCGAGATCGAGTCGTCGCCCCGGAACGCCCCCTTGAGGTAGATCTCGATCTCCATGCGGGACGAGTACGAACGCAGGTTCTCCCAGTGCTCCAAGAGCTTGTCGGCGAGGCCGTCGCTCCACGGGGGAATGGACAGGGCGGACTTCAGCACCGGCTGCCAGACTGCCGACGAACCGCGCTGGAGCGTACGGGGCGCCTGCGTGCAGAACTCGGCGGGTGCGTCCTTGAGCCAGAGTCGCCTGCCCTCGCAGCGCACCCCGAGGTCGGTCAGGGCCGAGCGGCGGAAGGCGCCCTCCATGGACACCTCCGGCACGCCACATGTGCAGGAGATGAGGATGGAACGCAGTGAGGCGCTCTGGCCGGAGAATCGCATGGTCATCTGCCCGCCGCAGCGCCCGGTCGCGCCCTCCTCGCGGTTCTTGCGGTGCAGCCACTTCCAGTAGGGGAAGTCGTCGATGTGTCCGTCCTCGCACGCCATGACGAATCGGGACGGCACGAGCGGCTCGTCGTCGCAGTCCGTGCAGACGTTCTTGCCAGGGGGCGGGTTGAAGCCTCGCACGTGCTGCAGGGACTGGCATTTCGGGCACGAGTGCCACAGTGGGAAGCGCCGGACGCGTGCTCCGTCCTTACTCGTGTCCTCGGAGGCCGGCGGCAGCCGGAAGTGCCTCACGCCCAGGACTCGGGCGAGACGATGTTCGTGGATGATCGGTGCTTCGTCGAGGGACCAGCTCCGGTGGGCGTCGTCGATGCCTGAAACGATGAACGACTCGTTGTCGACGGCGATCAGCGATCCGACACCATACGTGGTGATCATCTGGGAGCGGCGGACCGAACCGCGGCGAGGGAAGGCGAGACGGGGCGCGGCCGAGTTGCCGTCGGTGCGACGGTGGCGCCGCTCGCGGGGCGGGGTCATCGGGAAGCCTCCAGGAAGAGAGCGGACTCGGCGTCGACGTCGCGCAGGCTCCACAGGGTGGACCAAGCGTCGGCGTCGGGGGACTCGTCGTCGAACGGTTTGAGTAGGGCGGGGGCGGGGTTGCCCCGAACCGGCTCGTACAGCAGTCCGCCGTGAGCGTTCGCCTTTGCCTGCCACCACTCGACGAACTCGTCGAAGGCGTCGGAGGTGGCTTGCAGTTCCTCGGGCGCGACTTGGCAGACACGGCTCGTCAGCAACGGCCTGATCTCGGCGTACAGGCGATCGACGTACGCCTCGATCCGACCGGCGGCGTCGTTCTCTCGGGCCTCGGGGATGAGGATGCGGGCCAGGGCCACGACCACGGCGTGCAGGCCGCGGTCGCGCGAACGGGCAGAGAACGGCGTCACGGACGTCGACTCCACCTCTCGATAGAGCGCGGAATGGAAGTGCAGGAAGTTCTCGTAGTGCGAACGGTCCCGAGGACGGACCGAGTTGAGCATCACGGCGACCAGGCCCGGATGGGCGCGGCCCACGCGGCTGGTGGCCTGGATGTACTCTGCCGTGGTCTGGGGCTGGCCCATCACCGCCATCAGGCCGAGTCGGTCGACGTCCACACCGACGGCGATCATGTTGGTCGCCAGGAGGACGTCGCGGACATCGGGATCCGGGTAGCGCTTCTCGATCTCCTTGAGCCGCGCCGGGATCAGGCTCGCGTCGACTCGACTCGTCAGCTCCGAGTAACGGTTGGAGACGCGCACCTCTGTGCCGTCGCGGTCGGCGAGGAGCCGCAGATAGTCCTCGACGTCGTCGTTCACCTGGAGCTCGGCGGCCGACAGCAGGCGGAGGCTGTTGAAGTAGCCGACCAACGTCCAGTACGCGTCCCGGATCTTGTCACTCGTCTCCGCGCACATGGCCTGGTGGAGCAGGGCCGCGTACGTGCGAATGAGAAGGGTCGACTGGCTGGTGCCGGGGGCGAGCAGACCCACATAGCGGCGACTGGCCTTGGTCTTGCGGTCGGTCTCCACGGCGAACCAGGAGTCCCGCGCGTCCAGACCGGCCGGCGGAAACTGGCGTACGTCCCGGTCGAAGAGGTGCCGTCCCTGGTCGGCCGCGCGACGGATGGTCGCCGTTGAGGCGATCACCTTCGGTTGATCGGCAAGGGCGTCGACGGCCGTCTCGTACAAGCCGGTCAGGGTGCCCAACGGCCCGGAGATCAAGTGGAGTTCGTCCTGAACGATCAACTCGGGCGGCGGAGTCGCGTCACCACGCCGATCCCGATTGAACAGCGCTGCGGTCTGCTTGCGCCACGGCATGGATGCGAACTTGTCGACCGTGGCGATGACCAGGGTCGGGCGGGCCTTGTAGACGGTCTGGTCCACCAGGTGTACCGGCAGGCCGGAGGCGAAGTCACAGTCGGGGCCGGGGCAGCGCACGTCCATGCGGACGTCGTCCTCGTCCACCGTGTAGTTGTGGGCGTCCAGCGCCGTGCCGCACCAGGGGCAGGCATGGAGCTGCACCGGGTTCTCCGTCTGCAGGCTCTGTCCTCCCCGCAGCTTGAGCAGTTTCTCGGCAGCCGTCTTCAGGTCGTTCGGCGTGGCCGACTTGCCGACCCACATGCCGATCGAGATGCCCTCCTCGCCCAGCTGGTCGGGTGCGGCCCGACGCATCAGCTCCATTGCGCAGATCAGGATCGTGGCGCGCTCGAACTGCTGGAGGGTGAGCAGGCGCAGCGTGTAGCGCATGAGCACGGTGACGCCTCCGCCGTCGAGCCCGCGACGCAGCCGACGCAGGAACGTGGTGAAGGCGATCAGACCGAGGTAGGCCTCGGTCTTGCCACCGCCGGTGGGGAACCACAGCAGGTCCGAGATCTTGCGGTCGCGGTGGTTCGGATCGTCGATGCCGCGCAGGCACAGGAGCATGAACGCGATCTGGAACGGTCGCCAGCGCTGGGCCGACAGATCGGGCGTGCCAGCACGGTCACCCTTCACCCAGGCGCTGCGCGCACGCTGCTCCGCCATGGCCCGGTTGGCCAGCCGGAAGGCCTCCATCACCTCTGGCTTGTCCGCCAGGACCCGGATGCCCTCGCGCATCCGACCGAGGGCCTCACGGCAGGTGTCGAGCTGTGCGTGCGCGGCCTCCTCGTGGGCGGTCCCGGCGAGAGCGGCGGCCTCCGAGGCCTTGGCCTCGATCCACTGCTCGTAGCCGTGGGCCAGCCCGTGCAACGAGGCGAGTACCTCGGCGTCGGAGCGCTCGGCGAGGCCGAGCATGCCGAGCGCCGAGTTGTCGATCTCCGGGTTGGAGTCGGTCAGCAGCACCTCGTGCGTGGGCAGGAACTCGGAGCGGATCTCGCTGATCGCGGCACGCTCTATCTCGGTCAGGCCGACCGCGGGCGGCGTCCAGTCCCAGTGGGCGGAGCAGCCGTGACCCACCGCGAAGGTGGGGGCATGGCGGTACAGCAAGCGGCTCGTGGCCAGTTCCGAGTCGACGGCGGACAGAGCAGGCGGGCGTTCGACGAAGGCGGAAGCGCCGTTGGTGGCCTGGACCCGGAGACTGGGCTGAAAAAGAGCGAAGGCATCCTGCAGTTCCCGCTCGCCCACGACGTTTGCGTTGATCAGGGTGACCGTGACGGTGACAGTGCCTGAGGACACGCTGGCAGGTCGTACGAGGACGTGCAGCTTCACCTCGTCGCGGACGAGATCCTGTTCGTGAACCCCGGGCTGCGTGACGTCGACCGGTGTGTCCGGCAGCTCCAGTTCCCTGCGCCGCCAATGCTCGCGCTGGTCACTCGTGGTCCTGGCCTCCGCTCGCCGGGCGTCCACCCCGTGGCCCTGGGCGTCCACGGGGTCGTACACAGCGGCTCGCGCGGAGATCACGATCTCAGGGCTGATCTTGGGGGCCACGGCGAAGGTGAGGCCCATGGTCGACGGACGGCGGTCACCGGATGCCGGCGGCTCGACGGCGCCACCCGACTCCTCGGGGCTGTCGTTGCCGAGCAGCGGGGCCTCGTCCAGGCCCTCCTCCTCTGCTGCGTCCTCCTTCAGTCGCCGGCGGGCCTCGCGGTCGGCGGCTCTCGGGAACAGCACACCGATCGGGTAGCGGGTGATCGGGGCGTCCTGGGTGAGGACCTCGACCGGGTCGTCGCCCGCCTCGACGTCTGGTCCGAGAAGCTCGCGGCGCAGCCGGGCCACCAGTTCCTCGCGGACCCGGTAGTGCTCGTCGTGCGGGCTTTTCCCGTGCGTCATCCTTGTTCCTCCCCGGCGCGTCCGCCGCGTCGATACCTTCCGATTCCGGTGATTCGAGGGGCGATCCACACCCCGTTGCCGCCGATTCCCGCGTTGGTACCGGCTGCCTTGCTGCCTGCGACCGTCTCCAGCGTGTCCACCCGCAGACCGACGATCTCGGCAGGCCAGGTGATCTCCCATGAGCGCGCGACCATCTCCACCGCGTACAGGTCTCGGCGGAAGCGCTCGGAGGCCTCGCCGATGACTCGGTCGCGGTGGACCAGGTCGTACGGCGGGCTCTGGTCCGGCCCGACGGGGAGCGGATTACGCATTCGAAGTGTCACGGCATCGCCCGGACGAGCGTGCTCCAACAGGTAGGTCTGCGTCTCGGCCGCGGACGTGTCCGCGTCGTGCGAGCCAGGAGGCTTCTCGCGATGGATGTCTCCGGGCATGGCCTGGATGCCGTAGCGCTCGTACTTCTTCCAACCGCCCAGGTACCAACGGCTGGTGGGGCGATGGCGTCGTATGCGGGAGGTGTCCGGTCCTGTCAGGTGGTACAGGTCCTCGCGGGCCCGTGTCATGGCCACGTAGAGGGCCCGTGCCTCGGCTGGCACATCGAGATCCTCGTGCGCTTTCCGCAGCTCCGCGATGGAGGGGGGCGAAAGCAGCAGCACGCGGTCGTACTCCAGGCCCTTGGCCCGGTGCACCGTCGAGACGACCAGCCGAGCCGTCTCCGGGTCGCCCAGCTCGTCGGGGAAACGCCCCTCGGCCACCAGCCGTCCTACGGCGGCGAGGTCGACGAGACCGCGGCCGGTGCGTCGTGTCGCGGCACGCAACGACCGCCAGCATCGCTGGGGCTCCACGCCCGCCGGCAACGGTATCTCCGCGAGCAGCTCCAGGAAGCGCGCCTCGGTGAGCGTCAACGACTCGGTACGGCGGAGCAGTTCGGCGACCCAGTACGGCACGGGACGGTCCTGCAGTGAGCGCTTCAGCGCGTGTTCCACCCCGTGCTCGTGCAGGAGTTCCGAGACGGCGAGTGCCTCACGGTTGTCGCGGGTCAGGATGGCGCAGGTGTCGGGGAACGTCGTCAGCGCCTTCAGCGCGAAGTCGCTGGCCAGGTCACCGAGGGTCGGCAGGTCGAGCAGCCGGTCGCGCAGCTCGGCGTGGAGCGCTGCGGCCGCGGCCCCCTGGCCGTTCGAGGAGTCGGCCAGGTCCTGCAGACGGGAGCCGAGGGCGAGAGCTGTGCGGGCTTCGAGGCTCTTCGCACGGAAGTTCTCGGTCAGGCTGAGCTCGACGAGGTCGTCGTAGGACGTTCGCAGCCAGGCGAAGAACCGATCCGTCTCCCCTGCTCGCTCCGTCGGGTCGTCGATCTGGAAGCCGTAGATGCCCTGGGCGGAGTCGCCGACCACGGTGAATCCGCACGAACGCTGGAAGCGGTCGAGCAGAGTCTCCACCAGGTTCCGGCGGTCGCCCACCAGGTCCTGTGCCTCGTCGATCACCACATGCGAGGGAGCGCCGAGTTCGCCGGCCTCCACCGCGCCCTTCTCGACCGCGTCCGTGGCAGCCCGGATGCGCTCGTCGAAGCTGTAGGCCGCCCACTCCTCGTCGGGGTAGGCCTGCACGAGCAACTGGTACGCCCACGAGTCGAAGGTCTGGACGCGCACCCTGCGGGCGCGGTCGCCGTGTCGGGCGATCCGGTCCCGCAGCTCGCGGACGGCAGCACGGGAGAAACTCAGGACGAGAATCTCGCCGGCCTCCAGTGCCTCCTCGGGATCCTCGTGCCCCACCAGGGCGTCGAGGCGCCGTACGACGGTATGGGTCTTGCCGGAACCGGCCCCCGCGGTGACCAGGAGGCGGGTGTCCCAGGGGAGGTCGACGACGGCCCGCTGCTCGTCGGTGAGCGGAGGGCTGTCGCCGTAGGCGTCGGTCACTTGCTGCTCCACAGGTGCTCGAACTGGGTGAAGGCCAGAGCGGTGTCGAAGTTCTGGATGTTGTCGCTGACGTTGAGGATCAGGCAGGTCTCCTCGCCCCCGTTGAGGGGGCCGCGCAGGCCGCGCCCGATCATCTGCTGGTAAACGTTGGGGCTGTAGACGGGGCGGGCGACGACGACGGCTCGGGTGGCGGGGGCGTCGAAGCCCTGGGTGAGGACGCCGTAGTTGGTCAAAACACGGGTGCGGCGCTCCCGGAAGTCGTCGATACGTCGGCGACGGTCGTTGGCCGACGTGGTGGAGTCGACCGCGGAGGCGGTGATGTTCAGGTCGCGGAGCTTCGCCGCCAGGTACTTGGCATGGTCGACCGAGGTCGCGAACACCAGCACCGGCCAGTCCTCCGGCATGTTCGAGATCTCGGCCAGGATGCGGGCGTTGCGGTCGTGGTCGTCGGCCAGTCGCTGCTCAGCCGCCCTGGACAGGATGCTCAGCTGCTCGGCGCGCTGCTTCTCCTCACGGGTCAGCGTGATCGTGCCGCCTTGCAGGAGTCGGTGCTCGACCTGCGCCAACATGCCGAGTCGCTGTAGCTCGGCGTACGCGTCGCCGCCCGGGAACACACCATCGTCCAGACGCCGGCCACCGAATCGATTGATCAGGCGGCGCGTCTCCTCCTGGTTGGTGTTGCGGAACGGCGTCGCGGTGAGGCCAAGGAGGTGACGGTCGGTACGGGAGGCCGTCAGGCCCAGGTGCGCCAGAATCTCGGTGTAGCGGGGCGTGATGGCGGTGTGCGCCTCGTCGACGATGACCAGGGCGGCGTCACGCAGCCAGGCATAGGCGTCGGCGGCAAGACAGTTCGGCTGCTGGAGCTTGGCGTCCGTGGCGACGACCAGCTGCGGTCGGCCGGTGACAGGACCCGCCTCGTTCGTCGACCACAGCCGATTGATCGCCAGTGGCGTTTCGGCGCCGACCTTCTCCCAGACGAACTTCCAGCTCTGCACGGCCTGCTCGCACAACTCCTCGGTCTGAGCGATCCACAGGATCGGCCCGTCGAGGTGGCCCACCTGCTTCACCCAGCGGATCACCGCCTCGGCCGTGACACGGGTCTTGCCCGCCCCAGTCGGAAGGGAGAGCATGCCGCGCTGGGGGACGATCCGGTCCAGCATGGTGAAGACGTTGGCGGCCAGCCGCTCCTGGTAGTCGTGCAGACGGGGGAAGTACCGCGGCCCGTCCACGTCGATCCTCGGTTCCAACGAAGGTGCCTGGAATCCGGCGAACGCGTCCGGGAAGCGGAGATCCGCCACGAACGCCACCGCGGTGGAGGCGCCCCTGAACGACGACGGGGCGTGGCTCGGGTAGAGGTTCTGCAGGTCACGGGCGTGGACCTGCAGGATGCTGTCTCCGTGCGCGTTGAACGCCATCTGCGCGATGCGATTGCCGTCGGGTTCGGCTCCGCCATTCTCCGCGCGCTCACCGTCCATCAGGCCAGCCGGCAGACGCTCCCGCAGGGTCTCGGAGCCCAGCAGCAGCAGGAGCTTGGCCACCACGTCATCGGCCTCACGCACGGCCTTCAGCGCATTCTTGACCTTCTGATCCTGCTCCTGACGCTGCTGCGCCTCCAGAACCTGCCGGCAACCGGACTCTCCCATCCGCCAACGGAGTTCACGGTCGACCGCCATCAGGGCCTCGAGCACGTCGGCGGGCTCGAGCACTAGGATCACGGACCCCTGCAAGCTGCTGTTCAGCGTCTTGGGACGCATGCCATTGGGGGTGCGTGTCACCTCTTCGAGAACCTTGCACCGCTGCAGCGTGTACTGGTCCACCTGCGAACCACGCATCTGCCGCAGCGCGGGGTACGCCTCCTTGAGCGGCACCGGCTCACCGGCGGGCTCGTACCGGGTCTCGCGGCTGATCACATCGGCGTACGGCAGCATCCCCCACTGCTTGACGAGCAGCGCGGCGTCCTCGGCCGACGCGGTCAGCAGGGCGGGCAGCCTCTCGGAACGCAGCGCCCGATACTCCTCCTGCGACGAGGCGACGGCGATCTCGCCGTCGGGGCGCGTGCCCCACTCGTTGCCGATGCGACACCGGGTGAGCGTGTCGTCGGGGAAGGACACCTCCAGGCGGGTCAGAAGCACGTAGGTGTTGCCGACGAAGACGTCGTCCTCGCTTCGCTGGAGCTTGTCCAGGAGTTGGTCCCAGAAGGAGTCGGGCACGTCCTCGACACTGGTGGCGAGACGAAGCTTGCGGGCCTTCTCGGCGCTGATCTGCGCAACCGGCAGCACGTCGTTGTACGCGGAAAGCTGGGGGCCGACCGCCTCGGCGATGGGGCGGATGCCCTGCGAGGTCGGGACGAGGCCGTGCCGCTTGAGCATCCAGCGCATCGGCGAGGCCACCGCCCGACGGGTGCCGACCTGTGCCCCGACCTGCAGGGTCCAGTTGTCGACGAGGGCCTCCTCGGGCAACACCTTCAGGAAGTTGGCGCGGGCCTCCTGCGAGAGCTCGGGCAGCAGATGCAACGGTCCGCCGACCGCTGCGCCCTCCAGCTTCATCTTGGCGAGCGTCGGGCGGGACGCCTGGTTGGGCAGGGTCGCGCAGTACGCCTTGTGCATAGCCTCCCGGTACTGCTCGAACCACGGCTCCCCCTCGGGACGGTGTCCCCCCGTGGGCCGGTCGCGCAGCCCCACCTCGCGGAAGAAGGCCATGTCGTCGGAGTGGAACCGGGTGTCCACGGCGATGGTGGGGTCCGACTCCGGCGTCACGACCGGGCCGGGCAGCAGGCAGTTCCGCATCGGTCGGCAGTGCCCGTCCGCGGTGCGCACGTACAGCGTCGACAGCGGGTCGGCCACCCGCTGGACCACCTCGTGCGACAGGTGGCTGCTGCCGGCCTGGTGGAACAGCTCCCAGAATCGGGTCCACTCCTGTGGGCCGTACGAGGTGAAGCCCTGCTCCAGGACGCTGACGAAGCGGCCCCGGACGTCGGCGTCGCGGATGCCGAGCATGGCGAGGGCGCTCGCGAGCGACGGATCGTCGGACAGAGCGGTGTCGACGTACACGAGGGACTCGCGCAGCCCATCCTGGTCAGTGCGGCGGAACACCTTGCCGACGACCGGGGCCACCATGCCGTGCTCCTCGGTCAGCACGATCCGCGCGGTACGGGCCTCGTTCGCGTACGGCGAGGACGACTGGACCATGTCGGCGACGATGCGGATGGCGGTCGCGGACGCTTCGGCGGTGCCGTCGGTGACCAGGGCCTCCAACCACTCCCGCACCGAGGCACGTTCGCGCTTGGCGGCCTTGAGAATGTGCTCCACCTTGCCGGAGCGGAGGTCCGTGGCCTCGACGGACGGGTGCAGCCAGTTCGTGGGACGGCCGGGGTATGAGTTCCACAGGGTGAGCCAGCGGACCAGTGACTTGTTGTCCTTGCCGAGCGACGGGTGGATGTTCAGGTCACGAGGCACCTGCAGCCGGCCGTCTTGGTCCGGCAGCGACGGACGATGGGCGGTGGCCTCCCAGATCCGTTCGGTGAGGTAGCGGTCTGCCCAACTGACGGTCTCCGACTCACGGGCTCGTCCGGGAAGGAGCGGGAGGTACGCGGCCGGGTCGTCTGTGGGGGCCAGCTCGGGCAGCGACTCGACCACCAGTCGGGCCGCGACCCGGATCATCTCCTGGTTGAACGGGGACGAGTCCAGCAGGTTCTGCCGGTCCTCGTTGGTCTTCCAGGCGCCGTTGAGTATTCCGCTCAGCGTCATCTCGTACTTGGTCGGGAAGAAGGACCAGAACCTTCCGCGCCCCTTGGGGGAGGACATGAGCCCGGTGGTGTCCTTCTCGTACTCGCGCACGGCCCACGAAATGTCGAGGGCGACACGGTCGTGCAGCTCGCCCGCGCTGGAACGGGCGGCGACGGTGGGCTCGTGGGTGAGAGTGAACACCCGCCATCGGTTGGCCGAGGGATGCCGGCCTGGGCGCTCCTCACGTACGGTGTGCAGGTTCTGGGCGCGTTCGACGGTGAGGGTTCGCCGCACGACAGGGCGCGGACGACGGTCCTCAAGGATCACCTTGGCCACGTGCGGTGAGAAGAGCTGAAACCCGACGGGGAACTCCTCCTGGCTACCGGCCGACTGCCCACCGTGCATGTCCTGCCCGAGTCGATCGGCAGCCCCGTCGAGCAGCGGAAGGCGCACGACGGTGGTGGCCCAGCTCAGGAGTTCGTCGAGTACGGGGTCGGCGGCGCGCTCGGCGGCTTCGTCCAACGGGCGGGCCATGCGCAGCACCGGAGCTTCGAACTCTTCGCCGAGACGGGCCGTGACCCCGGGGACGGAACGGATCTGTGCGTAGGCCCACTCGCGGTCGAAGCCGAAGGCGCCGTCACGGCTGAAGAACTGCGGGGTGTCGGTGACGACGAGCACGGACTTCACCCCCACCCCGAAGCGCCCGATCTGGCCGCCGCGCTTGCGAGACATGCTCATCCGGAGAATCGTCTCGGCGCCTTCCGGGGTGACGGGAGTTCCCTCGTTCGCGCAGTAGAGATGGGTGTCTGTAAGAACGACATGGACGGAACCACCGGGCTCGGCGGCGATTTCGTCCGCGGCGTTCTGGACGAGCTCGAAGAGCTGCCGGTCACCGTATCCACCCTGGGTGATCCGTCTTTCTCCGTTCGCATGCTCCGGAATGAGGCCAGGATCGACGGCGTACGTCTTGAGAACACGGGAGGACTGATCGACCACGGTCTTGAGCACGGGGGTCAGTTCGGGAGACACGGGACTCCGATCCTGGAGTGGTGGCCTGGTGGGAAGGAGCTATGACGAATGCTTGGGCCAAGCGAATTCGAAGTGACGTCATGTCAGGCAGCCTGACATCTGCGGGCGATGACACGGACGCGGCTGCAGTGACGATGGTTCCCGCGCAGACTGTCCCTGCGAGAAGTAACCGATGGGTGCTGCTGTTCAACGCGGCCTACACTTTCCGGTCGGTGAGTCAGCGAGAATTGCGCTGAGTGAACTGGGAAAGAGAATCGGACATGCGAAACCGATGCGCACGTCGATGCCTGCATGCCGTCGCGGAAGTTCAATGAGGAGAAGACGGCACACTTCTACCAGGGCGTCGGAGAAGTCATTCCTCCGAGGCGGGTGGGGCCGCGGAAAGGACGTTACCCGGCTGCGGCGAGGGTGCGCAAGGGAGTTCGAAGAACCGGTTCGGCGGAGACAAAATGGACGAAAGGGGAGGAAGTTGGTGAATCCTGCCACAGGGTGAAGCCTGGCCGCTCGGGTTCCTGTCAAAGGTTGTTTGACAAGGGGTGCACTGTCAAAGGCGCGGGTATGGTGGGCTTGCTGTCCGACGCAAGTGGAGCACACCCGAGAGCAGGTGACCGTGGAAGCAGGCGAGGACTTCGGTCCATGGCTGGCGCGGCAGTTGAAGCTCGCCGACATGACGCAGACCGAGCTGGCCCAGGCCGTGGAGGTGACGCGCGCGGCGGTCTCGGCATGGATCACCGGACGGGCCGCTCCCCGGCCCGAGACGATCGAACGTATCGCTCGGGCCCTGAACACCGATCTGGCCACGGTCCACACCCGCACCACCGACACTCAGGCCGGCCTCCCCGTCGGGTGGTACCACCGTCCCGGTCATGCTGACGGCGGCCGCGAGTTGGGCAACGCCGCAGCCTTCGCCTTCGACGCCGACGTGGAGGTGCTGGCTCGAGAGACCTGCCAGAACAGTCTCGACGAGCGCCTCACCACCAACGGGCAACCCGTGCGCGTGCGTTACACACTGCACGAGCTCACCGGCGAGACACTTGCGAGATTCCGAGAGGCCGTCCAATGGGACGACCTCTTCCCGCACTACGAGGCCGCCGCAGCCCAGGAGCAGAAGGTCGGCCGGGTCATCAACGCGGGGCTGCGAGACATGTACCAGCATGACCGTCTCGTGCTGCTGCGAGTGGACGACTACAACGCCGCGGGCCTGACGGGCGACGACTACGACGACGGCCGCTTCGCGGCGGTGGTGAGGCGTCAGCTCGACAGCCACAAGTCCGGCAGCTCGGCAGGCGGTTCATACGGCCTGGGCAAGGCCACGCTGTGGGCCACCAGTCGACTCGGCCTCGTACTCATGAACTCGACGCTGTCCGAACCGCATGAGGGCCGCACCGAACGTCGCCTCATCGGACGCCTCGATCTGCCGTGGCGTCAGGTCCAGGGCAAGCCGTGGGCAGGGCCGGCATGGCTGGGGCGGCCTGACCCCGACTCACCGGGAGCTGCCGTGGCGCGGTCCTGGTGGGCGGACGAGGAGACCGTGGAAGCCCTTCACCTGGGGCGTGAGAGCGGTGAGCCCGGGACGTCGTTCCTCATCGTGGGGGCTCACGACGTGGCGAGCCTCGCGGACGACAGTTCCGCATCCGATGGCGACGAGGGTGAGGACGACGACAGCATCCAGCGGATGCATCGAAGGCTCGTGCGGGCCCTGGGCAAGAACTTCTGGGCCGCAATGACGGGCGGCGGTGACCAACTGCCGCTGCTGGAAGCTTCCGTGCGCACCCTGCGCAATGGTGAGGTGGTCCTTCCGGAGGAGCGCGTGGATCCCACGGTCACGCAGCCCTCCCGTACGCGCGCCCTGAAGGCGTTTCTCGACGGCACGACCGTGGAGCAGCTCACGGAATCCGGGCAGGTCGTGGCGACCACCGTGCCCCTCAGCCTGCCCGCCAGGGGCGGCGCACGAGCCTCTCTGGGAGAGCACCGCGCCGTGCTCCTGGTGACGGATGCCGAAGACCCGGACGGGAAGCCCAATCGTGTCGTGGCGATGCGCGGCAACCGTATGACGGTGCGAGACGCCGCTGTTCCCGGCTTGCCGTTGTCCACCAACCCCTTCCAGGCTGTTCTGCTGGCAGGTGAGGCCGCAGGTACACAGGCCCCGTTCGCCGTCGAGGCCGAGGAGTTCCTACGCGCCGCCGAACCCCCGGAGCACAACAAGTGGGGGCAGACAGAAGAATTGACGCTCACTTACTCGCCCTCGGCGTACCGGCGAATCGCCTCCCTCACCCGGGAGACCAACGCGGCGATCAAGGAGCTGGTGGCTCGTCCCAAGAAGAGGCCCAAGGCGGGGGGAGGGCGCCTGGCCCCCAAGCTGACCGTCGGCACGGGAACGAAGAAACGTCGGCTGTCGGCGGCGACGCTACCCGTCCTGGAAGAGCTGGACGCGCAGGTCCTCGAAGGCGGAGCCTGGCAGGTGATCGGTGAGATCAGGATTCCTGCCGGCGGCCACACCTGGCGGCTCGCCCCGGTGGCCAAGTTCGATGTGCGTTCCGGCCCGCGTCCCTCCATCGCATGGGCCGAGATCGTGGGAGTGGACAACTGCCAGGTGGTGGATGGCACTCTGCGTTTCTCCGACGGAGCGCGCTCCGCGACATTCCGTGGCGTGACCGATCCCATGACACACGCCGTCAGGACCAGCCTGAGCGGTCTCGTCGTCGAACTGCGCACCGGTGAAGGGGAGTCGCTGTCGTGAAGGTGTTCCCGTACCCGCGCCTGCGCGGCACGGTCTCCCTACGAGTGGACGCGGCCAGGGTCAAGGCACCCGAGCAGCCTCGTGAGCAGCTCGACTCCCGTGCGCGCTCCGTGGTCGAGCGTGTCGTCGCGCTCGGCCTGGCGGAGACGGAGGACTGGGAGACCGCCACGCTGACCGTTTCGGCGACGATCCCTTCCAAGGCCACCGAGCCGGGCGGCCCGTGGTCCGATGTCGCGGTTGTCGCGGTGCTGACGGACCGGACAACCAACACCCGAGTCACGTCGAGGCTCGTCCCCGAGACGGAAGGCGGCCGTGAATGGCGTGGTGAACTACAGGTGCTGCGTGCCGACCTCTTCGACCGGGCTACGCTGACGGTCCAGGTGGTCGCAACCGTCGACGGCGTACCTGGACGGATCATCGCGGAAGCGGCTGACGACTGGATCGTCGACGCGAGGAGTGACACCCCGACACGGGAACAGAGCTTCGACATCAAGGAAGTCGGATTCACCAAGGGCCCGAGCTGGCTGCGGAACTTCATCGACGCCCCGTGGATCGTGAATGCGTCGGGGACGCTGCCCACCGTGCACATCAATACCGACTTCGAGGGCATGACGGACGTCCTCAGCGCTGAGGGACGTGGCCCCGAGGGACTGGTCAACGAGCTGATGGTGTCCCAGATGGCCGCCGACGTGTGGATCGCCGTGTTCCATTCGGCCATCGGCGACCTGGAGGTCGAGGAGGACGGCACTCCACTGTTCCCGCACGGTTGGCAGGGTGAGGTGCTCAGGGAGATGCTTCCCGACGTCGTGCCCGACCGGACTCTCGAGGACGCCTTGCGTGAGGTGCACCGCCGTCGTGTGGGCGCGACGGGATGGACCGAACTGCAGCCGCGCATCCAGTACGCGGCGATGCGCAGGGCCGAGGTCCCCAGGGCACTGTCGGAGACAGTACGCGGCTTGGACAAGCTCAAGCGTGAGGACGAGGTATGACGGAGAAGCCCGAGCACCTGCCCGAGTACCTGGCTCGGCTCGCCGACGAGAACGCGGCGCGGTTCATCACGGACGGGTTGCTGTCCGGCAAGGACAACGTCCCGGCGATCGCCCTCCACCAGGCTGCCGAGCCCCTGCCAGAGAGCCCTCGGACGCGGCTTCGTGCGATACGGGACCTGATCGACGATGCGATGTACACGTACCAGGACGACAGGCCGACGCAGGTGGATGCCTGGCTCGCTCCACGTCTGCATGCGATTCTGCGTCTCACGCGCGCGGAGGCCGCGGATCCCGCGCTGTGGAACTACCTGGCCCTCGGCGTCGCTCCCGACTTCGTGGTCTGGCGGCACCTTTCCGAATCGAAGAAAACCGTCAACGCCCGGTACTTCAAAGGCCCTTATCACAAGCAGGCTTTCGCCCGACTCTGGTGGTCGGCCGAACTGTTTCGGAACGGGCCCGACTATGAACCGGTCGTCATCGCCTGCGGTAACCAGGACATGTTGAACACGGTCCTGAGGTTGGACGTCATCGACCACCGGCCCACGGCGCAGGCGTTGGTCCGGCTTTTGAAACGGGACGTGGTGCGGACGGGACGTGATGCGAACGCGCTGGGCAAGGCCGTCAACACAGCGGGAGCGACCCTGATGTACGACGTCATCGCGCCGGACACGGAGCGGGATGCCGGGGCCGTGCAGAGATGGATCGACGAGGGGGAAGCGGGCCTCTCCGTGCACCACCGCCCTCTTCCAGTCGGTCCTGCCGAGGAGCCCGCCCCCGAAGAGTCGGTGGAGCGCCTGACGGACCACTTTGCGGAGCTGTTCGCGGACGCGCCGGTGCGGGGCAAGGAAGAGAGTGAGGAGACATCGGAAGAGGGCTGATCCGAACGGCCTCTCTACCGCTGGCGGGGAGGTCGCCAGGCCTTGAGTGCTTCGATCGCACGGTTCTTGCGGCCCTTGTCCAGTCCCAGCGCCGTGCACAGCACGTGGACGGCGAGGAGCGGCGGGATCGCGTTGCCGATCTGCTGCGCTACATCGGTGCCTCGCCAGGGGTACTCGGCCGGAAACGTCTGCAGCAGGCCGGCCTCGCGTAGCGTGAAGCGGTCCTGCTCCGGACCCAGTTCAGGCTCGCCGTTCGCGTCGAAGCCCTTGAGGTCGTACACCTTGTTGCGGCGCACCTTGCCTGTGACGGTGGCGGCCGGCTGGTTGGAGGTGCGGAGTCCTCGTTTCTTTGGGTCTCCGCCCGATCCGTAGTTGGAGCGGACGACGAATTCGGTGGACCGTGAGTCCTCGAGGGCGTCGCCCATGGAGACCCAAGGCTGCTTCGGGATGGGAGCAGGGGCCGGGGTCTCGAATGGCAGGTCCTGCTGGAGGTCCCTCGTGGGCGTGCTTTCCTGGGCGGCGGAGAGGCGTTCCGCTCCCTTGCGGTAGCGCTGATGCGTCAGAGTCGGGAACTCGAGCCCCTGGCCTCTTTTTCCCGTGTATCGGGCGATCAGCACGGCGCGGCGACGTGTCTGCGGCACCCCGTAGTCCTCGGTGTGCAGGATGTGGCAGTCAGCGTCGTATCCAAGCTCGCGAAGGATGTCGCGGTACTTCGCCCAGACGGGCAGGACGGTGGGTACCTGTTCCAGTACCACCACCTCGTACGGATCGGCCTTGAGCTTCTTCTCGACGATCCACCGCAGGGGTTGGAGCACGAGACCGGTGCGCTCGTCTGTCCACGACAGCTCGTGGGCCCTCTGCTCGACGGTTGCCCAGGCCTTCTCCAGCCTTCCGACGGTCTCGCTCCGCCCCACGCGCTCGGCCAGATCCTTCACCTCTTCGAGGGCCTTGTGACCCTCGCGATTGCCCGCCACCGAGTAGGTCTGGCAAGGCGGGCCTCCGGTGAGGACTCTGGCTGTGGCGACCTCGGGGTCGAGCGGGTTCACCTTTGCCACGTCCGGTTCACTGGTGGTGCGTAGGCCCGCAGCGCGTCGGGTCGCTCGGGTCGATTCCTCCCATTCCACGCCGATCGTGGGCAAACCGAGCACCTCGGCCGCGATGTCCAGGCCGCCCGGTCCCGCAAAGAGGTCCACAATGTCAGGCTGAGTCTGGTTTGCGTCCGGATGAGGTGCTCGGGTCATGAGGTGGAAGTGTAGCCGGCGTCGGCTCGCAGGCACCGCCTGAGCCGTGCGGCTGGGTGCGAGCCCGCAGTTTCTGCTGTGAGCTGGCGATTCTTCGTTCAGGAGCGAAGCGCCTGGGCGATGGCCCGGCCGAGCGCCTCGCCCACCGGAGGTGGGGAGGCGTGGCCGATCTGCCGGTAGCGGGCCGTCTTCTTTCCGGTGATCTGCCAGTCCTCCGGGAAGCTCTGGAGCAGGGCTGTCTGGTCGACCGTGAGCCGCACCATGCGGTCCTTGCCGAGTTCCGGTGCCCACACGAAGTCCGGTCCGGGGATCTCGTCACCCAGCGAGTGGGCGTTCACCCCCAGCTTCTCCCACTTCCGTTTGGTTCCGGCTGGCCCCAGGTCGGCGCCACCGCGATTCTTCGACCCGCCGACCAGCGTCGGAGCCACGGTGGCCGCTTGGGCCGCCCATCGGCCGGCGTCCTTCCAGCCACGCGACTGCATGGAGGGCGCCAGGGCTTCCCCGACCGACACATGATCCGGCACGCTCGGGGACGGCACCCGAAAGGCGGAGAACCACCGCTTCTTGAGCGCCACGAGCACCCCCTGCTTGCGGTCCTGCGGCACTCCGAAGTCGGCGGCGTTGAGGATGAACCAGCTGAACTCGTAACCGAGATGCTCCAGTTCGGCGCGGGCGAACTCGCGGAAGTCGTGGAACCTGTCCGAGTCCGCGAGGGCAGGCACATTCTCGATGAGTATCGCCCGAGGCCTGACCGCGTGGGCGAGGTAGACCGCCGCCTTCAGCAGCCGCTCCTCCTCGCCCGACTCGGCCCGGGCGGCCGTGGCGTTGGACTTCACCCGCGGCAGCCCCGCGGACAGCAGGTCCACGTCGTAGCTCTCCGGGTGCTCGCTCGGGTCGAGGTCCAGAAGGTCCCCCTGAAGCACGTTCCAGTGCGGTCGGTTGGCCTGTAGGGTCCGGCAGGCATCGGCGTCCTCGTCCAGGAGCAGTGTCGGCTCGAAGCCGGCCCGCTCCAGCCCCAGGGCCAGCCCACCCGCCCCGGAGCACACGTCCACAAAGGTCAGCGCGCTCATCAAGTCGCCCCCCGTCCCCGTTGGGCTCTCCGTCGCGTCACCGCCTCTGCGACGCGCAGGACCACATCCTCCGGCGCTTCATGCTCCCAGAATCGTAGGACTTCCCACCCGGCGGCCACGAGGTGCTCGGTGGTCTCGGCGTCGCGCGCCATGTTGCGGTCCAGCTTCTGCCGCCACCACTCTGCGTTCGACTTCGGCTGCGTGGCGTGTTGAGGGCAACCGTGCCAGAAGCATCCGTCGATCAGGACGGCCACCTTGACCGAGGTGAAGGCCACGTCGATCCGGCGTCGGGCCATGCCGGGCACCGGGTACTCGATGCGGTAGCGCAGCCCGGCCGCGTGCAGCAGGCGACGGACCGCCAGTTCGACGGCCGTGTCCTTGCTGAGTTGTCTGCTCATGCGTGCCGAGACGGCGGGCGACGACGGCTTCATCGTGCTCAAGCGGCAGGGCCTCACGATCGTGACTCGGTCCGTTCGATTGACTGCCGAGTCCGCCTGGCCCGAGTCGATCGCCTGGGGTTGCACCGGCTCCGCCCCGCCCCCTGGACAAAGGGGGCATGGCGACACCGAACGCCATCACGAGCCCGGCGCGGATCGATCGAGCCGTTGGACTACGGCTGCGGTGTCGATTCCATCACGGGGGCGAGCCCAACCGCACCAGATCCCCGTGGCAGGGTTGAAGCCGAACCCCAGCGGCCATCGGTATCAAGATGTCGGCCGGTGGCCGGCCTTCAGGCTTCCGGGTTCCCGTGGCAGTCCTTGTACGAGTTCCCCGACCCACACCAACACCCAGCCCCCCTCTGCGGCGGCCAGGCAACAGCCCGCCCCCTCGCCGCCAACGTCGTCGCATACTGCGGCAGCAGGTCCACTTCCCCCGGCGACGCCCCCTCCGAAGCCGCGAACGCCTCGTACGACGGCACTGTCCCCGTAACAATCCCCAGGTTCGGCGTCCCCGACGACGCCAGCTCCCGCAGCGACGCCTCTATCGTCGCCAGGTGCTCCTCGTGCGAGGGGTACTCCACCGCCAGCGACGGATAAGCAGCCACCAGCTCCGCCAGTTCCCCCGCCGGCCAGTGCAGCACGGCCACCGGGAAGGGGCGGGACAACGCCTCGCGATACGCCCCCAGCTCCGCCCGGAGGCGGGAGATCTCCGCCTCCAGTTCCGCCGGGTTGTTGGAGCCCAGGGACCACACGCGCTTCGGGTCGTGCAGCTCGTCCAGGGACACCGGCATCGAGTGGAGGGTGTCCGCGAGCAGGTCCCACTCGTCGTGGGCGACGCCCAGCATGCGGCGGACGCGGTGGCGGCCGAACAGCAGGGCGCGCGTGGAGTACGGGGGCTCCGGCACGTCCGTGAGGAGCAGTCGCGCGCCTTCCGTGAACGTCTCCTGCGCCGCTTCCAGCTCGTCGTGGGATTCCAGGGCCTCGGCGATGATCACCCAGGGGGCCGGGTCCCGGGGCGAGGTGGTGCGGATGCCCTCGATGATCGCCCGGGCCTCGGCCTCGTGGCCGTACTCCCACAGGTTCGAGGCCTTCAGGGCTCGGACCAGGGAAGGGTTCTCCAGGGCGTCGGCAGACAGCAGGCGGTCGTAGAGCGCGGACGCGGCGGGGCGGTCGCCGGCCAGTTCCAGGTGGGCCGCGGCCCTCAGGAGCAGGGCTTCGGCGTCTTCGGGGTACAGGCCGGCGGTTCGCTCCAGGCGGGCCGCTTCGGCGTGGTGGTCGACGGTCTCGGCGGGCGTGTCGGGGCGCATGGGGGACACCGTACTGCCGACGGGTGCCGAAGGAGAGATATTGGCAGGTCACTGACATTCCGGCTCAGTGCGGCCTGCTCCGTATGGACCTGTCGGACTGTGCAGGTGGTGCGGTCGGCATGAGGCTGGAGGCCAAGCCCATGGGCGGCCGGCCCAGGAACCCGGTGCGGCCGCGCCCACCGTCGAGCCGAGGAGAGGCACGGCTGCCCAGCGCCTGCTGTGCCGGACGCCGCATCCCGGGAGACGCCGGTGCCGCCGGCGCCTCCCAGGTGTTCCTTCCTCCAGAAGGAGTGTGATCAGCGTGGCCCGGAACCGCCGTCTGATCCTGAGCTCGCCGTCCGAGGTCTGGGACCTGCTGGCCGACGGCCACCGCTACGGGGAGTGGGTGACAGGAACCCAGCAGGTCCTCGCCGCGGACCCGCACTGGCCAGAAGTCGGCGCCCGTCTGAAGGTCCGAGTCGGCGCCGGCCCTCTCACCCTCGACGACATGTGCGTGGTCCGCATCTGCGAACCGCAGCGCCGCCTGGAACTGGAGGCGAAGGCCGAGCCCTTCGGCGCGGCCCGCATTGCCATGAAACTGATCGCCTGGGGCGGGAACACCCTCTTCACCCTCGACCGGCACCCCCTCCGGGGCCCCGGCACCCGGATGCACGGACTGCCCGTGGACCACCTCGTCGCGATCCGCAACGGCATGATGCTGACCAAGCCGGCCCGGATCGCGGTACGCGAGCACTGCGGAAGCGCTTGAGGCCGGCCGGAGATCGCCGGCGCAAGGAGCGCGCCCGCACGCGCAGCGAGAAGGGCACTGCAACTAGAGCGTCACCCCGTCCACCTGCAACGTCTGCACCGCCCCCGCCGCGAACGGCACGCTCACCGACTTGCCGGAGAGGTACGTGTCCGAGTACGCGCGATAGCGGTCCGAGCCGGACGTTGCCGTGTTCCAGCGGGGGACCAGGCCGCCCGACCCGCCCGTCACCGTCGAGAAGCGGGAGAGGTCGAAGGTCAGGGTCTGGGCCGAGGCCGAGGTGTTCACGGCGACTATCACCAGGCGCCTCGACGACGCCGAGTACGCCGCCGCCGCGTAGCTCACGCCCGTGTCGAGGATCGTCATGCCGGGGCGGATGTGGCGGCTGAACTGGGCCATGACGTAGTACTTGGGCTGGACCGTCGTCGGCTGCAGGGTGTTCGCGTCGTACGCGATCATCGCCCAGCCCGTCGTCGGGTCCATCACCTGCCAGTAGCACCAGGCCGTCGGGTGCAGCCAGCGGAAGTCGTAGCAGAGGTTCGACGCCATGGTCAGGCCCGAGGCGTCGCCGTCGCCCGTTTCGGAGTTCCAGAGCTTCTTGCCGGACGTCGTCACCACGTCCGTGTAGAGGAGGTCCCTCCGGCCGCCCGCGCCCTGGTAGCCGTGCACGTTGACCTGGGACACCAGGGCCCTGGTGGAGGAGCCGAAGGAGGCCCATGTCGAGCGGGCCGTGTCGTAGTTCGTCTCGTCGGAGGCCGAGATGCGGACGCCCGTCAGGCCTCGCTTGTCCAACTCGCTGCGCATGTACGGGAGTACGGCGGCCTGGACCGCCGGGTCCATGTGGCAGCCCTCCTGCGTGCCGGTGGCGGTCCACCAGCTGGAGGCCGGCTCGTTGAACGGGTCCACCGTCGCGAAGTTCACGCCCCAGTTCGTACGGGCGTACGCCGCGACCGCGGCCAGGTGGGAGGCGTGCTGGCGGTAGTTCCAGGTCTGGAGGTTGTTGCCGCCGTCCGCCGCGCCGGACGGGTTGTGGTTGTTGCACATCCACCACATCGGTGAGTTGGCGAAGAGCTCGGTGATCGCTCCGCGCTGTACGGCCTTCTGCAGCATCGCGCGCTGGGCCGCGTCCGCCGTCCAGTCCCAGGCCGAGGACGTCGGGTCCTCGTTGTTCCAGTCCTGCCAGAAGCCCTCGATCTGCTTGAAGGCGGGGATGTTGGGGGACTCCGCCATCGTCTCGCCGTTCACGCTGTTCCAGCTGCACGCGCCCAGGTTGTAGCGGGCGATGTTGAGGCCGAGGCCGGGGAGTGCCGTGCCGTTGTACGTCACCGAGTTGGTGGTGAAGAAGAGGTCGGCGAAGTCGTTCCGGTTGCCGAAGACGTTGGCCCACCAGGCGAGGGCCGTGCCCCAGCCCTCCCATGTGCCGTACCTCGTGGAGGGGTTCACGGCGATCGTCGCGTCCGCGTGCGCCGTACCCGTTGCCAGGGCGCTGCCGAGGAACGCGCCGCCCGTGGCCGCCAGCAGTGTTCTGCGTCGGATCATGGATTGTCCACCTCCGTCACCCGCCGGTGGTCGAACCGGCGTCCGGGCCCGTCCCGTTCAGGCCGACAGGAAGCATCGGGTGTGGCGCACGGGGTTGTCGAGGGTTACGACAGCCCTTTCTCAAACCTGTGGAGGAAGGGCGGGTCTGGTGACCTCACGCTCTGCCCCTTATCGTGCGGGCGGCCCGGGAAGGAGGCCTGAAGCATGCGCGTGTCCGTCGTGCAGCACAGCACCCGACGGTGGCGTGCGCGGCGGCGGCGCGTCCTGTGGGCCGGGGGCAAAGTCCTCGTCACCCTCGGTGTCGTACTCCTGCTTCTCGTCGTCCACCAGCTGTGGTGGACCAACCGGCAGGCCAGGGAGGGCGCCGAGCGGAGGGTGAAGGCGCTGGAGCGGGAGTGGGGTGCGAGCGGGGCCGAGGACGAGGATCGCATCATCGACTCCGGTACGTCCCCGGAGGCGTCGGAGGAGCCGCGGGCTCCCGAGCCGCCGCCTGCCGCTCCGAGCACCACCACGCGATCCGCCTCCCGCCCTGCCCCCTCCCTCGCCTACGCCATCCTCACCATCCCCCGCCTCGACCTCCGCGTCCCCGTCGCCGAGGGCATCAGCAAGCCGGACGTCCTCAACAAGGGATACGCCGGCCACTACCCCGGCACCCAGCAGCCCGGCCGCGCCGGCAACTTCGCTCTCGCCGGGCACCGGAACACCCACGGCGAGCCCTTCCGGTACGTCAACCGGCTCGACGACGGCGACGAGATCCTCGTAGAGACGCGGGACGCCGTGTACACGTACGCCGTCGACCAGACCGTGCCGCAGACCTCCGCGCGCGACACCGGTGTTCTACGGCCCGTGCCCCGGAGTCTCGTCCACCCCGCTCGCGGCTACCGCGACCCCGGCTACTACCTCACCCTCACCACCTGCACTCCGGAGTACACGTCCACGTACCGCCTGGTGGTCTGGGGCAAGCTGATCTCCATGCGGCCCCGCTGAGGAGGCGGACACCGGTGGCCGGCGCGACGGCCCAGGGGGCAGGAGCCCACTGACCGGCCGTCCGTCCCCGGATCCGCGCACCTCTCCCGAAGCACCGCCACTCCCACAGCGGCCGGCACCGCCAGCCCGGCCGACACGGCGAGGGCGAGACGGATCCTGTATAACCGACGGCAGGGACAGCAGTCGTACGACGGGGAGGGGGACGCCGGTGATCCGCAACTGGGCCGGTCCGCGCCTCCTCGCCCTCCCCCTGCTCCTGATCCTCCAGTTCGCGCTGCTGGACGCCGGCAGCCTCTCGGCCACCGTCGCGCTCGCCGCCACCGCCGCGGCCGGTTCCGCGCTCACCGTCTGCTCGCTCATTGCCGCGCGCTGCGCGCCCGCCGTGCCGCCCACACGGGTGCGTACGGCGATTCGTGACCGTGCCCGGCGTACGGCGTTCCTGCCGCAGCGAGATCCCGACGCCAAGGGCCGCACCCGGCCCCGAGCGCCCGGACACGCCCTCCCGACGGCCGTCGCGTAGGGCGCACACCACGTAAGCGCCCCGGCGCGGGTCGTCATGCCGCCATCCCACTGACCGGCACGACGAGACCCCGACGGAGGGCTCACCCATGTCCGTTTTCGCCAACCTGGTGGAGCAGCTCGCCGATCTGCTTCAGCCGCTCTTCCACTCCTCCGCGGCCGCCGCCGCGATCGTTCTGTTCACCGCGTTCGTACGGCTGTTGGTGCATCCGCTGTCCCGGGCGGCGGCGCGCGGGCAGAAGGCACGGACGGAGTTGCAGCCGAAGATCGCCGAGCTGCGGAAGAAGTACGGGAAGAATCCCGAGCGGCTGCAGCAGGCCGTGCTGGAACTGCATACGAAGGAGAAGGTGTCGCCGCTGGCCGGGTGTCTGCCCGGGCTGCTCCAGGTGCCGGCCTTCTTTCTGCTCTACCACCTGTTCTCGAACCCGACGATCGGCGGCGAGGCGAACGAACTGCTCACGCATGAGCTGCTGGCCGCGCCGCTCGGTCATCGCTGGGTGGACGCCCTGGGTGACGGCGGGGTGTTCGGGGCGGCGGGGCTGGTGTACGGCGGGCTGTTCGCCGTCGTCACGGCCGTCGCCGTGTTCAACTACCGCCGTACGAAGCGGATGATGGCCGCCAACGCCCCTGTGCCGGTGGCCGACGGTGAGCAGATGCCCGGGCTGGGGGCGGTCACCAAGGTCATGCCGTTCATGTCGTTCTTCACGCTCGTGACCGTGGCGGTGGTGCCGTTGGCCGCCGCGCTGTACGTGGTGACCAGCGCGACGTGGAGCGCGGTGGAACGGGCGGTGCTGTACCGGTGAGTGCCGGTGAGCATCGGTGAGTGCCGGTGCGCTCGGCACCCTACGGTCCAGTACGTGAACCGGGTCTTGCGGACTGCACCTCGACCTTGGAGGATCAACCAGTCCTCCGATGGCTGCGTTTCCCGCCGCACCCGGGCCGCGGCCGATCGGAGGACCGCCCGCGATCGAGGGAGATTGTGCTCATGAAGCTACTGCGAGTCGGTACGGCCGGGGCCGAGCGGCCCGCGCTGCTCGACGCCGAGGGGGTGCTGCGGGACCTGTCGGGCCTCGTGCCGGACATCGACGGGGCGCTGCTCGCCGACGACGCGTCGCTCGGCCGGATCCGGGCCGCCGCCGACGCCGGGGAGCTGCCCGCGCTGGACGCGGCGGGGCTGCGGATCGGGCCGCCGCTGGGGCGGATCGGCAAGATCGTGTGCATCGGGCTGAACTACCACGACCACGCCCGGGAGACCGGCGCCGAGCCGCCCGCCGAGCCGGTGATCTTCTTCAAGGCCGCGGACACGGTGGTCGGGCCGAACGACACGGTGCTCGTGCCGCGCGGGTCCGGCAAGACCGACTGGGAGGTGGAGCTGGCGGTCGTCATCGGACGTACGGCTCGCTATCTGGAGTCGGTGGAGGACGGGCTCGCGCATGTCGCCGGGTACGCGGTGGCCCATGACGTCTCCGAGCGGGAGTTCCAGATCGAGCGGGGCGGGACCTGGGACAAGGGCAAGAACTGCGAGACGTTCAATCCGCTGGGCCCGTGGCTGGTGACGGCGGACGAGGTGCCGGATCCGCAGAAGCTGGCGCTGCGGCTGTGGGTCAACGGGGAGCTGAAGCAGGACGGGACGACGGGCGAGCAGATCTTCTCCGTGGGGGAGGTCGTGCGCTACGTCAGCCAGTTCATGACGCTGTATCCCGGTGATGTCATCAACACGGGGACACCGGCGGGGGTGGCGTTGGGGCAGCCGGAGCCGAAGCCGTATCTGCGGGCCGGGGATGTGGTGGAGCTGGAGATCGAGGGGCTGGGGCGGCAGCGGCAGGAGTTCAAGGACGCCTGACGGGACTTCGCGCCTCGGCCCGCCGACCCTCGCGGTCGGCGGGCCGAGGTCGTTTCGTATCCGCCGGACAGGCCCTAGCCCAGCAGGCCGGCCAGCCTGCGCCACTCCTCCCGCGGCAGGGCGTCACCGGGGCCGCCGGCGACCACCTGGAGCGCCACATGGTCGGCGCCCGCCTGCTGGAAGGTCTTGATGCGGTCCAGGATGCGGTCCTCGTCTCCCCAGGCGAACACGGCGTCGATGAGGCGGTCGCTGCCGCCGTCCGTGAAGTCGGCCTCGGTGAAGCCGTGGCGGAGGAAGTTGTTGGTGTAGTTCGGCAGGGCGAGGTACATGGCGAGGTAGCCGCGGGCCAGGGTGCGGGCGCGGGACGGCTCCGTCTCCAGGACGACCTTCAACTCCGGGGCCAGCAGCGGGCCTTCGCCCAGGATCTCGCGGGCCCGGGCCGTGTGTTCCGCCGTGACGAGGTACGGGATCGCGCCGGCCGCCCGGTCGCGGGCCAGCTCCAGCGTCTTCGGGCCCAGCGCTGCCAGGACGCGGCGGCCCGCCGGCACTCCGGCGGTGTCCAGGGCGTCGAGGTAGGCGACCAGCGACGAGTACGGGCGGCGGTACTGCTCGGCGAGCTTGGCGTGGCTGACTCCGAGGCCCAGCACGAAGCGGCCGGGGTGGGCCGACTCGAGGTCGGCGTAGGCCGCCGCGCTGTCGCCGGCCTCCTGCTGCCAGATGCTCTGGATGCTGGTCCCCACGACGATCCTGGACGTCGCCCCGATGAGCGGGGCGGCGTTGCGGGCGGTGCTGTTGCCGCCCAGCCACAGGGCGCCGTAACCGAGTTCCTCCAGTTCGGCGGCGGCCTCGGCGAGCTCGCCGCGCCGGTCCGGGTCCTCCGATCGCAGGCCGATACTCCAGATGCCGTACCGGCCCACCTTCTGCTTCACGGCGGCTGCGACGTCGTTCATCGGTTGCGGTCCCTCCGGCTGTGACGGCTGGTGCTGGTGACGGTAGTGCCAACCGGAGGGCCGCTCGCGTTAATCCCGCCGGACGGGTGTCAGATCTGGTCGCCCAGGTAGTGCTCCAGCGCCTCCACCACGAACCGGTGGTCCTGCAGCTGCGGCAGGCCGGACACCGTCACCGTGCCGATCACGCCGACGCCCTCCACGATGATCGGGAAGGAGCCCCCGTGGGCGGCGTACGCGTCCGGGTCCAGGCGGGAGGACTCCTCGAACGTCGTGCCCTTGGCGCGGAAGCGGGCGCCGACGAGGTAGGAGGCGGAGCCGTAGCGCTCCACGACCCGGCGCTTGCGGTCGATCCAGGCGTCGTTGTCCGGGGTGGAGCCGGGCAGCGCCGCGTGGAAGAGCTGCTGGCCGGCCCGGCGGATGTCGATGGCGACCGGGGCCTGCCGTTCCCGGGCCAGCTCCACCAGCAGCGAGCCGAGCGCCCAGGCGTCGTCGTGGGTGAACCCGCGGAACACCAGACGGCGTTCCTGCGCCTCCAACTCCTCGACCGTGGGCGTCAGTTCCGGAGTGACCTTCGGGGCCATCGCAGGCTTGTGCGAGTTCGTCACAGTGTCACCGTCACTCCGTCTCGGACCGAACGGCGGGCCGCTTCCAGTACGTCGAGGGCGGCGGCCGCCTCCAGGGCGGTCACCGGGTTGGCGGCGCCGTCGCGCAGGGCGGCGGCCACCGCGGCGTAGTACGCGGGGTAGTCGCCGGGCAGGGTGGGCTCGGGGCGGCCGCCGCCGGTCAGCGGGGACTCGCCGGAACCGATACGGCCCCACAGCGACTCGGGCTCCTCGCCCCAGCCGGGACCGGGGCGCTGCCCGTCCTTGAGGGCCGCCTCCTGCGGGTCCAGGCCGTACTTCACGTATCCGGCCTGGGAGCCCAGCACCCGGAAACGCGGGCCGAGTTGGGCGGTCGTCGCGGAGACGTAGAGGTGGGAACGGACGCCGTTGGTGTGCGTGATCGCGATGAACGTGTCGTCGTCCGTCTCCGCGCCGGGGCGGCGGATGTCCGACTCGGCGTACACCGAGGCCGCGGGGCCGAACAGGGTCAGCGCCTGGTCGACGACATGGCTGCCGAGGTCGTACAGCAGACCCCCGATCTCCGCCGGGTCGCCGGACTCCCGCCAGCCGCCCTTCGGCTGCGGCCGCCACCGCTCGAAGCGGGACTCGAAGCGCCATACGTCACCCAGCGCGCCCTCGGCGAGCAGCCCCCGCAGGGTGAGGAAGTCGTTGTCCCAGCGGCGGTTCTGGAAGACGGAGAGCAGCAGGTCGCGCTCCTCGGCCAGGGCGGCCAGCTCGCGTGCCTCGGCCGCCGTGCCCGCGATCGGCTTGTCGACGACGACCGGGAGACCGGCCTTCAGGGCGGCGGTGGCGAGCGGGACGTGCGTCCGGTTCGGGGAGGCGATGACGATCAGGTCCAGCTCGTCGGCGCGGTCGAACAGCTCCTCCGCGGTGGCGGCGACCCGTACGTCCGGGAACTCGGCGCGGGCCTGCTCCTGCCGTTCGGGGTTCGAGGTGACCACCGTGTCGAGGGCGAGGCCCTCGGTCGTGGCGATCAGGGGGGCGTGGAAGACGGAGCCCGCGAGGCCGTAGCCGATGAGGCCGACCCGGAGGGGGGTACCCGTCGTTCCAGGGATGCGTCCGGTCATGGGTCCACTTTCGCAACGCTGTTGCCAAAGTGCAAGCGGTGAGGAGAATGGGTGGCGTGAACAGGACGACCACGGGGGGTTCGGTGCGGGCGGCGGGCGCGAATCTGCTGGCGTTGCGCAGTCACAACACGGCGCTCGTCCTCGGCCTGCTGCGGCGTGCCGGACAGGACGGCATCAGCCGGCTCGAGCTGGCCGAGCGGACCGGGCTGACCCCACAGGCCGTCAGCAAGATCACCGCCCGGCTGCGGGCCGACGGGCTGGCGACGGAGGCCGGGCGGCTGGTGTCGACCGGGGGCAAGCCGCGTACGGTGCTGCGGCTCGTGCCGGGGGCCGGGCATGCGGTGGGGGTGCATCTCGACCGGGACGAGCTGCGGGCGGTGCTCGTGGACCTGGCGGGGGCGGTGGTCGCGGAGCGGAGCGCTCCGCTGGACCTGGGGGCGGGGGCGGAGGCCGTGCTCGCGGGGGTGGTCCGGGAGGTGAGCGCGCTGCTGGCGGAACGGCCGTTGGAGACGGTCCTCGGGGTCGGCGTCGCGCTGCCCGGGCCGCTCGATCACGTCCGCGGTGTGCTGCACCGGGTCACCGGGTTCCCGGAGTGGGACGGGTTTCCGCTGCGGGACGTGCTGGCGTTGCAGCTCGGGGTGCCGGTGGTCGTCGACAAGGACACCAATGCGGCGGCGCTGGGGCTTGCGGTCGGGGGTGAGGGTGGGTCGTTCGCGTATCTGCACTTCGGGGCGGGGCTTGGCGGGGGGCTGGTGATCGGGGGTGCGGTGCACCGGGGGGCCCGTACCGGGGCGGGGGAGTTCGGGCATCAGGTGGTTCAGCTGGACGGGCCGCTGTGCAGTTGCGGGAACCGGGGGTGCGTCGAGGCGTTGTGTCTCGAGGCTGTGGGGCGGGGGGATGTGGAGGAGGCGGCGCGGGTGTTGGGGGTGGGGACGGGAAATCTTGTTGCGCTGCTCGATATCGACTTCATTTTGTTGGGTGGGCGGGTTGTTGCCGGGGAGCCGGAGCGGTTCGTGCGGGGGGTTGCGGGGGTGTTGGAGGAGCGGGCTCGGCGTACGGGGGAGGAGGCTGTGCCCGTTCGGCTGGCGGCCGGGGGTGTGCGGGGGGTTGCGGAGGGGGCGGCGCAGTTGCTGCTGGCGCCGTTGTTCGGGCGGGGGGACGCGTAGGGGGCGTCGGGGGCGGTTCGGTTGCCCGCGCCGGCGGGGTGCCGCTGCGCCCACCCTCCCCCACTCTCGGCTTCGCTCGAGCGGGGGGACCCCCATCGCCCCAGCGGCACGACTGCCCGCAGCTACGTGCGCTGCGCTGATCGGGCGGAGTTGGCGGGTCCTGCGGGGTGGCGTCGGTCCAGGGCGGATGCCCTCCGGCATGGTCATGTGTTCATGCGACTGTGTACGCCCGTGTCCCTCTGTACGGCGGCCTCAGCCGCCCTGCTGTTCGTTGCCGGTCCGGCGTATTCCGGGTCGGCTCCCGGTTGTGCCGCCGGGTCCGGTGGCCGTGACTTTCCGATCACCACCCGTATCCACGGCGGCCCCGCTTCCTATGACGCCGGCGGCGGCCACGGCACCTGGTCCATCGACCTCACCAACAGCACCGCCCGCACCTGCACCGGCATCCACCCGGTCGTCGTCCTCGTCGACAAGGGGCGGACGCTGACGCCGACGCAGCCGAAGCTGGAGTTCTACGAGGGGGCCCGCCCGCACCCGGTCCGGTTCGAGCGGACCGACGAGGACGAGCTGGTCGGCGCCTTCGACGGTTTCGCGGGGTTCAGCGTGCCGCCCGGCCGGACCCTGACCGTGCGGGTGCGGCTGGCGCTGACCTCCGACGCCGTACCGAACGAGATCACCGCGAACGCCGCGGTCGTACAACGGCGTGACAACGACGGCGACTGGGTCGGTCAGTCCAACGACTACCGCTTCCGCGTCGAGGCCAAGCCCGGCACCGAATCCAGCCCCGGAACCAAACCCGTACCCAGACCCAGCAGCGACTCCGGCACGCCCACCGCCCACGCAACCGCCGGATCCACTACCGCCCCCGACGGACACCTGTCGTTCGCCGACGAGCTCGCCCGTACCGGACTCGGCACCGCGCGGGGAGCGCTCGCCGCTGCCGCCGTACTGCTGGTCGCCGCAGGCTGCGCCCTGGTGGTGGTGCGGAGGCGCCGCTGAGCACCTGCGTCGTCCCGTGGCCCCGGTCGTGATCGGCGGGGTCAGGATCAGCCACTCCTGACTACCCTGGGGGGCGTCGGTACGCCGTGGTTCCGGCGCCCCGCTCATCCTCGTACGCACGCCAGGAGTGATCGACGCACATGGCAGACCGCAAGCCCATCGAGTCATGGCTCACCGACATGGACGGAGTGCTGATCCACGAGGGCGTACCGATCCCCGGTGCCGACGCCTTCATCAAGAAGCTGCGCGAGTCCGGAAAGCCCTTCCTGGTCCTCACCAACAACTCCATCTACACCCCGCGCGACCTGCACGCCCGGCTGAACCGCATGGGTCTGGAGGTGCCGATCGAGAACATCTGGACCTCGGCGCTGGCCACCGCCAAGTTCCTGGACGACCAGCGGCCGAGCGGCTCGGCGTACGTCATAGGCGAGGCCGGTCTGACCACTGCGCTGCACGACATCGGCTACATCCTCACCGACCACGAGCCGGACTACGTCGTCCTCGGCGAGACCCGCACGTACTCCTTCGAGGCCATGACCAAGGCCGTACGGCTCATCAACAACGGCGCCCGTTTCATCTGCACCAACCCCGACGAGACCGGCCCCTCCACCGAGGGCCCGCTCCCCGCGACCGGCGCCGTCGCCGCGCTGATCACCAAGGCGACCGGCCGCAAGCCGTACTTCGCGGGCAAGCCGAACCCCCTGATGATGCGCACCGGGCTCAACGCGATCGGCGCCCACTCCGAGACCAGCGCCATGATCGGCGACCGTATGGACACCGACGTGCTGGCGGGCATGGAGGCCGGGATGCAGACGTTCCTGGTGCTCACCGGCCTGACCCGGCCCGAGCAGGTCGAGGACTTCCCTTACCGGCCGTCGAAGGTCGTGGACTCCATTGCGGATCTTGTGGATCGGGTCTGAAACCGCCCCGGAGGTAAAACTCACCCGTACGGCGTAGTCCGGACCCCGCCGAGGATGCGGGGCCGGTCTGCGCGGGGGAGTCTCCAGAGTGTCTGGAGGTTCACGATGGGTTCACTGCGACTCACTCTCTGTACCGGCGTCCTGGCCGCCGTCGCCGCGGTCACCCCGACGGCAAGCGCGGCGGACGGCGGTGTCTCGGTCAGCCCCTCGACCCCGGGGCCCGGCAGCGACCTCGCGCTGCGGGCCACCGGCTGCACCGGCACCACGGGCACCGCGGCCTCGAAGGCCTTCGTCTCCGACGCCGAGCTCACCGGCGGGGGCGGCACGCTGGCCGGCGAGACCCGCGTCCGTTCCATGGTGGGGCCCGGCCGCTACGAGGTTCAGGTCATCTGCGGCGGCGACAAGTCCAAGTCGATGAAGTCGCACGTCACCATCGGCAACGCCTCGGCCGCGCCGAGTGCGCCCGCCTCGCCGGTCGCCCCCGTCAAGGCGGGCGGCGGCGGGACCGCCCATCTCGCGTCCGTGGACACCGCAGCGACCGGCCCGAACACCGCACACGCGGTGACCGGCCTGGTCCTCGCGGGCGCCGCGGCGGTGGCCGTCGTCCTGCGCGGCACCCGCCGGAGCCGTAGGACGGGCTGAGCGACCATGTCCGACCGGGAACGCTTCTCCGGCACCGGGCGGATGCTCATGGGCGTGGCCTGGGCGGTGCTGCTGCTCGGGCTGTGGCTGTGGGGCCGCGAGGTGACCGACGTACGGCACGGCATATCCGCGCCCGTCACCGGCGACATGGCGGCCGTCGGACGGCCGCCCACGGCGGAGCTGCCGCCCGCCGCCAAGCCCCTGACCGCCGCCCTGCCGCAACGCCTGGACATCCCCGGCCTGGGCGTGCAGGCGCCCGTCGTGGCCCGCGGCCTCGACGCGCAGGGGGCGATCGATCCACCGCCGTACGACCAGCCGGGCGTCGTCGGCTGGTACGCGGCCGGGGTGAAACCGGGCGCGGTCGGCACCGCGCTGATGGTGGGCCATGTCGACACCGAGACCCGCCCCGCCGTCTTCTACGGGATCAGCGCGCTGCAGCCCGGCGAGACCATCCGGGTCGTCCGCGCCGACGGCCGGGTCGCCGAGTTCACCGTCGACGACATCCAGGTCCTCTCCCGCGACCGTTTCGACGCCCAACAGGCCTACGGGGTACGCAAGTCGGGGCGGGCCGAGCTCCGGCTGATCACCTGCGGCGGCCCCTACGACCGGGCCAGCCGCAGCTACACCGCCAACGTGGTCGTGTCGGCCTACCTCACGGGCACCGCTCCCTGAACCTGCCTTCCTGGCGCCCCCTCACCCGGACCCGCCGACCGCCTGTAACAGCTCACGGACAAGGCGCGGGCGACCTCGTGAGGGCAGCGCGACGTATGTCAGGATTGAGACTTGGAACAGTGCACCCAAGGGGGAGTTGGATGTACCGCAGCAGGGGGGTGACCGGAGTGCGGGCGACCGCGGTGGCGCTGGGGGCGGCGCTGCTGATCGCGGGATGCTCCTCCGGCGACGGAGACGGCGACGGTGGCGACACCGGCGGCACGGGCGCCGGGATCACCCAACAGCCCAAGGACGCCGCGCCGTTCTGGGTCAACCCGGACGGCACTGCGGCCCAGCAGGTGGCCGACTACAACAAGAGCGGCAAGGAGTCCGAGGCGGACACGATCCGCAAGATCGCCCAACAGCCGACCGGCGAGTGGCTCAGCCCGGAGAACGCGGAGGAGCAGGCCCGCGGCTTCACCGAGGCGGCGGCCGAGGCCGACCGCACGGCGCTGCTCGTCCTCTACAACATCCCGCACCGCGACTGCGGGCAGTTCTCGGGCGGCGGCGCCGCCGACGGCAACGCATACCGGGCGTTCATCGACAGCGTCGCCAAGGGCATCGGCGACCGCGGTGCGACGGTGATCCTGGAACCGGACGCGGTGCTGCACATGGTGGACAACTGCACACCCGGTGAGTACCACGAGGAGCGCTACGACCTGCTCAAGGGCGCCATCACCAAGCTCAAGTCCCTGAAGAACACCAAGGTCTACCTGGACGCGGGCAACGCCGGCTGGGGCAAGCCCGACCAGATCTTCGAGCCCCTGAAGTGGGCGGGCATCGACCAGGCCGACGGTTTCTCGGTCAACGTCTCCAACTTCTACACGACCGAGGACTCCATCGCGTACGGCAAGGAGCTCTCCGCCAAGGTGGGCAACAAGCCGTTCGTGATCGACACCAGCCGCAACGGCAACGGCCCCTACACCGAGGGCGACCCGGGCGAACGCTGGTGCAACCCGCCGGGCCGCGCCCTCGGCGAAACCCCGAGCACCAAGACCGCCGACCCCCTGGTCGACGCGTACCTGTGGGTCAAGCGCCCGGGAGAGTCGGACGGCGAGTGCAAGGGCGGTCCCAAGGCGGGCGAGTGGTGGCCCGAGTACGCGCTGAAGCTGGCGCAGGCGAGCGAGTAGCGTCCGGTACGCAGCTGGGGGCGCCCTCCGTCGCGGAGGGCGCCCCCAGTGACGTGACAGGCTAAGGAACCCTCACCCACTGCGCCTCGGACGGCGTCCCCTCGTCGTCCGCCACGAACAGCATGTACCACCCCGCCTGCACCAGGTTCCGGTTCTCCGGGACCGTCACGGTGACCTTGTTGCCGGACGTCTTGAAGTCCAGGGCGATCGACCGCTGGTCGACATCCGTCACGTGCGTCGAAGCGCTGGGCCGGATCAGCCGCACCTTCTTGATCGACGACGCATGCTGCGAGGTGAACGTGCCCGTCTCACCGCGTTCGACGGTCTGCGGCCCGCCGGACAGCGAGGGGCGCGCGTCGCGGAAGAGATACGGCGGGCTGTAGATCTCGATCCGCTGCTCGAACTTCCCCGGCTTGGTGTTCGCCTTGTCGCTGAAGAGGGAGTCCGAACCGAAGAACATCACCCGGCCGTCGGGCAGGAGCAGCGAGCCCGAGTGGTAGTTACGGCCCACCAAGGGGTCGGCGACCCGGTCGAGTTCGTTGGTCTCCGGGTCGTACAGCCGCGCCTCGAGGATGTTGGAGTCACCGCGCCCGCGGTAGTCCTCCGAGCCGCCGGCGACCAGCACACTGTCGTCCGGGAGGACCGAGGCCTGCGGATAGCGGGTGCCCTTGCCCAGGGACGGCCCGTCCACGAACCGCGGGTTGTCGGCCTTCAGATCGACGATCCGGGTCTTCTCGCTCGACAGCTTGGACTCGCCGACGCCACCGCCGCCGAGCACCATGTACTTCTCGTCCTGCGCCGGCGGCAACAGCACGGTGTTCGCGGTCTCCAGCATGTTCGCGTCGCTCATGCCGGGCACCTTGGTGAACTTGTTGGTGTCCACGTCCCAGATGCCGGGATCACGCCCCACGTCGTCCGGCCCGTATCCCGCGTTCGCCCCCGAGTAGAAGACCTTGCCGTTCTGCATCAGGAACAGCGCCGGGTACGTCGGGAACTGCCGGACCTTGTCGGTGTAGGTCCACTTCTTGGTCTCGGGGTCGTAGATCTCGTTCTTGCCCGGCACCAGCTGGCCGATGTCGTCGAGGCCGGAGACGCTGAGGATCTTCCCGTCGCTCAGGGTGGTGAGCGTGGGGTACCAGCGGGCCTCCTTCATCGGGTCGACCTTGATGTACTTTTCGGCGACCGGGTCGAACTCGTAGGCGTCCCGGATCCCCTGGAAGTCCTTCTTGTCCAGGGCGAGCTTCTGCGCGATGCCGTACGTGTTGCGCGCGTCGGCGCCGCTCAGGCCCTGGACGGCGTAGTTGTCCTGGGTGCCGGTCTCGTACTTGGCGCCCTCCTTGGCGGCCTCGACATAGATCCGGCCGACGCCCGGGTCGTTGCCCAGGAACTTGCCGGTCTCCTTGTCGAACTGCTTCTTGGCGCGCGGAACGAGGACCGGGTCCTTGGAGACGAAGGTCTTGCCGTTCTCCTTGCCGGTGAACTTGGTGCCCGCGGGCAGGGTGATCGGCTTGTCCGGGTTCTCGTTGTAGACGATCATCAGGCCGCCGGCCTTCTTCACGTCACCCTTGAGCTTCTCGTACCGCTTGGTGCCGCCCGCGATCAGCAGGTTGCCGTTGGCGAGCTGGGTGTGGCCGGTGCAGAACAGGTCGTTGGGTGTCGGCACGTCCTTGATGGTGTTCTTGACCGGGTCCCAGATCCGGGTGTCGAACTTCTTCGCGTCGAAGTTGTCCTGGTTGTTGCCGGACCCGGCCACCAGCAGGATCTTGCCGGTGCGCAGCAGGGCCGCGTGGATGGTGTTGAGGCGGTACTCCTCCGGGAACTCGACGGTCTTCCAGTGGCCGTTGTCCGCTTTGTACTCGGGTCTGTTGATCTGGTACTGGTGGTACTTCTCGGTCCCGACCCGGTAGAGCCATGGCCCGTTCATCCCGGCCAGCGCGATTACCACCGCCGTGCCTATCGCGAGTCGACGGGCGCGGCGGCGGCCGGCACGGTCGTTCATTCCTTACGTCCCCCAAGTCCACCAAGGGCGATCTGCATGGTCTGGTCGTTGCCCTCGTTCGAGGCCGCCCAACTGGGCCGCTGCTGCGGGGCGTGCGGCGCGTACGGAGCGGGCACTCCGTGCGCCGGCGTCGGGGTGGGTACCGCGTCCTGCGGTTCCGGCGCGGCCGGGGCGGCGGGCTTCTTCTTCTCCTGCCGCAGCTGCCAGCGCCAGGCGAAGACCGGCGTGGCGGTGATCAGCATCGCGAACGACGCCCAGATGATCATCGCGGGGTGGGAGTTGCCGAAGTAGAAGCCGGCCGCGATCGAGGCACCGAAGATCAGGATGAAGTACCAGTGGTACCGGAAGGTCCCGAACCACCGGTCCGGGCTCGCCGAGTCGCCCTTGGGCGTCACCACGAACTTGCTCTTCTTGCGCAGCACCGAGTCGATCAGCGCCTTCGCGTACAGCGGCGCCGACAGCGCGGACATCACCATGCCGGCCACACCGCCGGAGCCCTCCGGCTCGTGCGGCGAGACGTTGTGGCGGCGGTTCCAGACGTACAGACCGATCTGCAGGGCGGAGGCGTTGCCGTAGAGCATCAGCCAGATCGTCGGGTCGATGTTCACACCCGAGGCGCCCAGACCCAGGAACAGCGCACAACTCAGCGCCGCGAGGATCCAGTTGAGGGCCGACATCGGGTAGAAGATGATCATCATCGTGTAGTTGAAGAGCTTGCTCGGCGGCAGCGAGTACCAGCCCTTCCAGTACTGCTTGAGGATCGTCTCGTACGTCCCTCGCGACCAGCGCATCTGCTGGGTGAAGAAGTCCGTCCAGGCGCTGGGGCCCTCACCGACCGCGAGCACGTCCGGGGTGTAGACCGAGCGCCACTTCTTCCCCGTGGCCGGGTTCTTGTGGCGGTGGATCTCGAAACCGGTCGCCATGTCCTCGGTGATCGAGTCGTACAGACCGCCGATCTGCTTCAGCGCCTTGATCCGCACCGCGTTGGAGGTGCCGACGAACATCGGGGCGCCGTAGCGGTTTCCGGCGCGCTGGATCAGCGCGTGGAAGAGGAACTGCTGGGACTCGGCGGCCTTGGTGACGAACGTGTCGTAGTTGCCGTAGACCTGCGGGCCGATCACGAAGCCGACGTCCGGGTCGCGGAAGAAGCCCAGCATCCGCTCCAGGTAGTTCGGCAGCGGTACGTGGTCGGTGTCGACGGACGCGAAGAAGTCGTAGTCGTCGCCGTGTGCGTCGAGCCAGGCGTTGTAGTTGCCGTGCTTGGTCTTGGCGCGGTGCGGGCCCTTGGCCTGGTTCCACTTCGCGATGCCCTTGCGGGAGAAGTGGTGCACGCCGAGCCGGGCGCAGACCTCCTTGACCTCCGGGTCGTCGCCCTCGTCGAGCAGCCAGACGTGCAGAAGGCCCCGGTGCCGCAGCTTCACGGCCGCCTCCAGGGTCTTCGTCACCATCTCCAGCGGCTCCTTGCCGGGCACGAAGGAGGTGAGGAAGGCCACTCTCGTGCCGGTCTCCGGAACCACCGGGATCGGGTCGCGGGCGACCAGCGTGGCGTGCGCGTTGGACAGCACGTTCATGCAGCGGAAGAACTCGATCAGACCGATCGAGACCAGCATCACCATGTCCAGCGCGGGCAGGAAGTCGTAGGCCGGGTAGTCGCGTTCGGTCCAGTGCTCGGGCTGCAGCAGCCAGGCCAGCAGCACCAGCGAGAGCAGCGGTGCCGCGGCGAGCATCAGGGCCACGCGTATCCGGTGCGGCTCCTGCGAGATCAGGGAGCGGTACTGCACCCGGTACGGCTTGTTCGGATCGGGCTGGGTGAGGGGGCCCGCCAACCGGCTGTAGTGCTCGTAGTCGTACCTCGGCAGCGTCTTCTTGATCCGGCGGAAGGTCCCCGTGTTGCCGGTCCGGTGCGAAGGCACCCTGAGCTGGGTGGTTTGTGACGGGTCGAAGTTCTGCCGGGCGCCCGTCGGCGTCGACGTCATGAGTCATCCCCCCACACGCGGTTCAGCGCGTGTCTGTCGGTTCCTTTCGCCTGCTCAGGGCCCCCTCGGCCGTCACAGACGTGTCAGTGGTGCGCCGCAGTCACCACGTCATCCACACTCTATAGACATGGAACTACGACGTTCCGGTTGCATGATGCCCCCCTCGGCATCGCTTCACGAACGGGGCCCCTCTCCCCGCAGCACCGGCAACCGGTTTCGTGCCCCCCAATTGGCGCGTATCCGCAGCCTCTTGCAAACCAGGGTTCTACGCCGTTCAGCATGATCGCAAGATGCGATACACGGTATTTACCGGCTATACGCGCTCATTGGGACGCAAGTTGGCGTCCGCTGGTGCGCTTGAGACCAGTCGTGCACGAATGTTGCCGAAGTGATCCCTTATAGCCTCCTCCGCTCGGATCGAGTCACCGGACCGCACCGCATCCAGGATCTCCCGATGCTGCCGGCAGGTGACCCTCGGGTCCTGCGGCACCTCCACGAGATCCCTGCTCACCCGGTGGAAGGCGTCCCAGAACGCCTCGAGCACCTCGCTCAGCAGCACGTTGTCCAGCCCCTGGTAGAGGGTGGCGTGAAAGGCACGGTCGGTCTCGGCGAGACCGGCGCCCTGCGCGGCCTGCTCATCCATACGGTCCACGAGGGCGTCCAGTTCAACGAGGTCCGCCTGCGGGAGCCGGCCCGCGAGCCGGGAGACCAGTCCCGTCTCCACCGCCTCGCGCAGCTCGAGCAGCTGAAGCAGGGAGTCCTCCCCGCGGTAGTGCCCGGCGACCGTGCGGAACGCGAGGCCCTCGATCATCGGGGCGAACGACATCCGGCCGACGTAGGTGCCGAAGCCGTGCCGTATCTCCACGATCCCCATCGCCTGGAGTCCCTTCAGGGCCTCCCGCACCGAGTTCCGGCTCGCGCCGAGGAACTCCATCAGCTCGGGCTCGGTCGGCAGCGGGGACCCGGAGGTCAGCCGGCGGTCGACGATGAGCTTCTTGATCCTCTCGTGGAGGTCACGCGCTGCCATGGCCAGAGGGTAACCGGCCAAATGAGGGGAGGCCCCGCTTCCGGTCACGCAAAAGGCCCCTCGCTGTGGCGAGGGGCCTTCCGGTCGGTGCGGGGACTCGGCGTTCGCTGCTGGGCCCGCGGTCACGGCGGCCGGCGGAGAGGGGGGTGGGTGGCGGAGCCCCCACTGCGCGCGGCGCGCCGCGCGCCGCGCAGAAACGGCGATGGCGAGGCGGTTCGCGCTTTCTGCGAACCTGCCTCGCCATCGACATCGTGCGCCGCCAGGGACTCGAACCCCGGACCCGCTGATTAAGAGTCAGCTGCTCTAACCAACTGAGCTAGCGGCGCGTGCTGACATCGTTAACTCTACATGACCTTCCGGGGTGCTCCGGACCACGGGAGCGGGGCCGGCCCCGGCCCTCCAGGGGCCCTGTACATCGTTCGGACCGTCAACATGCGCACCGGGAAGACAGTTGTGAAACTGATCAACGTGCACCGGCCTGGACATTTCCATCTGGAGTGTGAGGGGAATCGCATGGAGCCTCCGGTATTCGAGGAATTCGATCCCACGAGCGACTGCGACTGCCCCGGCTGCGCCCACTGGCGCCGCGTCCCCCCTGTGTCGCCGCATTCCACCGTCGGCCGCCCGGCCGCAACCCGCGCGCTGGCCGTCGCCGCCATGGCCTCGGCGGCACTCGGCGTGAGCCATACCGCCCCCGCCCTGGCCGTCCCCCATGCCCCCCATCGACCCGGCGTTCCCGCAGGTGAAGCGCCTGCCACTCCCCAGGGCGGCAGAGCCCCGCTGCACGGCCAGGGCGGGACACCGGCCGAGCCGGCGGGTGCCGTCCCGCTGCCCGAGATCACCCGCGCGGAGATCATCAACCGCGCCAAGAAATGGGTCGCGGAGAAAGTGCCGTACAGCATGACCCACTACTGGACCGACGGTTACCGGCAGGACTGCTCGGGCTTTGTCTCGATGGCCTGGAAGCTGCCGGGAAACGAGTGGACCGGCTCCCTCCACGAGTTCGGGGTGCGGATCACCAAGGAGGAACTCCAGCCCGGCGACATGTTGCTGTTCCACAACCCGGCCAACCCGCAGAACGGCTCGCACGTGGTCCTTTTCGGCGGCTGGACGGACTACACCCACACGTACTACATCGCCTACGAGTCGACCCGCCCGCACGCCCGCAGGCAGACCACGCCGTACGCCTACTGGACCAACTCCGACCGTTATGTCCCCTATCGCTACAAGGGCGTCAAGGCGGACGTGGCCGGTGTGGAGGAGACCGCGGCGCCGCAGGACACCGCCGCGCCGCAGGAGACTGTCGTGCCGCAGGAGACCGTCGTACCGCAGGACACCAAGGAGGAGGGCAAGGCCGTCCACGCCGGAGCGGCCGGTCCGCTCGCGTCCGCCTCGCGGGTCCCGGCCTACCCCGGCCGGGGCATGTTCCGGCCAGGTGCGGACAACGCGCACGTCACGCTGCTCGGGAAACAGCTCGTGAGGAAAGGGTTCGGCAAGCACTACGCCGGCACCGGGCCGGGGCCGCGTTGGGGCGAGGCGGACCGGCGGAACGTCGAGGCCTTCCAGCGCTCCCAGGGCTGGCGGGGCGGCGCGGCGGACGGCTACCCGGGGCCGGAGACCTGGCGACGGCTCTTTTCCTGACCACCTGTACCACCTGCTGCACCACCTGTTCTGACGCATCTGGCGCGGAGGCTGGAGGCACACATGACCACGACCACTCCCCAGCCGCCCGGGTCCGGCGGCGCCGACGGGGCCCCGGCCCGGCCCGCCCGGGTGATCCAGAACGAGACGACCACCGAGATCCCCGTCCATCTGCTGTTCCGCGACGACCCCGACCCGGTGTCCGTGCCGCTCAGGCCGACCGTGGTGAACCGCCGCCAGGGCACCGGCGAGCAGCCGCGGCTGCGCCGCCCGGCGCCCGCGAAGGCCCGCCCGGTGGCACGGATCGACCTCGACCTGGTGGAACGGCCCGCGCGGGCGCTGCCCGGGGTGGTCGGGGTGCTCGCCGGTGCCGCCGGGCTGGCCGGGTGCGCGGTCACCTCCTGGTGGGCGGGCACGCTGCCGCCGTTCGCGGCGCAGGCGCTGGGGCTGCCGGCGTTCGCGGGGACCGGGCTCGGGCCGGCGCAGTGGGCGGGGTACGCCGGGGCCGGGGCGCTCGGCCTGTTCGGCTTCGGGGGGCTGTCCCGGGGGCGCACCGGGCGGGCCTGGGTGCTCGATCTGTTCGGCCGCTACCGGGGGACCGTCCGGCGTACCGGCCTGATGTGGGTCAACCCGCTGCTGCTGCGCCGCCGGGCCGACGTACGGCTGCGGCACTGGCGCAGCGAGCCGATGCCCGCGGCCGACCGGAGCGGGGCGGCGCTGCGGGTGGTGGTCCTGGTGGTGTGGCGGGTGCGGGACACCGCGCGGGCCGTGCTGGGCGTGGAGGACCACGAGACGTATCTGCGCGAGTGCGTGGAGGCGGGGCTCCTGCGGGTGCCGGTGGAGATGCCGGCCGGTGCGCGGGCCGGCGTGGAGGCGGCCACGGACGCACTGACCCGGCTGGTGGCGGCGGACGTGGCGCCGGTCGGGCTGGAGATCTTCTCGGTACAGCCGGTGCGGCTCGAGTACGCCCCTGAGGTCGCCGCCGCGATGCACCGCCGCCGGATCGCCGCGCTGGACGCACAGCACCGGGCGAGCGTGCTGACATCGGTGGTCGACTCGGTGGAGGACACGGTGACGCGGCTGACCATGCGCGGGCTGGTGGAGCTGGACGACTACGAACGCAAGGTGCTGGTCAAGGACTTGACGGTGGCGTTCTGTGCGGGGCGGGGAGAAACAGGTCCGTGATGGGTATGGACGCGTCCTTGATATGGACACGCCTTTGATATGGACACAGCCAACTAACGGCAATACGCTCAGACTTGGTCTAGACCTGCAAGCTCGCTGAACTTCCCCCACGTTCTCCAGGAGCGGCAGTATGCGCAAAAAGACCAAGTTGTCCGCCGCGATGGTAGGTCTGGCGACCACCGGCGCCCTCGTGCTCTCCTCCGGCGGCGCCAGCGGCCACGGCTACACCGACCTGCCCATCAGCCGGCAGAAGCTCTGCCAGAACGGCACGGTGACCAACTGCGGCCCCATCCAGTGGGAGCCGCAGAGCGTCGAGGGCCCGAAGGGCTTCCCGGCCGCCGGCCCGGCCGACGGGCAGATATGCAACGCCGGCCTGAGTCAGTTCGCCCAGCTCAGCGCACCGAGGACACCGTCCGGCGCCGCCTGGCCCGCCACCAAGGTGAACGGCGGTCAGAGCTACACCTTCCGTTGGCAGTTCACCGCCATGCACGCCACGACCGACTTCAAGTACTACGTCACCAAGCCGGGCTGGAACCAGAACCACAACCTGGCCCGCTCCGACCTCAACCTGACCCCGTTCCTCACGGTTCCCTACGGCGGTCAGCGCCCGCCGCAGACCCTCTCGCACAGCGGCACCCTGCCGTCCGGGCTCAGCGGCCGGCATGTGATCGTCGCGGTGTGGACGATCGCCGACACGGCCAACGCGTTCTACGCCTGCTCGGACGTCACGTTCTGATCCCCGAAGTTCTGATCCCGAAGATCTCTGAGGCTCCCTTGAGCGAACGGTCCGGCCGACGTGGGTAGGTTCCTCGCACGCCGGCCGGACCGGGCCGGCGTACTGACCTCGGGGGAGTGCGATGGACGCGCTGTTCTATGTCGTGCCCGGACTGATCATGGGCGTGGCCCTCTTCATGGCGTACCGCGTGGTGCGCCGCTCGCTGCAGCTCAGGAGCGCCTGGACCAGCGGCCTGACGGCCGAGGCGCGCTGTCTGCGGATGTTCACGACGGCGCACGGCGGCGGTCATGACTCCTCCGTGCGTACGGCGCTGCACCACGTCTACGAGTTCAGGGCTCGCGACGGTCGCCTGGTCAGGTTCGAGGAGGAGGGCGGCCCGGCGACGGTCGTCGAGGGCGACATCGTGACCGTGTACTACGCGGAAGGCCGGGAGACCGTCGCCACGGCCCGTCGGCCGAGCCCGGTCAGGAACGCGGCGGGCACGCTGGGAGTCCTGGCGTTCCTCGGGGTGATCGTCGTGTTCTGCGTCGGCTTCATGGCCTCGTTCGGCGCGGCCGCCTCCTAGGCCGGCCCTAGCGGCCGAAGAGCGAAGGAGCCCCTCGCTTCCGCGAAGGGCTCCTCATCTGTGCGCCGCCAGGGACTCGAACCCCGGACCCGCTGATTAAGAGTCAGCTGCTCTAACCAACTGAGCTAGCGGCGCATGACTCCCGCCGTCCGCTCTCGCGGTCGGCGACACAGAAAATACTACCTGGTCCAGAAGGGTGCTCCGGACCAGTGGCCCGGAGCACCTAGATCGCCAGCGACAGCAGGACCGGCGCCGCGTTGCGGTTCAGGGTGTCCGCGGCCTCGCGCAGCCGGTGGGCGCGCTCGACGGGCAGGGACAGGGCCAGGCAGCCCACGGCGGAGCCGGCCGTGATCGGGACGGCCGCGCAGACCGTGCCGACCGCGTATTCCTGCAGGTCCAGCACGGGCACCGTGGGCGGCTGGGCCTCCAGCCGGGACAGCAGCAGCTTGTCGCTGGTGATGGTGCGCGAGGTGAGACGGGCCATCTTGTGCCGGGAGAGGTGCTCGCGACGGCCGTTGTGGTCGAGCTGGCCGAGCAGGCTCTTGCCGACCGCCGTGGCATGGGCGGAGTAGCGGAAGTCGACCCACTCGTTGACCGCCGGGGTGGCGGGACCGTCCGCGTATTGGGTGATTTTGATTTCTCCGTCGACGTACCGGCTGATGTAGACGGCGGCGCCGACGGAGTCGCGCAGTCGGTCGAGGGCCCGCTGGAGCTGTTCGCGCAGGGCTTCCTCGCGGTTCTGGGCGGAGCCGAGGCGGGTGAGGGCGACGCCCGTCACATACGCGCCGTCGGTGACCTGCTCGACGTAGCCCTCGCGGCGCAGCATCCGCAGGAGGCCGGTGAGCCGCTCCGCGCCGAGGCCGGTGTGGCGGGCTATCTCGGTGTCGGTGACACCGGAGGTGTGCCGTGCCACCGTCTCCAGGACGCGCAGGGCGTCCTGAGCCGAGTGGTACGGCGCGGTCGGCTCGTGCGTCAGCGCCACGGTGTATCCCCCCTGCGCTTACTGTCTGGCCGTAAGTCCGGACGGCGGATCCCCTCCACGATAGCCGCCAAGGGGCTGGTGGCGAGCGGTAGTTGACCAGATTGCGACCCTCTCAGCAGGGCGTAGGCGAATGGCATATGCCAATGGCAGTCTCCTCAGAGCACCGCTCCGAGGAACTCCCTGGTCCGCTCGTGGTCCGGATCGCCGAAGATCTTCTCCGGGGTGCCGGACTCGATGACCTTGCCCTTGTCGAACATCATGACCCGGTCCGAGATGTCCCGGGCGAAGTTCATCTCGTGGGTCACGCAGAGCAGGGTGATGTCCGTGGTGTGCGCGATGTCCCTGAGCACATCGAGAACGCCGTGCACCAGCTCCGGGTCCAGCGCCGAGGTCACCTCGTCCAGCAGCAGGATCTCCGGCCGCATGGCCAGCGCGCGGGCGATCGCCACCCGCTGCTGCTGACCGCCGGACAGCTGCGTCGGATGTGCGCCGGCCTTCTCCTCCAGGCCCACCAGCTGCAGCAGGTCCCGGGCGCGTTCCTCGGCCTCGGCGCGGTCGAGGCCGAGCACGTTGACCGGGGCCTCGGTGATGTTCTGCAGCACGTTCATGTTCGGGAACAGGTTGAACTGCTGGAAGACCATCCCGATCTTCTTGCGGATCTCCCGCTGGTGCTTCTCGTTGGCGGGCCTGAGGGAGCCGTTCGGCCCCGGCATATGGGTCAGGGACTGCCCGTCCACCATGATCACACCATCGCTGACCTGCTCCAGCGTCATCAGCAGCCGCAGGATGGTGGTCTTGCCGGAGCCGCTGGGGCCGATCAGGGTGACGTGCTGTCCGCGGTCGACGGTGAAGTCCAGGTGGTCGAGGACCACATGGTCGCCGTACCGCTTGACCACCTGGTCGAACTCCACCAGGTGGCCGGGTGGGGCGGTGTCGGCCACGGACGGCTCGGGACTCGTCTTCTGCAGGGGGTCAGTGGCCAAGGCGCTTCTCCAGCTTTCTCATCAGCAGCGAGGTCGGGTAGCTCGCCGCCAGGAAGATCAGGCCCGCGAGCGTGAAGGTCTCGGCGTAGACGAAGTGGGTCGCGCCGTACTCCCGGGCCTCGGCGACCATCTCCGAGACCGTGATGACGGCCAGGAAGGGGGTCTCCTTGAACATCGAAATCGCGTAGTTGCCCAGCGCGGGCAGGACGTTGCGCACCGCCTGCGGCAGGATCACGGCCTGCCAGGTGCGGCGCGGCGACATCGACAGCGCCCGGCAGGCCTCCCACTGGCCCTTCGGCACGGCGTCGATGCCCGCCCGGTACACCTCCGACAGGTACGAGGCGTAGTGGATGCCGAGCACCGTGACACCGATGGTCAGCGGCTCGACCGTGTTGAACACCGCGTACGCGCCGGCCAGCTGCACCAGCAGCGGGGTGGACCGGACGAACTCGGTGACCGCCCGCACCGGCACCGTCACCAGCCGGCTGGGCGCCCGCCCGGCCATCGCGACGATCAGCCCGAGCACGGCGGCCACCAGGGTGCCGAGCACCGTGGCCAGCAGCGTGGTCTTGAAGCCCTCCCACAGCAGCGGCAGCGAGTCGCCGACGGAGGCCCAGTCCCAGTTGTAGTTCACAGCGAGCCTCCCGCGCTCGTCCCCGCCGCCTCGGCGGGCTGCGCACTACGGCTGCGCAGCAGCCCGCGCACGCCGGTGTGCTGTCCCAGCCGGGCCTTGGCGTGCCGCTCGAGGGCGTTCATCAGCAGGGTCAGCGCGTAGGCGAGGACGAAGTACATCACCAGCAGCGTCAGATACGCCCAGGTCGTCTCGCCCGTGCGGTCCCGCATCTGCTGGACCACGGTCGTCAGGTCGGCGGCCGAGATCAGCCAGAGCAGCGGCGTGCACTTCAGCAGCTGGATCAGCAGGTTGGTGAACGACGGGATCATCTGCACCCACGCCTGCGGCAGGACCACCCGGCGCATCCGCTGCGCCGGTGTCATGTTCAGCGCGACGGCCGCCTCCCACTGCGCCTTCGGTACGGCGTTCAGCGCACCGCGCACGACCTCGGAGCCGTACGCCCCGTAGTTCATGCCGAACGCCACGACGCCGCAGAACAGCGGGGTCAGTTCGTATCCGAACAGGAGCGGAAACGCGTAGTACAGCCAGAACAGCTGGACGTACAGCGAGGTGCCGCGGAAGAACTCCACGACGACCCGTGACACCCCCCGCACGAGCACGGACCCGCTGCGCGCCATGAAGCCGAACACGAACGCCAGGGCGAGCGCCACGGCCGAGCCGAGGACCGTCGCCGCCAGGGTCGTGCCCAGCCCGGACCAGACGTCCGGCAGATGGTCGAAGAAGTATGTGAAGAAGTCACCCATGGGCAGCCGGGTCCCGTCAGCCCTTGCACAGGTCGGCGGTCTTCAGGTCCGCCGGCGGGATGGTGTCCTTGCCGAAGCCGTACTCGCCGATCAGCTGCACATAGCGGTCCGGATCCGAAGTGATCTTCTTCAGCTCCCTGTTGAAGGCGTCCCGCAGGTCCTCGCTGCCCTGGCGGAAGACGGCACCGCCCGGGCTGTACTGCTTGACGCCGTCGAGCTCCGGGACGAACGAGTCGGTGACCTCCAGGCCCGAGTTGTTCTTGGCGAGCCAGTTCAGGGAGATCCCGGTGAGCAGGAACGCGTCGATCCGGCCGCCCTTGACCGCGTCCGCGCCGTCCTGCGGCTTCTGCAGCGTCCTGATGTCGCCGTCGGCGATACCGGCGCCGGTGGCGTAGTTCTTCTCGACCGCACCCGACATCACGCCGATGGTCGCCCCGGCCTTCTTCACCGACGCCAGGTCGGTCAGGTTCTGGGGGTTTCCCTTCTTCACCATCAGCGCGGTGGGCGAGATGAACTCCGGCTCCGAGAACAGCGCCCGCTCACAGCGCTCCGGGATGATCGCCATCCCGGCACTGATCACGTCGTACTTGCCGGCCTGCAGCCCGGGGATCAGACCGTCCCACTCGGAGAAGGTCGGCCGCAGTTCGTCCACGCCGAGGGCCTTGAAGATCTCCCGGTGCAGAGTGGGCGCCTCGCCCTTGAGCTTCCCGCCCTCCTCGTAGCCGTAGGGGGCCTCGTTGGCGTAGGCCACCCGTACGTAGCCCTGCTCCTTGAGCTTGTCCAGGGTCGAGCCCTCGCCGGAGCTGCCGGTGTCGGTCTTGCTGCACGCGGCGAGGAGTCCGGGGACGGTCAACAGGCCGCCGACGGCTGCGGTTCTGGTGAGGAAGCCCCTGCGGGACAGGTTCGGGAACTCGGTCATGGACGTGCAACCTCCAGAGTCGTGCCTGACATGCGGCCGCGGCCAGTGGAGGCGTCTGCCCGATCCGCGGGGGGTATGCAGGGCCGCCGTGCGATGTGATGCAACGGTGACCGGAGCGTGACCGGCCCGTTTCCGAGGGTGGGTGGGTATGAGACCCGTGCGGCCGGGGAGGGAACAGGGCATGGCCGACCGTTATGTGGAACTCTCCCTCGCCGAGCGCGACGTCCGCTGCACCGCGAAGCTCCTCGACGACCGCGCCCCGGTCACCTGCGCCGCCGTCTGGGACGCCCTGCCGCTCGCCGGTGACGTCTACCACGCGAAGTACGCCCGCAACGAGATCTACGCGCTCTTCCCGCCCTTCGCCGCCGCCGAACCGCCGCTGGAGAACCCGACGGTGACCCCGATCCCGGGCGACCTGTGCTACTTCTCCTTCGCGGGAACGGAGTTGGGGACCCGGGCGTACGGCTACGACCGCGAGGTGCGCACGACGGCGACCGTGGTGGACCTCGCCCTGTTCTACGAGCGCAACAACCTCCTCCTCAACGGGGACGTGGGGTGGGTGCCGGGCATCGTGTGGGGTCAGGTCGTCGAGGGCCTCGAGACCATGGCGGAGGCGTGCAACGACCTGTGGCGGTCGGGGGCGGCGGGGGAGACGCTCGGCTTCCGGAGGGTGTGACCAGTACCGCAGACGCCCGGCGCGCCCGGGAAATGCGATCGCCGACCAGCAGGCCGCTGACACGATTGCGGGCGTGATCACTGCTGCAGTGCCGAGCGGCCGTCATGTTCCGCTCGGCTCGACGGCGACTTCATCTTTCGGAGTTGCCTGGCACGCGTCGCGGAACATGTGCGCTTGTCCAAACGACTCTTTGCACGCGATCGCGACGCTGTTCCCGGCGTCTCAGCGACCGTTCGCCGGAGCCCGAGCCGAGAGCAGCGGAGTGGACGCGATCTTGGGCCCCGTCCAAGTACTCCCACACCGGCCCGGCCGGCCGGTCAGGCGACTCGAAGGAGGGGCATCCATGTACGTCGCTCCCGGAAACCCTTCCGATGAACTCCGCGTTTGAAACTGAGCGGCATGCAGAAGGAACGCATCGAAGTGTACGCAGAGGGCTCGTGGCGAGTCTGCGACCGGACCGCCATGGACCCTTTTTCTGCTTCGGATATCAGGCAGCGGCACGGAATTCCAGATGTTTCTCCACCTGCGGAAATCACCGCCGGGTGACCCGTTACGCACCCCGGCTCAGTGCCGGCTCAGCTCACCTGCGGACCAGGCCAGCGCCACCCGTATGCAGTAATGCGAACCTGGTCCGCATGTCCGGCGCTGAGGCCCTTGGAACCGAGTCCCCCGACACCGGCGAGCCCTCGTGTCGCACCACCGCGATCGAGTCGAGTGGCACCCCGCCGGTGGACGACGGAAACTAAAGCGTGATGGTTTCGTGAAGGCATGAATTCACGAACTCGCGGCGTCCGTGTTGCTTTATCTGCCCAGCGCTCGACGCTCAGCGCGAGGAGACCGGGCGCCGGTCGCACCGGCGATGGTGGTCAATATTTCCTCAAGGAGCTTGCATGGTGGAGAAGTCTGCCAAGTCCCTGACAACCGTGCCGGACAACAGCCCGTCGACGGACACTGAGATGAATCTCGCCGAGGTACTCGCTGGCGTCGTGCGCGTCAAGCAGGTGTCGGTCGACAGCCATTTCTTCGATGACCTCGGCAGTAATTCATTGGTGATGGCTCAATTCTGTGCACGCGTCAGAAAGCGGGCGGATTTACCGTCCGTGTCGATGAAAGATGTCTACCGTTACCCGACGATCCGCAGCCTGGCGACGGCGCTCGCCGATACCGGTACCGACGCCGGAACCGGTGCCGTTGCCGCACCCGCCCCCGTCGGTTCGCCGGTCCCGGAATCGTCGGAGGCGGTGACTCCGCTCAGCACACTGCAGTACACCCTCTGCGGAACGCTGCAGTTCCTGCTTTTCCTGGGATATTCTTTCCTCGCTGCAATTTTCACCGCCCGCGGCTATGCATGGGTATCCGCCGGCTCGAGTTTGACGGACATCTACCTGCGCTCGACCGTCTTCGGTGGCGCCGGCTTCGTCGGCATGTGCACTTTACCGGTCGTGGCCAAATGGATCCTTATCGGCCGGTGGAAAGCACGCGAATTCCCGGTCTGGAGTCTGGCCTATCTGCGCTTCTGGACCGTCAAGGTGCTGCTCCACGCCAACCCGATGATCTTCTTCGTCGGTAATCCCCTGTACGTGCTGTACCTGCGTGCACTCGGCGCACGAATCGGCAAGGGTGTCACGATCCTCTCCCGCAACGTTCCGGTCTGCACCGACCTGCTCACGATCGGCGCCGACACGGTGATCCGCAAGGACTCCTTCTTCCTCTGCTACCGGGCGCACGCCGGCCGTATTCAGACGGGCCCGGTCATCCTTGGCCGGGATGTGTTCATCGGCGAGAAGACCGTGCTCGACATCGACACGTCCATGGGTGACGGGGCGCAGCTCGGTCATACGTCCTCGCTCCACAGCGGCCAGGCGGTCCCGGACGGCCAGCGGTGGCACGGATCTCCGGCGCAGCGCACGGAGCTCGACTACGTGAGGGTCCCGCCCGCCAGGTGTGGCACCCTGCGCCGGCTCGGCTTCGGCCTCGCCACCGTGGGTCAGCTGTTCTTCCTCTCCGTGCCGCTGGCCGTCGGGGGCCTGTACATGCTGTTGACACAGGCACCGGGGCTGAGCGACCGGCTGGGCCCGGGCGCGGGAGGGCTCGGGTCGCCGGAGCTCTACGTCGATGCGCTGATCGTTTCCGGCGTTCTGTTCTTCAGCTTCGTCGTCGTGGGCGTCGCCGTTCTGTTCACCGTTCCGCGCCTGCTGAATCTGGTCGTCAAGCCGGACAAGGTATATCCGCTGTACGGTTTTCATTACTCGACGCACCGGGCGATCGCACGCATCACCAACGTGAAGTTCTTCACATGGCTCTTCGGTGACAGCTCCTACATCGTCCCCTATCTGCGCGGTCTTGGATACGACCTGTCCCAGGTGGAGCAAACCGGGTCGAACTTCGGTACGGAAGTACAGCACGAGACCCCGTACCTGTGCTCTGTGGGCAGCGGAACGATGGTCGCTGACGGCCTGTCGATCGTCAATGCCGACTTCTCGAGCACGTCTTTCCGGGTGTCCCGGGCGTCGATCGGGACGAACAACTTCCTCGGGAACAACATCGCCTATCCGTCTGGGGCCAAGACGGGCGACAACTGCCTCCTCGCGACGAAAGTGATGATTCCGCTCGACGGCGAGATGCGCGAGGGGGTGGGTCTGCTCGGCTCACCGTGCTTCGAGATTCCCCGGTCGGTGGAACGCGACTCCCGGTTCGACCACATGCGGACCGGGGACGAGTTGCACCGCAACCTCGCTGCCAAGAACCGCTACAACATCCGCTCGATGGTCCTCTTCCTGCTCGTGCGGTGGCTGTACTTCTTCGTGCTCACGGTGCTCGCCCTCGCGGATGTCGAACTGTATGACTCCTTTGGACATGTATCGATCGCGGTATTCATGGTGTTCGCCCTGGCGTTCACCCCCCTCTATTTCGTACTGGTGGAGCGTGCCATCGTGGCTTTCCGCGCGCTGCGGCCGCGGTTGTGCTCCATCTACGACCCGTATTTCTGGTGGCACGAGCGTCTGTGGAAGGTGCCTGACGAGTACCTCAACTTCTTCAACGGCACCCCCTTCAAGAACGTGATCTGGCGGTTCCTGGGTGTTCGGCTCGGCAGCAGGGTCTTCGATGACGGCTGCTATCTGACGGAGCGGATGCTCACCACCATCGGGAACGACTGCACCCTCAATGCGGGGAGCAAGATCCAGTGCCACTCGCAGGAGGACGGCACCTTCAAGTCCGACCGCAGCACGATCGGCGACGGATGCACCCTCGGTGTCGGCTCCCACGTCCACTACGGCGTGACGATGGGTGACGGTTCAGTGCTGGCGCCCGACTCCTTTCTCATGAAGGGCGAGGAAGTCCCGCAGCACGCGCGGTGGGGTGGAAACCCGGCCACGGAGATGAGAGATGGCCCCCGTCAACCGACAGCACTGGTGCGGAAGGGGTAGCAGGACCATCTCGGTCAGCGGGCTCACCTGGTTGGACACATCGGTCTGCCGGTCTGCCGAGAGCAACGACGACAGTGGAGCCGCCCTGGCCGGCGGCGACAGACATGGTGGCCACGGCGAGCGGAGAGGGACAGATCGATGGCAAGGCGAGTGGAAGCGGACCAGGAGTTCTGGCGCGGTGTGCTCGTCGCCGGCGGATCCACCACGATCCCGCGGTGGACGCTCCATCCGAGGACGGGCGTCGACGAGCACGAGGCCACGATTCCGGACGACGTCATGGGCGCCTTGCGCCGGTTGGCGGAGGACCTCACGATGCCGCTCGACTCCGTGATGCTGGCCACGCACGCCAAGGTACTCGCCGCGCTGTCCGGCGAGCACGACGTCACCACCGGCTACGTCGCCGAGGAGGGCGGCCGACCGTTGCCCTGCCGGCTGACGACCGCACCCCCATCGTGGCGGGCGCTGCTGGTGGACACCCATCGCGTCGCCTCGGAACTGCTGTCGCACAAGGACTTTCCGGTCGACTCACTCAGGCGCGAGCTGGGCCTGACCGAACCGTCGATCGAGACCGTCTTCGATCCGAATCCGACCTTCGGTCCCTGTCCGACGGGCGTCGGCGGCGATCTCGCCGGAGACACCGTGTTGTGGGTGGGCTTCTCGGACCACGGTGGCCGCCCCGTGCTGCGACTGCGGTACCGGACCGACGTACTCGACGCGGACTACGCCGCCAGGATCGCCAGTTACCACGTCAACGCGCTCGCGCTCATCGCTGCGGATCCTGATGCCGAGCACGCGCGGCAGAGCCTGCTTTCCACCGAGGAGCTCCGGTTCCAGCTCGAAGGGCTGTCCGGACCGTGCCGTACCCTGCCGGACACCCGGATGCACGAGCTGTTCGAGCAGCGGGTGAGGCTGCACCCGGATGCCGTCGCCGCCGTGCACGGCGACCGGCAGTGGACGTACCACGAGCTCAACGCACGTGCCAACCAGCTGGGACGAGCCCTGTTGGCGCGGGGGCTGCGGCGCGAAGGTGTCGTCGCGGTGGTGACCGAGAGAAACCTGGACTGGATGGCCGCCGTCCTCGCGGTCTTCAAGGCCGGAGGCGTGTACCTGCCCGTCGAGCCGCACTTCCCGGCCGACCGCATCGCGGCCATGCTCTCCCGCGCCGAGTGCGGGCTCGTGCTCACCGAACCCGGCAGCACCGACTCGCTCGACCAGGCCCTGAACTCGCTACCGGGGGTCCGGAAGCTCCTCGTCGGCACGGCGTACGACGAGGGCCGTGCCGACGACGACCTGGGCATCGCCGTTGCGCCGGACCAACTCGCCTACATCTACTTCACCTCCGGCTCCACGGGAGAGCCCAAGGGCGCGATGTGCGAGCACGCGGGCATGGTCAACCACCTCTATGCCAAGATCGACGACCTGAAGATCGGCGAGGGGCAGGTGGTTGCCCAGACCGCCCCCCAGTGCTTCGACATCTCGCTGTGGCAACTGGTGTCCGCGCTCCTGGTCGGTGGGCGGACCCTGCTGGTCGAGCAGGAGGTGATCCTGGACGTCCAGCGGTTCGTGGACAAGATCGCCCGCGGCCGGGTCGCCGTGCTCCAGGTCGTGCCGTCGTACCTCGAGGTCGTACTGACGTATCTGGAGCAGCATCCGCGGGAGCTGCCCGATCTGCGGTACGTGTCTGTCACCGGTGAGGCGCTGAAGAAGGAGCTCACACAGCGCTGGTTCGCGGCCGAGCCCGACATCAAGCTGGTCAACGCGTACGGCCTGACCGAGACCTCCGACGACACCAACCACGAGGTCATGGACCGGGTGCCGGACCGCGAACGGGTCCCGCTCGGTCCCCCCGTCAGCAACGTGTACGTCTACGTCGTCGACGAGCAGCTGTCACCGGTGCCGCTCGGCGCCTCCGGCGAGATCGTCTTCTCCGGCGTCTGCGTCGGCCGCGGATACGTCAACGACCCTGATCGCACCGAGCAGGCCTTCATGCCCGACCCGCACCGCGAGGGCGCCCGGCTCTACCGCAGTGGCGACCACGGTCGCTGGCTGCCCGAGGGCAAGCTGGAGTTCCTCGGACGCCGCGACACCCAGGTCAAGATCCGTGGCTTCAGGATCGAGATCGGCGAGATCGAGAACACCCTGCTGCAGGTGCCCGGTGTCCGCGACGGCGCGGTGGTGGTCGCCGAGCGGCCCGACCGGAGCAAGCACCTTGTGGCCTTCTACTCCGGCCCGGGATCACTCCCGGCCGAGGACCTGCGGGACCGGCTGGGTGAGTCGCTGCCGGAGTACATGGTGCCGTCGGCCTTCCACTGGCGGGAGAGTCTGCCGCTGACCGCCAACGGCAAGACCGACAAGAGGGCGCTGGCGGCGCTCGCGGAAGAACTCGACGTCGTCGAGGACTACGAGGAAGGTCACCACGCGCCGGACACCGCGACCGAGCAGCGGCTGGCGGCCGCCTGGGCGGAGGTGCTCGGCATCCCGCAGGCTCAGATCGATCGACGGGACCATTTCTTCGGCCGGGGTGGCACATCGCTGTCGGCCGTGAAGCTGGTGATCACCCTGGACCGCGCGGTATCGCTCAAGGACGTGACCCGTCATCCGGTCCTCGCCGATCTGGCCGCGCTGGTCGACGGCAGGTCCGATCGGCGTTCTGGGCTGCTTCAGTCGCTGTCCGAACCGGAGGGTGCGCCAGCCGGTGCCCTGGTGTGCTTCCCCTACGCCGGCGGCAACGCGGTGAACTTCCAGCCGATGGCCAAGGCGCTGCTGGGCAGTGGGATCGCGGTCTACGCCGTTGAGCTGCCCGGTCACGACGTGGCCGCCGAGAGCGAGCCTTTCGCGCCGATGGCGGACGTGGTTGCGCAGGTCGTCGCCGAGATCACCGAACGTGGCCTGCCCAGAGTACTGCTGTGGGGTCACTCCTCGGGCTCGGCCTTCGCCGTGGAGACCGCCAGGCAGCTGGAGGAGCGTGGGGTGGATGTCCAACGGGTCTTTGTCGGCGCGCAGTTGCTCGGCAACGCCGCTGACCGGCGCGACGCCGTCACCGAGCTGACCGGGCAGAGCAACGCCGAGATCGCCGCGAAGCTGAGTACGGGCAGCGGCTACACCGAGCTCCATGAGCTGGATGCGCAGCGCGCCGAGCATGTCGGTGCCGCCTACCGGCACGACTGCGTGTCCGCACACCGCTATTTCGCCCACGTCCTCGACACTCCCCCGGCGGTGAAGCTGTCCGCGCCGGTCACCGTGGTGGTCGCCGCCGACGACCCGATCACGGCTGATCACCGGCGCCGCCACCGCGACTGGGAGCTCCTCGCGGTCCGCGTCGACCTGAACGAACTCGCCGAGGGCGGCCACTACTTCCTGCGCACCTGTCCGGCCGAGGCAGCACAGGCCGTGCTGCGCACCGCCGAACTACTGCCTTCTTCCTGAACGGCACACACAGCTGCACACTGAAAGGAAATCGGGATGTCCTCCATATCCCCGACGTCGCTGCTCGACGACGTCGAGCTGCAACCCGGCCGTCCTCCGATACTGCGGGCCGAGACCCCCGGCGACGCGCCGAGCTGGGCAGCCGAGCACCGGGACGCGCTGCGCGCCGTCGTCGCCGAGCATGGCTGTGTCCTGGTCCGCGGCCTCGGGCTGCGCGACGTGGCCGGGACCGGTGCCGTCTTCGAGCGGCTGAGCACCGGGCTGATGACGGAGAGGGAGGCCTTCGCGCTCCGGCGGATCTACGCCGACGGCGTGTACTCCTCGGCGCAGTGGCCGCCGAACCAGCCGATGTGCATGCACCACGAACTGAGCTACACGCTGGAGTTCCCCGGTCTGATGCTGTTCGCCTGCCTCACTGCGCCCACCGAGGGCGGAGCGACCGGAGTGGCCGACGCGGCGACCGTGCTCGAGGAGCTGCCCACCGAGTTGACCGAGCGGTTCGAGCAGGAGGGCTGGCTGCTCACCCGCAGCTACAACGACGAGATCGGGGCGTCCGTGACCGAGGCGTTCGGCACCGACGACCGGGGCGCCGTCGAGAGTTACTGCCGTGCCAACGCGATCGAGTTCGATTGGCAACCCGACGGGGCCTTGCGCACCAGGCAGCGCCGCAGCGCCGTGGTGCGCCATCCGGTCACCGGCCGGCGCTGCTGGTTCAACCAGATCGCGTTCCTCAACGAGTGGACGTTGGCCCCCGAGGTCCGCGAGTACCTCGTCGAGGTCTACGGCACCGACGGGCTGCCGTTCAACACCCGTTTCGGAGGCGGCGACCCGATCGGCGAGGACGTGGTGCAGCTGCTCAACGAGGTCTACGAGGCCAACACCGCACGCGAGCCGTGGCAGGCCGGCGACCTGATGCTCGTCGACAACATGCGCACCGCGCACAGCCGGGAGCCCTTCGAGGGATCGCGCGACGTGCTCGTCGCGATGGCCGACTCGGTGCGACTGTCCGACTGCTCGCCGACCGTCGAGGTGACCGCCCGATGACCACCATCCCCACCGCCGTGACGGCGTCCGCGACAACCGATCCGCACACCGTGCCACCCTTCGCGGTGATCTCCGGTGCCCAGGTCCAGCAGGTGCTGGAGGGGCGCGAGAAGCAGATCGTCGAGTTGGTCGAGGCCGTCTACCGGCTGCACGGCGCCGGTGACTCGGTGAACCCGCCGTCGTACTTCCTGCGTTTCCCCGACCGCCCGTCCTCCCGGATCATCGCGCTGCCGGCCTCGATCGGCGGGCACGTACGGGTGGACGGCGTGAAGTGGATCTCCAGCTTCCCGGAGAACGTACAGGCCGGCATCCCGAGGGCGTCCGCCGTGCTGATCCTCAACGACCAGAACACCGGCTACCCGTTCGCCTGCCTGGAGAGTTCCATCATCAGCGCCACCAGGACGGCCGCGTCGGCGGCGTTGGCCGCGGACCGGCTCAGTCGGGACCGGCCACGGCCCACGCGCGTCGGGTTCTTCGGGACGGGCCTGATCGCCCGCTACATCCATGCGTTCCTGGCCGGCAGCGGCTGGTCGTTCGACGAGATCGGCGTACACGACCTGTCCGCCGACAGCGCGGCCGGGTTCCGCTGCTATCTCGAGCAGTCGGGCACCACAGGCCGGATCACGGTGCACGACAGCGCCGAGGGGCTGATCTGCTTCAGCGACCTGGTGGTCTTCGCCACCGTCGCCGGTGAGCCGCACGTCAGCGACCCTACGTGGTTCTCGCACAATCCTGTGGTTCTGCACGTGTCGCTGCGCGACCTCGCGCCGGAGATCGTTCTCGCCTCGACCAACATCGTCGATGACGTCGAGCACTGTCTGAAGGCCGACACCTCGCCGCACCTGACCGAGCAGCTCACGGGCAACCGGGACTTCCTGCAGGGCACGTTGGACGACGTGATGGCCGGGCGGGTGACGGTGCCGGCGGACCGGCCGGTGGTGTTCTCGCCCTTCGGCCTCGGGGTGCTCGACCTCGCGGTCGGCAAGTACGTCTACGACGAGGTGGTCCGCTCCGGAGAGCTGCACGTCATCGACGACTTCTTCCACGAACTGCGCCGGTACGGATGACCGTCCGAGAGGCCTTCAGCTCTGGCCACGGCCGGAGGGACGTTCCGAAAGTCCTGCTGCAGATGAGGAGGAGGCCGTCGTGCCCGTCATATCCGCTCCCCATGCCTTCAACGAAGCACAGCTCTATGTCGACCTTCGGCCCGTCTTCGGGCGTTCCCTGTTCCTGAAGTGTGAGGGCTTCAACTTCGCCGGCTCGATCAAGCTGAAGGCCGCGACCGAGATGGTGGAGGCCGCCGAGCGGCACGGAGTCCTCAAGCCGGAGTCGATCCTGGTCGAGTCCTCGTCGGGCAACCTGGGCGTGGCGCTGAGCATGATCGCGGCAAGCAAGGGCTACCGGTTCCTGTGCGTGACGGACTCCCGCTGCAACTTGTCGACCAGACTGCTGATGGAGGCATTGGGCAGCCGGGTGCACACCATCGCCGACCTGGACGCCGGCGGCGGCTTCCTGTGCGCGCGGATCAACTACGTCCGCGCGCTGTGCGATTCCGATGACCGGTACGTGTGGCTCAGTCAGTACACCAATCCGGGCAACTGGAAGGCGCATTACCACAAGACGGCGCCGGAGATCACCCAGTGCTTCCCGCGCCTGGACGTACTGTTCGTCGGCGCCGGCACCACCGGGACTCTGATGGGCTGCGCACGCTACTTCCGCCAGTGGCACCGGCCGGTGCGGATCGTCGCAGTGGACAGCGTCGGCTCGGTGATCTTCGGTGGTGCGCCGGGCCGCCGCATGATTCCCGGTCTCGGCATGAGCATGCGTCCGCCGCTGCTCGACGAGTCCTACGTGGACGAGGTGATACGTGTCGAGGAGACGGACACCATCCGTGCCTGCCATCGTCTGGCCAGACGCGGATTCCTGTTCGGCGGCTCCACCGGCACGGTCGTCAGCGGCGCGATGCGTTGGCTGGCCGACCATGACACGCGTGAACTCACCGCGGTGGCCATCGCCCCAGACCTCGGCGAGCGCTACCTCGACACCATTTACCAATCCAACTGGCTGCGGGATCTCTATGGCGAGGACGTGCTCGACTCCGACGAAACGGCCGACGGTTCCTGGGCAGCCAGCCCCGTGCCAACGCGGCAAGGGAGCCGCCCACCGCACCACCCGCAGACCGGCGACGGCGGCGGTAACCAGCACCGTCGGCACCAGGACCGTAAAGCGTAGGTGTTCTGTCCACGCAGTGGCGGGGTTGCGTCCAGTGAAGTTCCTTGATCTCGATCCTACCGCCCAGACCCTCCTGGCCTTGCCCGGTCTCGACGCCACCGACCTGCTCGCCCTCCCCTGGGAACGCGCCTTCGCCCTTGCCGGCGTCGCCGCCGTCCTCTCCGTGGCCACCTCCCTCGTCACCGTGGGCACGGGCAGCGACGGCCCCGGCGTCACCGAGACCCCCTACGACACGCGCCCGACCACAGCCACGGGCGGTAACCCGTGACCGACGAGCAGCCCGCCCCGGTCGTCACCATCACCGCTGCTGAGATGTACGGCGAGCTGCGCGCCACCCGCGAGAGCGTCAGCCGCATCGAAGGCAAGCTCGACGGCCTCGCCGGCATCAACGAGCAGCCCGACGACCACGAGGAACGCCTCCGCCGTCTCGAATCCCGCCAGTGGCCCTGGCCCACCATCGCCGCACTCGCCGCCGCCGTCGCCGCGGTCCTCGTCGCTCTCCTCCAGCACTGTGAGCCTTGAATGTGCGGAGCCGGTCCCTGATGTGCTACGAGTGCCGCAAGATGGTCACCGCACCTCGGTCCGAGCTAAGAGGGGGAAGGCTCGGACCGCTCGTCGTACCTGGTGACCTGCGGAGACGGAGTTGCGACCCCGGCCACCCCGGCCTCGTACAGCGCATGCGCCGTCTGCAGCACCAGGTCGTCCCTGTGCCGGGCCGCCACGATCTGCATCCCCACCGGCAGCCCGTCCCCGTCCGCCCCCACCGGCACCGTCGCGGCCGGCTGCTGCGTCATGTTGAACGGGTACGTGAACGGCGTCCACCCCGTCCAGCGCCGGTGGCCCGAGCCCTTCGGTACCTCGGCGCCCGCCTCGAACGCCGTGATCGGCACGGTCGGGGTGACGAGCAGGTCGTAGGACGTGTGGAAGCGGCCCATCCGGCGGCCCAGGTCCATACGGACGTCCACCGCGGCCAGGTAGTCCAGCGCCGAAAGGCTTTCACCGGCCGTGCAGATCTCCCGCAGGCCGGGGTCGAGCAAACCCCGCTGGTGCGGCCCGAGATGCTGGATCACCCGGGCCGCCCCGGTGAACCACAGGGTGTGGAAGGCGTCCACCGGGTCGGTGAGGTCGGGGTCGGTCTCCGTGACGTACGCGCCGAGGTCGGCGAGCCGCTCCACCGCCCGCCGTACCGCCGTCGCGACGGCCGGGCGCACCGCGACCTGGCCGCCCAGGCAGGGCGAGTAGGCGACCCGCAGCCCGTGCACGCCGCCGCGCAGCCCCGCGGTGAAGGAACCGGGCGGCGGGCCGAGCGCCGACCAGTCGCGCTCGTCGGGCACACCGATGACGTCCAGCAGCAGCGCCGCGTCGGCGGCGTCCCGGGTCATCGGCCCCACGTGCGCCAGCGTGCCGAAGGCGCTCGCCGGGTAGAGCGGGACCCGGCCGTACGTCGGCTTCAGCGCGAAGATCCCGCAGAACGCCGCCGGGATACGCACACTGCCCCCGCCGTCCGTGCCCAGCGCCAGCGGCCCCGCGCCGAGCGCCACGGCCGCCGCCGCGCCCCCGCTCGATCCGCCGGCGGTGCGGGAGTGGTCGTGCGGGTTGCGGGTCACCCCGGTCAGGGGGGAGTCCGTGACGCCCTTCCAGCCGTGCTCGGGTGTCGTGGTCTTGCCGAGGAACACCGCGCCGGCCTCGCGCAGCCGGGCGACGGAGGGCGCGTCCTCGTCCCAGCGGCCCTCCGGGTCGATGGTCCGCGAGCCGCGCAGGGTCGGGGTGCCGCGCAGCAGCAGCAGGTCCTTGACCGTGACCGGGACCCCGTCCACCGCTCCGGCCGGTTCCCCGCGCCGCCAGCGCTGCGCCGACTCCGCTGCCCGGGCGAGGGCGTCCTCGGCGGTGAGGTGGACGAAGGCGTTCACCTCCGGCTGGATCCGCTCGGCCCGCTCCAGTGCCGCGCGGGTCGCCTCCACGGGGCTGAACTCGCCCTTGCGGTAGCCGTCGACGAGTTGTACGGCGGTCAGTTCGGTGAGCTCGGTCAGCTGGGTCATCCACCCTCCCGGGGCGTCAGTGTCCGGGTACGTATCCGCGCTTCTTGTCGACCACGTTCGACAGCGGCCTGCCCGCCTCCCATCGCTCGTACAGCTCCACGAACTGGGCGCCCAGCTCGTCCCGCCAGCCGACCGTGTCGCCGCTCATGTGCGGGGACACGATCAGGCCCGGCGCCTGCCACAACGGGCTGTCCGCCGGAAGGGGTTCGTCCGTGAAGACATCCAGTGCGGCGCCCGCGATCCAGCGCTTGGCCAGCGCCTCGGCCAGCGCGTCCTCGACGACCAGCTGCCCGCGCCCGACGTTGACGAACCGGGCGGAGGGCTGCATCACCCCGAACCGGCGCGCGTCGAACATGCCCCGGGTCTGCTCCGTCAGCGGCGCGGCCGCGATCACCCAGTCGGCGCGGGAGAGCAGCCGGTCCAGGTCGTCGGGGCCGTGGACACCGGGGCGCGGAGTGCGGCCGACCAGCGCGGTCGTGATGTCCAGCGCCTTGAGCGTACGGGCGATTCGGCGGCCGATCGGGCCGGAGCCGACGACGCAGGCCCGGGTCCCGGCGACCTTCCGGGACTCGCGGTGCCGCCAGGTCCGCTCCCGCTGCAGCTCCCAGGTGCGGGGCAGGTCCTTGGCCATCGCCAGGACGAGCGCGGCGACGTACTCGGCGATCGGCTGGTCGAAGACGCCGCGCGCGTTCGTGACCACCGTGTCCGAGGCGACGAGCTCGGGGCACAGCAGATGGTCCACACCCGCGCTCGCCGTGTGCACCCAGCGCGGTCGCGGCCCGCCGCCCGGCCAGGCCTTGCGGACCGCGTGCGAGGTGAAGTCCCACACCAGCAGCACATCGGCGTGCGGCAGCCGCTCGGCGAGCCCCGACTCGTCGGTGTGCTCGATCCTGGCGCGGCCCGTGAGACGCCCGAGGCGGGGGAGCGGATCGGCGTCCAGGACGAGCAGGGTGGGAGTGCCGGTGGGCGGGGGAGCGGCGGTCATGCGGAAGCCGTTTCTCGGGGCGAAATGGAGGGGTGGCGGCCGTCTGACATGCGAGGTTTGACCACGCTCGCACCCGAACCTACCTTCGTCAACACGGGCGTGCGTGCAGTCTGTTGCTCACCCCCTTTTCTCTGTGTGAGGGAGGTGCCTGCCATGGACGTCTCCTTTCTCGGCGGACCAGGCCCACAGCGCGGTGTCGGCGTCGTCGCCCCGTTCGACTTCGCGCTGGACCGGGAGCTGTGGCGCTGGGTGCCGGACGAGGTGTCACTGCACCTGACCCGGACACCGTTCGTGCCGGTGGAGGTCAGTCTCGACCTGGCGCGCCTGGTGAGCGAGCACGAGACGCTGGGCGACGCGGTGCGCACGCTGAACACGAACACGCCCGAGGTCGTCGCCTACGCCTGCACCTCGGGCAGCTTCGTCGGCGGGATCGCCGGTGAGCGCGCGATGCGCGAGGCGATGACCCGGGCGGGCGCGGTGCCCTCCGTCACCACCTCGGGCGCCCTGCTGGAGGCGCTCGGGGAGCTGGGCGTGCGCCGGGCGGCCCTGGTGACGCCGTACACCGTGTCGGTCACCCGGTCGCTGGAGAAGTACGTGGCCGAGGCGGGCCTCAAGGTCACCGGATGTGCGTTCATGGGGCTGACGCGGGGCATCTGGAAGGTCCCCTACCGCGCCGTGGCCGACATGGCGCGTCAGGCGGTGTGCCGGGGGGACGGCGCGGAGGCCCTGTTCATCGCGTGCACCAATCTCCCGACGTACGACGTGATCCCTCAGCTGGAGGCCGAACTGCGGATGCCGGTCCTCTCGGCCAACCAGGTGACCGTGTGGGCGGCACTGCGCCGGCTGGGTACCTGGGCGGTGGGGCCGTATCAGGCGCTGATCGACCCGGCGGCACGCACCGGTCTGGTACTGCCGGAGGCTGCCGGTGCCGTACAGCCCGAACCCGTACTGCCCGAACCCCTGCCCGAAGAAGAGCAACAGCAGGAAGGCTCGACATGACCGCACTCGGATTTCTCTACCCGGGCCACTCCGCCGAGGACGACTATCCACGCATCGAGCAGCTGCTGGGGAGCGACATCCGGGTCGACCTCGTCCACACCGACATCGGTGAGGACGCCCACCGGGTGGATGCGCTGCGCGAGATGGGCTCGGCCGAGCGGCTCGCGGCGGGCGTCGAGGAGTTGCGCCTCGCGGGCGCCGAGGCGGTGGTGTGGGCCTGCACCAGCGGCAGCTTCGTGTACGGCTGGGAGGGCGCCCACGAGCAGGTACGCACCCTGGCCCGCCGCGCCGGCATGCCGGCCTCCTCGACCGCCTTCGCCTTCGTGCACGCCGTGCAGGAGCTCGGCGTGCGCCGGGTCGCGGTCGGGGCGACCTACCCGGACGACGTGGCGTCGCTGTTCGCGGACTTCCTGCGGGCGGGCGGTGCGGAGGTGGTCGCGGTCCGTCCTTCCGGCATCGTCACCGCCGCCGAGGTCGGCACCTGGGGGGAGACGGAGCTGCTCGCCCTGGCCCGCGCGACCGACCACACCGACGCGGAGGCGGTACTGCTCCCCGACACGGCCCTGCACACCGCCGCCCACATCCCGGCCCTGGAGAAAGAGCTCGCCAAACCCGTCCTCACGGCCAACCAGGTCACCGTCTGGGAGGCCCTGCGCCTGACCGACCGCCGGGTGAACGCGCCGGAGCTGGGGTCGCTGTTCACCAGGGAGCCGATCGTCCAGGTGTGACGAATATATGCACAGGAATAGATGGGGACATCTGTCTGTTGCCGCTGGGAAGACCCGAGAACGGCGCAACACGCAGGAGGACCCCGTGACGGCAGACGACATCCGCGGTACCAGCCAGGGCACCGCCCCCGTGCCCCTCTCCGTACTGGACCTGGTCACCGTGGGCGCCGGCCACACCGCCACCGACGCGCTGCGCACCGGCGTCGCGATCTCCCGCCTCGCGGAGTCCCGCGGCTTCCACCGGTACTGGGTCGCCGAGCACCACTCCATGCCGGGCGTCGCCTCGTCCTCCCCCGCCGTGATCCTCGCCCACCTCGCCGCCCACACCGACCGCATCCGGCTCGGCTCGGGCGGCGTGATGCTGCCCAACCACGCCCCGCTGGTGATCGCGGAGCAGTTCGGCACGCTGGAGGCCATGGCCCCCGGCCGTATCGACCTCGGCCTCGGCCGCGCTCCGGGCACGGACGGCGCCACCGCGGCCGCCCTGCGCCGCACCGACAACCCGCACGACGTCGCCGACGCCTTCCCCGAGCAGCTCGCGGAGCTGACCCGCTTCCTCGACGACGACTTCCCCGACGGCCACCCCTACCGCCGGATCCACGCCGTCCCCGGCCCCGTCCAGGCCACCTCTCCGGGCGGCGTCCAGTCCCCGCACCGCCCGCCGGTCTGGCTGCTGGGCTCCTCCGGCTTCAGCGCCCGTCTGGCCGGCCTGCTCGGCCTGCCCTTCGCCTTCGCGCACCACTTCTCGGCGCAGAACACGATCCCCGCCCTCGACCTGTACCGGGAGACCTTCAAACCGTCCGAGGTGCTCGCCGAGCCGTACGCTCTCATCGGCGTCTCCGCGCTCGCGACCGAGGACGAGCGGGAGGCCCGCCGGCAGGTCCGCGCCGCCGCGCTCAACATGATCCGGCTGCGCAGCGGCCGCCCCGGTCTCGTCCCCACCCCCGAGGAGGCCGAGGCGTACGAATTCAGCCCGCTGGAGCAGGAGTTCGCCGACTCCTGGAACGCCAACGTCATCCACGGCACCCCCGACGAGGTCCGTGCGGGCCTGGACGACCTCCAGAAGCGCACCGGAGCCGACGAGCTGATGATCACGGCCAACGCGCACAGCGGCGAGGTACGGCTGCGTTCCTACGAACTCATCGCCGACGCCTACGCGTTGCCGACCGCCTGACCCGTCTGATCCGCCTGGTCCGACGGACAGTCCAGCAGCTCGGAGATGCGATCCGGCGACACCGGCCGGGAGTACAGCCACCCCTGCCCGGTGTCGCATCCGATCCGGCGCAGCCGCCCGGCCTGCGCGGAGGTCTCCACGCACTCCGCGGTGACGGTCAGCCCCAGCCGATGGGCCAGCTGGATCATCGCCTCGACGATGACCTCGTCGGCCGGGTTGGGATGGGCCCCGGAGTCCTCGTACTGGAATCCCCGTACGAAGGATCCGTCCAGCTTCAGCACGGACACCGGCAGCCGGCTCAGATACGCCAGGTTCGAGTAGCCGGTGCCGAAGTCGTCGATGGCGATGCGCACGCCCATCTCGCTGAGCGCCTGCAGGGCCTGCAGCGGGCGGCCCGCCGAGCCCATTACCGCGGACTCCGTGAGCTCGAGCTGGAGCAGGTGCGGTTCCAGGCCGGTCTCGGCGAGGATCTCCGCCACGTCCTCGACCAGGTCGGAGTCCCAGACCTGGCGCACGGCCACGTTGACCGACACGAAGATGGGCGGCTCGTCGGGATGCTCCAGCTGCCAGCGGCGGGCCTGACGGCAGGCGGTGGCGAGCACCCAGCGGCCGAGCGGGACGATCGCGCCGTCCTCTTCCGCCAATCCGATGAACCGATTCGGCGTCAGCATCCCGAACTGCGGGTGGTTCCAGCGCACCAGCGCCTCCACCCCGCTCAGCCGCCCGTTCGCCATGCCGACCAGGGGCTGGTACTCGAGGGTGAACTCGCCGCGGTCGATGGCCGGCCGGAGCGTGGAGGCGAGCGCCTGACGGGTCATGCGGTGCGCGTTGCGCTCGGGGTCGAACAGCGTCCAGCGGGACTTGCCGTCCGCCTTCGCCCAGTACAGCGTCGTGTCGGCGGCCTGCATCAGACCGGTGGCGGTCGTCCCGGCCGCCTGTCGCTCCACGACCCCGATCGACGCCGACAGCGACAGCCGCTGGCCGGCCAGGTCGAACGGGGCCTGAAGGGCCGTCAGCGCGGACTCGGCGAGGTCGGCGAGCTGCTCGGTGCCCGTCGAGTCCTCGACCAGCAGAGCGAATTCGTCGCCGCCGAGCCTGGCCACGAGCGGCGCGCTCGCCCTGCCGTACCCGGCCTCGTCCGCGCAGCGCGACAGGCGTTCGGCCACGGCCGCCAGCAGCCGGTCGCCGACGCGGTGGCCGAGGGTGTCGTTGACCGCCTTGAAGCCGTCCAGGTCCAGGTAGCACAGGCCGATCCGGCCGGTGCCGCCGCGCTCGTACGCCTCCACGTCCAGCGCGGCCGACAGGCGCTCGAAGAACAGGGTGCGGTTGGGCAGCCGGGTCACCGGGTCGTGCATCTGCAAGTGCCGCAGCCGGGCCTGGAGTTCACGCCGGGCGCTGATGTCGGCGGCGGCCAGCAGCACACCGTCCGTGCCCTGGGGGAGCGGGGAGACGGTGACCTGCACCCAGACGCTGTGCCCCTCGGGCTGTTTCAGGCGCCGGGTGCAGCGCAGCCGGGCCTCACGGCCGCGCAGCAGCTCGCGGTACGCGTGCCAGGTGCGGGCGTCGGACGCCAGGTCCACCAGATCGGCGGCGACCCGTCCCGCCAGTTCCCCGGGGTCGGTGCCCAGCAGGTCGGCCAGCGCGTCATTGGCGGTGACGACCAGGCCCTCGCGGTCGACGACCGCCATCGCCAGTGGGGCGGAGACGAAGGCCGACCGCAACGGGTCGGAGACCTCGCCATTCGTACGACGAGACGCTTGTTGGTTACTGTCTGTGACGGCCGGCCGGATGAGGTCTGCCGCGGGCGTCGACCCTTCGGACGTTCCGCTCACCGCTCGCTCCCGCAGTGCACTCGATCTGCTCGATCTCTGCTCGATCTCTGTCCGGGCAGGAAAGGTCAGGAAAGTGTGCCGATCATAGAGGTTCGCCCCGGACCCTTGCAGCCACTGTCCAGTGTCCCGGAACCGACGCGGAACCACCCGTCGTCCTGACAGATCGTTTCTGCCCGCCAGAGCACCGGTTTCATCGGCGACGGACCGGTTGTGACGGTCCGTGAGCACTTCCGGAGACGCTGCCGCCGTTCCCCCGAACGGCCGTCACTCGTCCGATGCAGACAAACAGGGCATACAACATGTAATACGCACAGTCTGGGTGCGGTGTCCCATAACCGCACCCGGAGGTCCCCGTGCCGCGTCTGCTCCCGCGTCCCCGACTGCGCAGCACCGCGGCCGTGTTCACCACCCTCTCGGCGCTCGCCGCGACCTCCCTCGTCACCGGCCCCTCGGTCGCCGAGCCCCTCTGGGCAGCACCCTGCGCGCTCACCCGCACCGAGGCCCACCACTCGGAGGGCCTGGACACCTGGAACGCCGACTATCCCCGGCCGACCCGCACGCTGGACGCGGTGATGGTCTTCCTCTCCTTCCCGGACTCGGACCCGACGGTCACCCCCGCAGAGCTGACCGCCGACCACTTCCCGGCCACCAGCCGCTACTTCACCCGCGCCTCCTACGGCAGGTTCCGGCTCCGCCCGCACCCGCTGCGGCACTGGATCCGGATGCCCCGGCCGTCCACGGCGTACGGCATACAGCGCGACTGGTCCGCTCCGCACCGGACCGCCTACCTGCGCGACGCGCTCGCCGCCGCCGACGGCCGGGTCGACTTCTCGCGCTACGACATCGTCTACCTCGTCGCCGATCCGGACGCGCCCGGAGTGGACTCGGACGCCACGAAGGTGGTCAACCTGGACGGCCCGCTGCGGGTGGACGGCACCGACATCCGCCGGGTCGTCACGGTGTTCGAGAACCATCCGCCGGACCGGCTCGTCCTCGCCCACGAGACCGGCCATGTCTTCGACCTGCCGGACCTCTACCACCGCCCGGCGGACGGCAAGGGCGACTGGGACACCCACGTCGGCGACTGGGACCTGATGGGCAGCCAGTTCGGGCTCGCCCCCGATCTCTTCGGCTGGCACAAGTGGAAGCTGGGCTGGCTGGAGCGGCGCCAGGTGACGTGTGTGCAGGGCGCCGGGCCGGTGCGGCTGACACTGGAGCCGCTGGGCGCCGGGCCGGGGATGCCCATGACGGCCGCGGCGGGCGCCCCGGCCTTCGGGCTGGGCCGGGGAACCAAGCTGGCGGTCGTGCGCACCGGGGCCGACAGCGTCCTCGCCTTCGAGGCGCGCGGCTCGTCCGGCAACGATCACGGCGCCTGCCGGCAGGGCGTCCTCGTCTACCGCGTGCACAGCGGCGCCGAGTCCGGCGGCGGCCCGGTCCAGGTGATCGACGCCCACCCGCACACGGAGGCCTGCTGGGAGAACTCGGTCTACCCGCCCCTCGCGGACGCCCCGGTCGACCTGGGCGAGGCCTTCACGGTCCCCGGCGAGGCCGTCCGCGTCGAGGTGGAGGGGCGTACGGCGACGGGGGCGTGGACGGTGAAGATCACAGTGGGGTGAGCGGTCGGCCGACGGCATGCAAAAAGCCCCTCGCCTGCGCGAAGGGCTTCTCACTGTCGTGCGCCGCCAGGGACTCGAACCCCGGACCCGCTGATTAAGAGTCAGCTGCTCTAACCAACTGAGCTAGCGGCGCCTGCTGACGTCGTAGACATTAGCACCCTGGTCGGGGGGAGGAAAAATCGATATCCGTACGGCCGAACGGGCGGCCCGCACGGCCGCCCACAGCAGGATCTCCGGGCCCGGCAGCCAGGGGTGACGGGTGTCCGGGGCAACCAGCCAGCGGGAGTCGGGCGGGTCGGTGGGGGCGGACGGGGCGGTGGAGGCGCACGGGGCGGTGGGGGCGGAGCGATCGGGGCAGGTGGGCCGGCCGGGGCGGGTGGGCCGGCCGGTCGGGGCGGGTGCGGGCACGGTGATCGCGTCGCCGGTGCCGTGGCACAGCAGCGGTGGGATGGCCGCGGTGCGGCCGTGGGACCCCCACTCCTCCCACTCCAGCAGGGAGGGGAGCCGCTGGGCGGTGCCCGGCGCGGCGAACAGCAGCATCCGCCCCCGGAACGCGGCCACCGGCCCCGACCCCGGCCCTTCGTCCCACAACCGGTCCAGCATCCGGCGCCCGAAGATCGCGGGCGTGCTCACCACATCGAAGGCGGAACCGCAGGGCAGGACGACCGGGGCGTCCGGACGCTCCTCCCAGAGGGCGAGCGTGCTGCGCGGATACGCTCCGGCCGAGGCGAGCCAGGCGGCGCCGTCCGAGGTCAGTGTGCTGCTGCTCATACACCCACATCTACGGGGTGTGAGCATTCCCCTCCTGTGGGTTGCCGGAAATCGGGACGCGCGAGGGGGAAGGGGAGTATCTTGCGCGCCCGGCATATGCCAGCAGGGGTGGCCACCCCTGCAGCCCCCGGCCGCTCACACGGGATCGGGTCCCCGCCCGTCGGCCCCCCGCATCAGGTCCCGCCCGAACTCCACCATCTTCTTGGCGTAGTCCTCGGTCCACTCGGCCCGCTCGGCGATGTCCGCGGGCGTCAGCCGGTCGAACCGCCGCGGATCGGCGAGCTGTGCCGCCGCGATGGCCTGGAACTCCACCGCCCGGTCGGCCGCCGCCCGGAAGGCCTGCGTCAGCTCCGTCGCCCGCGCCAGCAGCTCGCGGGGGTCGTCCATCGACTCCAGGTCGAAGAAGTGCTCCGGGTCGCCGGCCGCTTCCGCGGGCTCGAAGAGCAGGGGCGCGGGGCGTAGCCGCGGTTCGTTCCGACGCGGCGTGGGCTCCGCCATGTCTTGTCTCCTCCTCGTACGGTTCCGATGGCGCCGCCTGTGGGGGTGGGCCACCCTCAATTGTCTCGCGCCTGCGCAAGAGGGCCCTCGGTCACCTCTGGCGTTCAGCGTCGCCAGGCCACCCGATGTTCCGCCAGATGCGCGAGCACCGCGTGGTTCGCCTCCCATCCGTCCGGAAACTTCACGACCGTGCCCAGCTGGACCGGCTCTGTCGACGGGTAGTCGTCCAGCAGGTCGCTCACCCCCGCCCGGCACACGACGATGCACGCGTGCCGGTGGCGGGAGGCCAGGACGCACAGGCGGCCGGTTTCCAGGTGGAAGGCGGTGGCGTCGGGGCGGCCGGACAAGGGGTGCAGGACCACGGTGACGTCGTACTCCCGGCCCTGGAGGCGGTTCGCCGTGTCGACAGTGACGTCCGACACGCCCAGTTCGGCCAGGGCCGCCCGGACCGCCGCCGCCTGGTCCCGGTGGGCCGTGCCGACGGCGATCCGGTCGGCGGTCAGCGGCGCAGCTTCGGGTGAGCGCTCCGACGTGGCCGCCCCGCCCCGGTCCAGCAGGCGTCGTACGACCGTCGCCACCGCCCGCACCGCCTCCGGGTCGGTACGCGGCGTGTGCCGGGCGGGCAGCTCCAGCAGGCCCCAGCCCGACTCCGCCGCCTCGTCGATCACCCGGTCGGGGCCGGAGCCGTCCGACGGGACGCCGAAGGTGAGCCGTCGGTCGCCGTGGCCGGTCCCGCTGCGGAACGGCGTGTACGGATAGAACGCGTCCGAGACCAGGGGCGCCGCCGAGGCGGGCAGCCGCCAGGAGACCGGCAGGCGGTGCTGCGGCAGATCGGGGTTGTGCGCGAGCAGAGTGCTCACCGCGGAGGCCGAGGGGTCGTACGACAGGCCTGCCCACTGCTCGCTGCCCACGATCGCGAACGGGTCCAGCTGGCCCGGGTCGCCCACGAACAGCGCCCGCTCGAAGAGACCGGCCACGGCGAGCAGCGAGTCGGAGCGCATCTGGTACGCCTCGTCGACGATCGCGTGCCGCCACGGTCCGTCGACCTTGACGTGGCCCCATTTGGCGGCGGTCGAGATCACGACGGGCAGTCCCGTCAGCTCGGCCGCCTTCGCCGACTTCCGTACCTGCGGCAGATCGTCGAGCGCCTTGTCGTACGGGTCGGCGTCGCTGCTGTGCAGGCGGCCCACCGGCAGCTCGGGATTCTTCTCGGCGAGCCTCAGCACCAGGTCGTCGACCTGGGCGTTGGTCTGCGCGATCACCATCAGTGAGCGCCCGGTGCCGGCGAGTTCGAGCGCGGCGCGGACCACGAGCGTGGACTTTCCGGCGCCGGGCGGAGAGTCGACGACGACGCCGCGATGCGGGCCGTGCAGCGTGTCGTGGAGGATCGCCTCGGTGGCCCGCGCCGCCGCGGCACCGGGGTCGAAGGCGGTCTGCGTGGTCACAGGACATCTTCCTCGGTGACGGGGTCGGCGGGCTCGGGGGCGGTGTCCGCGCCGGGCGGCCCGCCGTGCGTCCACGGCGTGTCCTCCGGGTCGGGGAGCTTCGCGCCGCCCCGCTGCTCGTGCTCGAACAGCGTGAAGCACACCGCGTCGCCCTTCTCCGGCACGGACCCGGCCTCGGGCTCCTTGCCGCGGCCCATCTTGTCGAGGATGCGCAGGACGACCAGCGTGCCGTCCTCCTCGTACCCCACGAACTCCGCCGCCTGCGGCTTTCCGTTGTACGACCGGTACACCTTCGCCCGTTCGCCCAGGTGGGGCCGGTCGTCCGTGCGGACCGTGACGAGGGGGCGCGGGCTCGGGCGCCTGCCCTCGCTGTACGCCATGACGACATCCGTGACCTCGCCCGCGAACGCCTCCCCGGTCAGCCGTCGCCCGGCCATCACCAGCGGGTCGTCGAGCGCCTCCTGGGCCTCCAGGCGGGCCTGTTCGCGCTCGCGCGCGGCGAGCTTGTTCGCCGCGGTCACCGCGTCGTCGCGGCGCGGCTGCGGGGGCTCACCGGCCAGGACGCGGTCCCGGTGGCCGGTGAACGACCAGCGGTCGCGGGTCCACCGCTCCTCGACGTGCGCCCCCTCGGGCAGCTCCCGCAGCAGGTCGAGCCCGCGCCACACCGCGTCCCAGGTGGGCCGGGTGACCCGCTCGACGAGGGCGCGGATCTCCCGCTCGGCGGCGGTCAGGTCACCGAGCCGGTCGTCCGCCGCCATGCCGTCCTCGGCGGCGGCCAGGGCGGTGCGGGCGCGGTCGTAGCGCTCGATGGCCGGGGCGAGGAGCTTGTTGTCGAACGCCGGGTCGGTGGCGGGGCCCGCGGGCGGGCAGACGAGCTGGCCCTGCGCGTCCCTGTGCAGCTCGGCCCGCAGGGCCGCCTCGGCACCGGTGGCGCCCTCCGGTGGGTCGATCCAGGCGAGCAGGGCACCGAGGTGCTGGTCCTCCAGGCTGGACTGGCCGGTCGCCCAGTGCCGGGCGAGCACGTCCGTCAGGGCCAGCAGCAGCGAGGAACCTGGGACGCGGGCGCGCTCCCCGTAGTGGGTCAGCCACCGGCCGAGCAACGGCACCCTCGGTGGCGCGGGATGGGGCGTTTCCGGGTCCTGTTCCGCCGTACGGCGAAAGCGCATCGAACGCCCCAGCAGCCGTACGAAGTCGATGCCCGCGCGACTCGGCACGATCAACTGCGGGGCGTCCGCGCACAGTTCGACCTCGACCTTGACCCGCTTGCCGGTCTCCGGGTCGGTCTCGGTGCGCTCGGCCGCCTCGACGCTCTCCGCGTGCGCGTCGATGTACGGCAGGACCACGTCGGCCAGTTCGGCCAGGAACGCGAACCTGAGGTCGCGGTCGCGGGGCTGTGGGACGACCAGCAGCCGCGGCGCGTCCGGGTCGGTGCCGACGAGCGCGCCGAGCGGGGCGCCGGCCTCACCGGCGGTGGTCAGCGGCACGAGGACCAGCGGACGCTCGGACAGATGCCGGTGCCGGACCGTGGCGGTGGGCTGCGCGCGTCCGGTGTCGACGGCCTCGAGACGGGCGAGCGTGGAGATCAGCGACACGGGGCTGCCTCCACGGACTCGGGGTGCTCCGGGGCATCGGCGTGCTGCCGCCGGCCCAGTGCCTCGGCGCGCAGGTGGGCCGCCCGGCGCAGGGCCGCCACCGCCGGGTCCTGGGGATCCCCGGCCTCCCCGCGGGCCGCCGCGAGGACGTCCCCGACCGTCGACAGGCCGCCCAACTCGGCGCGGACCGAGCGGCCGAGGGAGGTCACCGCGCCGGCCGCGCGGGAGCGGTCCCGGCAGTGGAAGGCCAGCTCGCACGCCGACAGGCACTCCGGCGCGTACGTCGCCGGCACCGCCTCGACCGCGGTGGTCAGCTCGGCGGCCGGCAGTTCGGGGGAGAAGCACGTGCCCTCGGGGAGCGCGTCGGCGATGTCCTGGATGCGGGTGAGGCGGGCCAGCTGGCGGCGGGTGACCGCGCGTTGCTTGCGCACGTCGACGGCGGAGGCGGTGGGGAGGTTGGAGAAGTCCTTGGGGCAGACGAGCAGGATCCGGTGCCGGACCGGCGGGTCCGGCCGGAGCTTCGCGGCGACCTCCTCCAGTGCCAGCACGTACACCGCCGCCTGCCGGGCCGCCGCGCCCACCTTCGCCGGGTCCGCCGAACCGTCCAGCATCGGGAACGACTTGATCTCCACGACCGTCCAGCTGCCGTCCGGGTGCACGACCACCGCGTCCGGCTCCAGGAACGCGGGGGTACCGGCGACGTCGAGCGCGAGCATCGGATGGTCGAGCAGCGTCCAGCCGCCCGCCTCGACGGCCTCGCGCAGCGCCAGCGCGGTGCGGGCGGCGCGGCCCTCCGGGCCGATCGCGGACAGCTCCGGCACCCGCGCGTGTGCGGGCGGTTCGGCGCCCGGGTCCAGCTTCTCGTGCGCCAGCCGCAGCAGTTCCGCGCCGCCGTCCGCCTTGACCCGGCTCTCGAACGCGTTGCCGCGCGTGAAGGCGAACTGGGACTGCCCGAACACGGACGGCGAGCCCAGCGCACCGGCCAGCGCCGCCTTGTTCACCCCGGCGCCGTCGAGGATGGCGCGCCGCTTGCAGCCGGGATTGGCAGCCAGGGCCGCGAGGGCGCGCGCATCAAGTGCCTTGGCCGGTACGTCGGGACCGCGCAGCTCAGCGAGCTGCTGCCGGAGCGCCGCCCCCCGTGTCCGCGGGGGAGGCACCCGGCTCGGCTCCCGGTCCGAGCCGTGACTCGCGCTGCCGTGGAATTCGCTCACCCGCCGAAGTCTGGCATCCGCCACTGACAATTGAGGCACGTGCGGCACGAGAGGCCGGTGTGGAGGAGGCGGAACCCGCGACCGGCGAAGCGGCACCCGCCGAGGTGGCGACGCGCGCCACCAGCCGCGTCCGGACCCGGTTCGCACATCGCATCACATACGGCGCCAGCAGCAGCCCGGCACCCATGACGGCCGCACCCGCGACCGCGTCGAGGAAGTAGTGGTTCGCGGTGCCCATCACCACGATCGTCGTCACCAGCGGATACAGCACGCCCGCCACCTTCGTCAGGCGCGTCCCGCCGTACCGCCACAGGATCACCCCGCACCACAGTGCCCAGCCCACGTGCAGGCTCGGCATGGCGGCGTACTGGTTGGTCATGCCGCCGAGCCCCCGCGGCGCGCTCGCCTCGCCGGCCCACCAGCCGTACGAGCTGTACTGGGCCATCGTGTCCACGAAGCCGTACCCGGCCGACAGCAGCCGGGGCGGGCAGGTCGGCATCAGCGTGAAGCCGATCAGGCCGATGAACGTCGAGGTCATCAACCAGGTGCGGGCCGCGCGGTAGTGCTTGGTGCGGGATCTGAACAGCCAGATCAGCAGGGCGGGGGTGACCAGGTAGTGCAGCGACGCGTACCAGAAGTCGGCCGGTATGCCGAGCCAGGCCTCGCGCGTGAAGAGGCGGTTGAGGGGGTGCTCGGCGTTGATGTGGAGGACCTTCTCGATGCGCAGGATCGCCAGGCCGTGGTCGACGGCGGTGGAGACATCGCCCCGGGCGAGGAGCCGGCCCGCCGAGTAGCAGGCGTACACCAGGAGGATCAGCGGCAGTTCGGTCAACCAGCGGAGCCGGGGGCGCGGGGCTGCCTCGATGCCCGGTGTCACGGCCTGCATCCGATCGCCCTCCCCCTTCTCGTCGCGCGGCGCCCCGGCCGTCGGACCGGCCGTACACCACAGGGCGTACGGGCGGGCGCCTCGAGGGGCGCGCCTCCCGGCCCTGATAGACGCGGAGATCGCCCCCCGGGTTGCCCCCGGACAGCGTGCGCGATGATGGAGGGGTTCCGCCTCCGATTTCTCCGTTCTCCCGTTTCTCCGTTCTCCCGGAAAGGTCCCGTCCTCTCATGGCACCGCGCATCCTGCTGGCCCGGCACGGACAGACGCAGTGGTCGCTGTCCGGCAAACACACCGGCAGGACCGACGTCCCCCTGCTCGACGAGGGGCGGCGCGGCGCGAAGCTGCTGGGCGAGCGACTGCACCAGGCGCCGTACGACGGGCTCCCCGGCGTCGAGGTCCGCACCAGTCCGCTGGCACGCGCGCGTGAGACCTGCGAACTCGCCGGTTTCGGCGCACGCGCGCGTACCTGGGACACGCTCATGGAGTGGGACTACGGCGCCTACGAGGGCATGACCCCGGCCGACATCCAGGCCGTCCGCCCCGGCTGGCTGATCTGGCGCGACGGTGTGCCCGAGGGCGAGACCCTGGCCGAGGTGACCGCCCGCGCGGACGAGGTCGTCACCTGGGCGCGCTCACAGGACCGCGACGTCCTGCTCTTCGCCCACGGCCACATCCTCCGCTCGATCGCCGCCCGTTGGCTGAGCCTCCCCCTCGACTTCGCAGCCCGCATACGCCTGAACCCCACGTCACTGTCGATCCTGGGCTGGGCCTACGGCGAACCGGCAATCGAAACCTGGAACGACTACGGCCACCTGGCGTAGCTGCGGGCAGCCCCGCCGCCGTAGCTGCGGGCAGTCGTGCCGCTGGGGCGGCACGGGTGGGCGCAGCGGCACCCCGCAACGCCGGGCAGCGCAGCCCACCCCACCCCAGCGACAACGCCGAGCACCCCGCTAACCCCGCCCAGCCCAGACGCCCGCTCAAACCGACCGCGGCAAAGAAGCATGCCGCTCCAAGAAATCCCCCACCCCCGAAGCCCGCCGATGCGGCAGCAACACCCGCGCCGTCCCCGCCAACATCGCCTGAATCCGCGACGACTGAACCTCGTCCAGCAGATCCAGCACCTGCATCCCCGCAACAGCCGCCTCATCCGGCCGCCCCCCGCGCGCGAGATCGTCCGCAAGCTCCGCCGTGTACAACGCGATGTTCCTGCTGAAGTGCGGATCCTGCAGATGCGCCGCCCGCCGCGCATGCCGCGCCGCCCGCGGCCAGTCGCCCAGCGTCGACCAGCACTGCGCCTCCAGCGCCTCCAGTTCGGCCTCGCCGTAGAAGCTCATCCACTCGGGGTCGGCGTCCGAGGCGCCCCGCTCGTAGAGGGCATGCGCGCGGGTGAGCGCCTGTGCGCAGCCGGTGCGGTCGGCGAGCCCCGCCCAGCCGCCCGCCTCGCGCAGCGCGAGCAGCGACATCAGCCGGTCGGAGCCCAGCGGGCGCGCGATGCGCTGCGCGGCCTGCGCCGCGCGCACCGCCTCGCGGGGGCGCCCGGCGTCCCGCGCGAGGAACGCCGTGTTGCAGAAGGCGTGCGCCTCCAGTCCCGGGTCTCCGGTCATCCGGGCGGTCGCGAGCGCCTCCGCGTAATGCGAACGCGCGTCGTCGAACCGACCCGAGTCGTGCGCCAGCCAGCCCACGGAGATCGCCAGTTCACCGGCGCCCGAGTGCAAGCGGTCGGCGGTCGCCTGCCGCGTGGCGCCGGCGTCCAGCAGCGCGTACGCGGCGCGCAGCGGTGCCGCCGCGCGCCGGTAGAGGCCGTCGGCGCCGTGCCGGTCGTCGAGCAGCCGGATCCTGCGGACGGCCTCTTCGAGGGCGCCCACCTCGCTCGCCCCGACCCGGCGCACGGGGCGCTCCGCGGCCGACGCGTCGAAGGCGAGCCCCAAGGGGCCCAGTGAGGCGGCGGCAACCGTGGCGCCGCCGCCGGTCATGAATGCGCGACGCAGCACGTCGCTCTCCTCGTAGTTGATGTGCGTGTCGTACGGGTCCTGCGTGTCATACGGCTCATGGGCCCCGCGCGCCTCAGTGGTGGGCGCGGAGCTCGGGGTGGGCATGGGGGGCGGGTCGGCGGCGGTGCGCGCGCCGCGTCCGCGTACGGAGGCGCGGGGCGCGAACCCCAGGTCGGTGAGCGTGTGTCCGGGGAACATGTGCAGGAACACCCGCTCGTAGGCGTAGTTGGGGCAGCGGATCTCGCCCGCCTCCACCCGGCCGATGTAGCGCGCGTCACAGCTGACCTGCTCGCCGATCTCCCGGGCGGCCCGACGGACCGCCGCGGCGAACTCGGCGGGCGAGCGCTTGCCGCGCAGACGCCGGAAGGCGAGGTTCGGCCGCGGTGGCCGGTTGGGCTGGGACGAGGTCACCGTTGACGACGCCATGGCCGGGTCCTCTCGTGCGAACCGTCGAACCATGCCGGATCGGGGTCTAGTTGACTCGAGTGGTCACTGTGGTGCCCTGATTTCCGGCGGGCAAGAACGTACCTGCTGTGACGGGTCCGGCACGCAGTGTTTAGCTACAAACCGGATATCTCATACGTGATCTGCCATGAACTGCCATCCTTTGCGGCACACTTCCGCCGTAGCCGTTGACGCCGCCACGGCGTTGAACCCTGTGGACCGGGAGCCGCCCGACTCCCGACCTGCTCGCCCAAGGAGGATTCCGTGGTGGAGGCCGGGATGGAGACCAGCCGGAGCATCGATCCTCGTACGCCGCTGCCCGCATGCGATCTTGTGACGGTACCCGCCCGGCAGGGGCTGGAGGCGGTCGACATTCTCCGGCGCGGCGAGGCCGAGGCCGTCGGGCCCGTCCTGCACGACGACAGCGGCGACACCCTCGGCTTCGTGGTGCCGGCAGGGACGGCGGCGGCGTGGGACGTCCCGGGCAGTACGTGTACGCAGACCAACGGGCGCGGTCTGAGCCTGGCCCCCGAGCCGCCGGCCGGCGAGGCGGAGGCCGCCGGTTCGGAGTGGCTGCTGCCCCCGGACGAGGCGGAACTGGCGACGGATCCGGCGGTGCTGAGGCGGGCGCTGGGCGAGGCGGCGCGGATGATCGAGGCGGCGGACAACTGTCGCTGACGTGCGCCGGCCGGCCGGGCGGGCGCGGCCGCTCGCGGCTTGCGAAAATGGCCGAATGGGAAAGTCCAGGAAGGCTCGCGGAGCGCAGGCCGCCGTCGCAGCCGTCGCCGAGACCGTCGACGGTGGACTCGCTCAGCTGATCCCCGACCGGGACCGGGCACGGGCCTGGACACTGCTGATCGACGGGGCGCCGCAGTCGCACGTCGATCTCGACGATCCGGTGTATCTGTCCTTCGAGTACCAGCGGCGCCTCGGCCATGTCGTCGACCTCGCCGCCCCGCCCGGCAAACCCCTTCAGGCCGTGCACCTCGGAGGCGGCGCCCTCACCCTCGCCCGCTACGTGGCCGCCACCCGCCCCCGCTCCACCCAGCAGGTCGTCGAGCGGGACGCGCCCCTTGTCCAACTGGTCCGCCGTGAGCTGCCGTTGGCGCCGAACGCCCGCATCCGGGTGCGGTCCACGGACGCCCGCGAAGGCCTCGGCAAGGTGCCGGACGGCTGGGCCGACCTCGTGGTCGCCGATGTGTTCAGCGGGGCCCGTACGCCCGCCCATCTGACCTCGACGGAGTTCCTCGACGAGGTGCGCAGGGCGCTCAGGCCCGGCGGGCTGTACGCCGCCAACCTCGCCGACGGGCCGCCCCTCGCCCACCTGCGCGGCCAGATAGCCACCGCGGCCGCCCGTTTCGCCGAACTCGCGCTGGTCGCCGACCCGGCCGTACTGCGCGGCAAGCGTTTCGGCAACGCGGTCCTCGTCGCCTCCGACCATCCGCTCCCGCTCGCCGAACTGACCCGCCGCGCCGCCTCCGACCCGCACCCCGCCCGGGTCGAGCACGGCCGCACACTCACCGACTTCACGGGCGGCGCCGTACCGGTCACGGACGCGGCAGCGGTCGCGTCCCCCGCACCACCGGCGTCGGTGTTCCGCTGAGCCAGCAGCGCTAGTAGGTGCCGATCTCCACCCGAGGCGGACCGTCGTGCCAGGTGCAGAACACCGACACCCGCTCGGCGCCCGCACCGAACTCCACCCGGATCCACGTCTCCGTCTTCCACACCTGCATCGACCAGCCGGCGTCCGGGGTGGCCGACACCAGCGTCGCGGAGCTCTTGCCGAGATCGAAGACGACCCGGCCGCCTTCGGTGGCGTAGCTCTTGACCTCTCCCGAGGTGGAGGCGGCGGCCGTGGGGGTGGGGCTCGCGTCCCCGGCGGTCGGGGTGGCGGACGGTGTCGGGGCCGGCTTGCGGGTGGCCGACGGGGTCGCGCTCGGCGACGGCTTCGGCCGGCGTGTGCTCGCCGACGTGGACCGCGGCTCGGGCGCGGTCGGGTCGGCCGCGGTGACCGGGAGGGCGCGCGGGGGGTCGTACGCGGTGTCCGCCATCACCGTGTGGACACCCCACCACGACAGCGTGGTCGCCGCGCCCGTGGCGAGCGACCAGGCCAGTACGTGTACGACTCCTCTGAGCATCGCGGGCCATACTGCCTCACGCGGGTCACGGGCGTCCCACCGGTCACGAACGGTGTGGAGTTTTCCACAGGTCGGAGTTGTCCACAGGCGCCGGACCGCTCTCTCCCGCATGGCGTACGGTGCGGCGCATGGCAAGTGTGCTCGTGGTCGAGGACGACCAGTTCGTACGCTCGGCGCTCATCCGGCATCTGACCGACGCCTCGCACACCGTGCGCAGCGTCGGTACGGCACTGGAGGCGCTGCGCGAGGTCGCCCATTTCCGCTTCGACGTGGTCATCCTCGACCTCGGACTGCCCGACCTGGACGGGTCCGAGGCGTTGAAGATGCTGCGCGGCATCACGGACGTACCGGTGATCATCGCCACCGCACGGGACGACGAGACGGAGATCGTCCGGCTGTTGAACGCCGGCGCGGACGACTATCTGACCAAGCCGTTCTCCGTCGAGCACCTGTCCGCCCGGATCGCCGCCGTGCTGCGCCGCTCCCGCGCCGCCGCCGGCGAGGCCCCGCCCTCACCGGTGCTGCGGGTCGGCGGACTGACGGTGGATCCGCTGCGCCGCCAGGCCGAACTGGACGGCGTACGACTGGACCTCACCCGGCGCGAGTTCGACCTGCTGGCCTTCCTGGCCGGGCGGCCCGGCGTCGTCGTCCCGCGCCGGGAGCTGCTCGCCGAGGTGTGGCAGCAGTCGTACGGCGACGACCAGACCATCGACGTCCATCTGTCCTGGCTGCGCCGCAAGCTGGGCGAGACGGCGGCGCGGCCGCGCTATCTGCACACCCTGCGGGGCGTCGGGGTGAAGCTGGAGCCACCGGGAGCGGAGGCGCAGCCATGAGGTGGGCCCTGGTCAAGGTCTCGCTCGCCGTCACCGCCATGGTCGTGGTCGCCTTCGCGGTGCCCCTCGGGCTGGTCATCAAGGAGATGGCCCGTGACCGCGCTTTCTCCGACGCCGAGCGGAACGCCGCGGAGATCGCCCCCGCGCTGTCCATCACCACCGACCGTGCCCAGCTCGAACGGGTCGTCGCCTCCGCGGGCTCCGACGCCGGGATGGCCGTGCACATACCGGGCGGCGACGGCACGGACGCCGTGGAGATCGGGCGGCAGCGCGCCGCCGACGCGGACGTGGCGGCCACCCGGGAGACGGGGCGCGCCTCCACCGCCGAGGTGCCCGACGGCTCGGCCCTGCTCCAGCCGGTCGCGTTGAGCTCCGGTCAGATCGCCGTCGTCGAGGTGTTCATCCCCGACGCCGCGGTCGCCAAGGGCGTGGGCACGGCCTGGGCGGTGCTGGCCGGAGTCGGTCTCGCGCTGATCGTCGGCTCGGTCGCGGTCGCCGACCGGCTGGGTGCACGGATGGTGCAGCCGGCGCAACGCCTGGCCGAGGGCGCGCACGAGCTGGGCGAGGGCAAGCTGGGCGCCCGGGTGCCCGAGGCGGGGCCGAGAGAACTGCGGCTGGCAGCCGCGGCGTTCAATTCGATGGCGGACCAGGTCGTCCAACTTCTCTCCAACGAGCGTGAGTTGGCGGCCGACCTGTCCCACCGGCTGCGGACCCCGCTGACCGTGCTGCGGCTGAACGCGGCCTCCCTCGGCGACGGACCGGCCGCCGAGCAGACCAGGGCCGCGGTGGCCCAACTGGAGCGGGAGGTCGACACCATCATCCGGACCGCCCGCGATGCCAAGCCGCAGACCGCGGCGGCCGGTCCGGGCGCCGGATGCGATGCGGCCGAGGTCGTGCGGGAGCGCATGGAGTTCTGGTCGGCGCTGGCCGAGGACGAGGGCCGCAAGGTGCGCATGGCCGGCGTCGACCGGCCGGTGCGGATACCCGTGGCCCGCGCCGACCTGGCCGCCGCGCTCGACGCGCTGCTCGGCAACGTCTTCCGGCACACCCCGGAGGGCACCGCCTTCGCGGTCGACGTGCACAACGGCGAGGACGCGGTGATCGTGCTCGTGTCCGACGCGGGGCCCGGCATACCCGACCCCGAGGCGGCGATGGCGCGCGGCCGGGGCTCCGGCAGTGACGGCTCGACCGGACTCGGGCTGGACATCGTGCGCCGGCTCGCGGAGTCGACCGGCGGCGACGTACGCATCGGGTCGTCGGTGCTCGGCGGCACGGAGGTGCGGATCTGGATCCAGCTGGACGGGCGCGAGCCGGCGCCCCTCCGGCGCGGTCACCGGGGGTCCGTCAGACGCCGCCGACGGGGCGGATCGCGCTCCGTCTTTAACCGTCCCCGATCCCTTCCTTAAGCGGACCCTAAGATCGCCAACCCCCGTCCGGATCAGGCCGTTTGCCCGATTCCGGCTCGCTAGCGTGCTGCCGCACCCACCCCCTCCGTGAACAGCAAAGGCAGGCACGCGATGAGCACGCACCGGCGCAGGATCAGTGGCAGGAGCAAGGCGATCGGTGCGGTGGTCGCCGCGTCCGCCGTCGCAGGCGGGGCCGTCCTGTTCACCGGCACCGCGCAGGCGGCCGGGGTCGGCGCCGCGTACACCAGAACCAGCGACTGGTCGACGGGATACACGGCGCAGTACGTCGTCACCAACAACAGCGGCGAAGCGAAGGCCGACTGGGCACTGACGTTCAACCTGCCCTCCGGTGCGAAGCTCAGCTCCCTGTGGAACGGCGAGTCGAGCGTGAGCGGGCAGCGCGTCACCGTGCGGCCGCCGGCCTGGGACAAGGACGGCCTGGCCGCCGGTGAGTCGGTCACCGTCGGGTTTGTCGTCAACGGCTCCGCCGACCCGACCGGCTGCCTCATCGACGGCGCGAAGTGCTCCGCGGACGAGGCCGCCACCCCCGAGCCGACCGGCCGCCCCACCGACTCCCCGACCCCGACGGCGGCCCCCACCCCGACGCAGACCGCCACCCCGACCAAGACGCCCACCCCCACCGCATCCCCGTCGGAGAGCACTGGCAACGGCACGACCGCCGGCGCCGGCTTCGCCCCGTACGTCGACACCTCCCTCCACCCCGCGTTCGACCTGGTCGCCGCCGCCGACGCCACCGGCGTGAAGGAGTACAACCTCGCCTTCATCACGGACGGCGGCGGCTGCACCCCGAAGTGGGGCGGCGTCACCGACCTGGCGAGCGACGCGGTGGCCGGGCAGCTCGGCGCGCTGCGCGCCAAGGGCGGCGACGTGCGGGTCTCCTTCGGCGGAGCCGCCGGCACCGAACTGGCCACGGCGTGCTCGTCGGCGGACGCGCTGGCTGCGGCGTACGGCAAGGTCGTGGACGCGTACAAGCTGACCAAGGTCGACTTCGACGTGGAGGGCGGCGCACTGCCGAACGCGGCCGCCAACACCCGCCGCGCCCAGGCGATAGCCAAGCTCCAGCAACAGCACCCGAACCTGGACGTCTCCTTCACACTCCCGGTGATGCCCGAGGGCCTGACCCAGGACGGCGTGAACCTCCTGTCGAACGCGAAGCAGAACGGCGTCGCGATCAACACGGTCAACATCATGGCGATGGACTACGGTCCGGCGTACAGCGGCGACATGGGCACGTACGCCGAACAGGCCGCCACCGCCACCCAGGCCCAGATCAAGAGCGTGCTGGGCCTGTCGGACAGCGCGGCCTGGAAGACGGTGGCCGTCACCCCCATGATCGGCGTCAACGACGTCACGACCGAGATCTTCAAACCCGACGACGCCACCCAACTGGTCAACTTCGCCAAGTCCAAGGGCCTCGCCTGGCTCTCCATGTGGTCCTCCACCCGCGACAAGGCCTGCCCGGGCGGCCCGAAGCCCTCGGCCGACGCCACCTGCAGCTCCATCGACCAGGCGGAGTTCGCCTTCACGAAGGCGTTCGCGTCCTACAACTGAGCCGCACTCTGGTCCACTTCGAGCTACGGGGAGCGCGCCCCGGCCGGTCTTCCCCCATCCGGCCGGGGCGCGTGCGTTCCGGGCCGACGGCGTTGTGAAGAGCCTGGATGGGCATGAGTGCGTGATCGGCACCGTCTTTACGCTTTTTGCGCGACGTCAGACGATGCTCTCGTAAGGTGCCGTCGTAGCAACTCTTGGCTCAGGGGGCGAAGTTGGAGTCCAAACTGCTCATCGACAATTCCGACAAGGGGGTGGCGGCTGCACAGCTCGGCGAGCTGGCCGAGTGGCTCCGCCATGAGCGGGAGCTGCGCGGGCGGATCCGGCTGGAGCAGGGCGAGCCGGGGCGTGACGAGATGAGCGGTGGGCTGGTCGAGGCCCTCGTGGTCGCGCTCTCGACCGGCGGGGCCGTCACCGTGCTCGCGCGGGCGGCCGTCGAGTGGGTCAAGCACCGCACGCGGGACGTGACCCTGAAAGTGGAAAAGTCGAACGGGGAGAGCTTCGAGGTCAGCGTGCAGCGCGCCACCTCGGACGACGCGCTGGTCGCTCAACTCCTCGACTTCCTGGGGCCGGACGAGCAGACCGCGGGCCCCGATGAGACGCCCTGACAGCGCCAGATCGCGTGTCGTGCTCGTCGGCACGGCCACCTACTCCGCCGATCGCTCCCTGCAGGACCTGCCCTCCGTACTGAACAACCTCACCGACCTGGTGAGCGCGCTCCGTGAGCCCGCCCACGGCTGGTTCACGGAGGAGAACTGCACGGTCATCCGCGACCCCGCCCGCGCGGAGGACGTGGCCCGACGGCTCGCCGAGATCGCGCCGCAGGCCGAGGACCTCCTGCTCGTCTACTTCGCCGGGCACGGACTCCTCGACAGCCGCGGCAACCTGTACCTGGGGCTCTCCGAGACCCGCCGCGACCTGCTGCGGTACACGGCCATGCCCTTCGACGGGGTGCGCGAGGTCGTCACCGACAGTCCCGCCCGCAACCGCGTCGTCATCCTCGACTGCTGCTACTCGGGACGCGCCATCGATGTGCAGGCATCCGACGACGTCGTGCTGGACCAGACGCAGATCACCGGCTCGTACACCCTCACCGCGACCGCGAGCGGAGTGACCGCGCTCGCGCCGAGCGGGGAGCGGAACACCGCCTTCACGGGGCAGTTGCTGAAGCTGCTGCGGGAGGGCGATCCGCGCGCGCCGGAGCTGTTGACGCTGGATCACGTCTACCGGTCCCTGTACCGGGGGCTGATCAGCCGGGGCCTGCCGGAGCCGCGCCGGCAGGGCACGGACACCGTCGAGGACCTGGTCCTGGCCCACAATCTGGGCTTCCGCGCGCCCACCGACGCAGGCCCCCGGGAGGAGGCCCACGCGGGCCGGCTGCTCGTCGACGACGCCGAGCAGCTCGGACACGCCGGGGACCCGGTGGGGGCGGTGCAGCGGTACTCGGAGATCCACCGGCTGCTCACGAGGCTCTACGGTGCCGACTCGCCGAACGTGCGCAGCGCATGGGCGAGCGTGGTCTACTGGGGACAGCGGTCCCCGATGGCCACCAGCGCACCCACCCCCGTCGGCCGGGCCGTCGGCATCGACTTCGGCACCACCAACTCCGTCATCTGCGCCCTGGAGGGCGGCGAGCCCACCGTCATCGCCAACGCCGAGGGCTCCAGGACCACGCCGTCCGTCGTCGCCTTCGCCAAGAGCGGCGACCTGCTCGTCGGCGAGGTCGCCAAGCGCCAGGCGGTCACCAACCCGGACCTGACCGTCCGCTCCGTCAAGCAACACCTGGGCACCGACTGGACGTTCACGGTCGACGGCAGGGAGTACGGCGCACCGCAGATCGCCGCCCTCGTCCTGCAGAAGCTGAAGCGGGACGCCGAGGCCTACCTGGGCGAGCAGGTGACCGGCGCCGTCCTCACCGTCCCCGCCTACTACGGCGACACCGAGCGCCAGGCGGTCAAGGAAGCCGGTGAAATGGCCGGCCTGAACGTCCTGCGGATCGTCAACGAACCCACCGCGGCCGCCCTCGCGTACGGCCTGGAGGAGGATGCGGATCACCGGATGGTCCTCGTCTTCAGCCTCGGCGGCGGCACCTTCGACGTGTCGGTGCTGGAGATCGGCGACGGCATCGTCGAGGTGAAGGCCACCAACGGGGACACCCATCTCGGGGGTGAGGACTGGGACCAGTGCATCGTCGACCACCTGGTCCAGCGGTTCCACTACGGCCACGGCGTGGACCTCAGCAAGGACAAGATGGCCATGCAGCGTCTGCGTGAGGCCGCCGAGAAGGCCAAGATCGAGCTGTCCTCCGCCACCGAGACCTCGATCAGCCTGCCCTACATCACCGCCTCCCGCGAGGGTCCCCTCCACCTCGACGACACGCTCACCCGCGCCCAGTTCCAGCGGATGACGGCCCACCTGCTGCACCGCTGCCGCACGCCGGTCCACACCGTCCTCCAGGATGCGGGACTCGACGCCTCCCGCATCGGCCACGTCGTACTCGTCGGCGGCGCCACCCGGATGCCCGCAGTCGCCGAGCTGGTGAACGGGCTGACCGGCGGCACGCGGACCAAGCGGGGCGTGAACCCGGATGAGGTCGTCGCGGTCGGCGCCGCACTCCAGGCGGCGTACCTCCATGGGGAAGTCTCCGAGGCCCTGGTGTTCGACGTGGCCCCGCAGTCCCTCGGCATCGAGACCAAGGGCGGCGTCATGACCAAGCTGATCGAGAAGAACACCCCGATCCCGACGAAGCGTTCGGAGATCTTCACCACGGCCGACGACAACCAGACATCCATCATGATCCAGGTCTTCCGGGGCGAGCACGAGATGACGGCCCACAACGAGAGGGTCGGCACGTTCGAGCTGACGGGTCTGGCACCGGCCCCGCGAGGCGTGCCACAGATCGAGGTCACCTTCGAGATCGACGCCGACAACGCGGTCCACGTGTCGGCGAAGGACTTGGCCACCGGAAAGGTCCAGCACATCCAGCACCACTGATCCCGGTGCGGGACGGGGCTCGATGCGCCGATCGGCGGCTATCTGCCGCAGCTGGTGCCGGGAGAGCGCGGCAGGAAGATCACGGTTCGGATGCTGCTCAACCACACCAGCGGCATCCCTGATTACATCCCTTACGCGTTCCCGTCCCTCCAGGGGTTCCCTTCTCTGCCGGACATGTCGCCCGAGAGCCTGGACGACAACCGGTTCAGGCAGTTCAGCTCGGCCGAGCTGATCGAGATGGGGCTCACGGCGCCTCCCGCCGGCGAGCCCGGAGGCCCCACAGGGGTGTACTCCAACACCAATTACCTGCTCCTCGGCCAACTCCTGGAGCCGGTGACCGGCACCACGGCCGAGGAGTACATCACCCGGAATGTCATCGAGCGTGCTGGGCTCCGGCACACCGGGTTTCCGGCCGGGCCGCGTATCAAGGGACCGCACTCGCGGATGTACGAGGCTTTCTACGGCTTGATCGACCCGCCGCGCGACTACAGCGTCCACAACATGTCCTGGGTGGGGCCGGGGGCCGCACTGGTATCGACCATGGAGGACCTCAACCGTTTCTACGGCAAGCTGCTTGCCGGCGAGATCGTCAACCAGGCGTCGCTGGCGCAGATGCAGCGCACGCTCCCGGTCCGCGCCCTGGACGGAACGACGATCGACTACGGCCTCGGACTGCACAAGGTCAGCATCCCGGGTTGCGGCACCTTCTGGGGCCACGACGGCACGGTCTGGGGAGCCGGAACGATGTCCCTGACCCGGGCCGACGGCCAGCGTCAGATATCCGTCGCGATCAACCTCATGAGGTGGAACAAGCTGGACTCCTCGGGGAACCCGCAGCACCACCCCATCGACGACGCGCTGTCGACGCTGTACCGGCAAGCGATGTGCGGCAACGGAAACGCCCAGGCCAAGCGTGCCTCGCAGATCCCGGCGTTCGTCCCGTAGCCGGAGTGCCGCAAGCTCGCGGGACGTCGTCTTCGCGGAGGTGGATGCGGTGTGGGGTGGATGCCGCCGGCTCTACGCCCTCGCCCTCGCCGCCGGTGCTGAACGACGACTTCTGCCGGACGAGTTCGCACGAGCAGCCTGCTGGGACCCTGTACTACGAGGAGGCAGCGACCCGCGCGGCAACGTTCTGGCACATGGCGATCCGCTCCTACGATGCGAGCCTTCGCGACACAGCTCGCGTTCTGAACACCTGGCGCGCCCGACGTTCCCGTCTCTGCCGGGGCGCGGCACGCCCCCTCGACGTGCCGCGCCCCGCCCCCCGTTTAGGCCTCCGCGACCGGAGGCAGCACCCCCGTCCGCGCCGCCTGGGCATACCACCGTGCGCTCGACTTCGGCGTCCGCTCCAGCGTCGCGTAGTCGACGTACACCGCGCCGAAGCGCTTGCCGTAGCCGTACGCCCACTCGAAGTTGTCCATCAGGGACCACAGGTAGTAGCCGCGTACGTCCGCGCCGTCCGTGATCGCGCGGCGGACCTCCGAGAGGTGGCCGTGCAGATACGCGATGCGCTCCGGGTCATGGACGCGACCCTCGGGGTCGGGCTTGTCGTCGTATGCCGCGCCGTTCTCGGTGATGTACAGGGGCAGGCCCGGTGCCTCCCGCGTGTAGCGCATGATCAGCTCGTGCAGGCCGGTCGGGTCGATGGTCCAGCCCATCTCCGTGCGCTCACCCGGCGACTGATGGAACATCACGTCGTCCGCGCCCGGCCACGGCGAGTGCGCGCTCGCCCCGTGGCCGTCCGCGCGCGGGCCGGTCACCTCCGGGTCCCCCGCCGAGACAAGCGTCGGCGTGTAGTAGTTGAGGCCCAGCGCGTCGAGCGGCTGGTTGATCGCGGCCAGGTCGCCGTCCTGTACGTGCGACCAGTCGGTCACCAGCTCCGTCGCCGCGAACAGCGTCTCCGGGTACGCGCCGTGCAGGATCGGGCCGTGGAAGACACCGTTGGCCAGGTCGTCGATCCGCCGGACCGCCGCCAGGTCCGCCGGATCCTGCGAAAGCGGCCGTACCACCGAGGAGTTGAGGCTGATCGCCACCGAGTTGCGGGCCGGCATCACCGAGCGCAGGGCCGAAGCGCCCAGTCCGTGTGCCAGGTTCAGATGATGGGCGGCGCGCAGCGAGGCCGCCGGTTCCGTACGGCCCGGCGCGTGCACCCCGGAGCCGTAGCCCAGGAAGGCGCTGCACCAGGGCTCGTTCAACGTGATCCACTGCTCCACCCGGTCGCCCAGCGCCTCGCCGACGATCTGCGCGTACTCGGCGAACCGGTACGCGGTGTCACGCTCCGGCCAGCCGCCCGCGTCCTCCAGTTCCTGCGGCAGGTCCCAGTGGTAGAGGGTGACCGCCGGCTTGATGCCATGGGCCAGCAGCTCGTCCACCAGACGGCGGTAGAAGTCCAGGCCCACCTGCACCGCCGGGCCCCGGCCCGTCGGCTGCACCCGTGACCAGGAGATCGAGAAGCGGTACGCGGTCAGGCCGAGCTCGGCCATCAGCGCCACGTCGTCGCGGAAGCGGTGGTAGTGGTCGACAGCGATGTCACCGGTGTCGCCGTCGGCCGTCTTTCCGGGCGTATGACTGAAGGTGTCCCAGATCGAGGGGGTGCGGCCGTCCTCCCGTACCGCCCCCTCGATCTGGTAGGCGGAGGTGGCCGCGCCCCAGAGGAAGGCGGAAGGGAAGGACACCGGCGTGTGGGGCTCAGGCATGGAAGCGCTCCCATTGGGGGTCGTGGAGACCGACAGGTAGGGGGGAAGGGGGAGGAAAAGGGGCCGAGGCGGCGGTGACCCGGCCCCCTGGAGAAGCGGTCAGCCCTTGACCGCGCCCTGCATGATGCCGCCGACGATCTGCTTGCCGAAGATCGCGAAGACCACCAGCAGGGGCAGCGTGCCGAGCAGCGCGCCCGCCATGATCAGGGACTGGTCGGGCGTGTAGCCGCGGCCCAGACCCGCGACCGCGACCTGCACGGTCGGGTTGCCGTTCTGGGTCAGGACCAGGAACGGCCACAGGAAGTCGTTCCACGTCTGCACGAACATCAGCATGCCGAGCACGGCCATCGCGGGGCGTGCCGCCGGGAACACGATGTGCCAGATCACCCGCCAGCTGCTCGCGCCGTCCACCCGGGCCGCCTCGATCAGTTCGTCCGGCAGCGCCTGGATCAGGTACTGCCGCATGAAGAACACGCCGAACGCGCTGACCAGCGAGGGCAGGATCACCGCCTGCAGCTGGTCGGACCAGTCGAGCTTGGCGACCATCATGTACAGCGGGATCACGCTCAGCTGCGGCGGCACCATCATCGTGCCGATCACGATCAGCATCATGGCGTTGCGGCCCTTGAAGCGCAGCTTGGCGAAGGCGAACCCGGCGATCGTGGACAGGATGACGATGGTGATCGCCGAAACCCCCGCCACGAACGTGGTGTTGATGAAAGCCTCGCCCAGGTTGGCGTCGGTCCAGGCGATTTCGAGCTTGTCGAACAGGCCGGAGCCGAACCAGAACGGCGGCGGGTTCTGTGCCAGCCGCTGGTTGTCGCGCGAGGCGGCGATCGCCGTCCACACCAGCGGGAACAGCGAGCCGATGGTGAACAGGGCGAGAATGAGGTACGCGATCGGCCCGGCGTGCAGGGTGCCGCCGGCACGGGCGGCTTTGGAGCGCCGTACGCGCCCCGGCTTCTGTTCCGGCGGGGTCGGCGGGGTCAGTGTCGTCGTCACGGCCGGTTCTCCTAACTACTGGCGCGCAGCCGGCGCGAGATGACGTAGTTGATGATCCCGATGACGATGAGGATCAGGAACATCGTCCAGGCGATCGCGGAGGCGCGGCCCAGGTGCTGGTTGACCCAGCCCTGCTCGTACAGATACAGGCCGAGCGTCTGGAACTGGTGCTGGGCTCCGCCGGAGGCGCCCTTGTTGGCGTCGAACAGCAGTGGTTCGCCGAAGAGTTGGGAGGCGCCGATGGTCGAGACGACCACCGTGAACAGGATCGTCGGCCGCAGCGACGGCAGCGTCACATGGAAGAACTGCTGCCAGCGGTTGGCCCCGTCCAGGGCCGCGGACTCGTACAGGTCCTGCGGGATCGCCTGCATCGCCGCCAGGTAGATCAGGGCGTTGTATCCCGTCCACCGCCAGATGACGATGGTCGACACCGCGATCTGCGAGGCCCACTTGTCGTTCTGCCAGTCGATGTTGTCGATCCCGACGGCCCCCAGCGCCCAGTTGATCATGCCGTAGTCACGGCCGAAGAGCAGGACGAAGACGAGCGAGGCGGCGGCGATCGACGTCGCGTACGGGGCGAGCATCGCGACCCGGTAGAAGGTCGAGGCACGCAGCTTGTAGTTGAGGATGTGCGCCAGGCCCATCGCCATCAGCAGCTGCGGGACCGTCGAGATGATCCCGATGGTCAGCGTGTTCTTCGCCGCGTTCCAGAAGAAGTCGTCGTCGAAGATCCGCGTGTAGTTGCGGAAGCCCACCCAGCTCATGTCGGTGGGCGCGGTCAGCTCCACCTGGTGCAGCGAGGCCCAGCCGGTGTAGATCAGCGGGAACAGGCCGAAGGCGAGAAACAGCAGGAAGAACGGCGAGACGAAGGCGTACGGGCTCCAGCGCATGTCCCGCTGCCAGCGGCGGGACAGCCGGGCGCGGCGGCGCTCGTCGGCGGAGGGCCCCGCGGGCGGGCGGGCCGGGGCCGCGCCCCCCTCCTTGGCGGGGGGCGCGGCAGCGGTTTCGTGCCCAGTGGTCATACGGGTCACTGGTCCAGGTTGTTGTCGATGGTCTTGACGGCGTTGTCCCAGGCTTCCTCGGGAGACTTGCCCTGGGTCACCAGGATGACGCCGTTGTCGGTCAGGCCCTGCTGGATGATCTGGTCCTTCGGGCCGATCGTCTGGACCGGGATGTTCTCGGCGGCCTGGGCGAAGATCGTGCCGATCGGTGCGTCACCGGTCATGTCGTTCTTCGCGCTCTTCACCTCGGTCGAGTCGTACGCGGCCGGGGTGCTCGGGAAGCTGCCCTGTACGCCGAACAGCTTGGCCTGCTGCTCGGGCGCGGTCAGCCAGGCGGCCAGCTTCGCCGCCTCCTCGGTGTTCTTGCCGGACTTGGGCACGGTCAGGAAGGAGCCGCCCCAGTTGCCGGCCTTCGGCGCCTGGGCGATGTCCCACTTGCCGGCCGACTCGGGCTTCGACTTGCCCTTGATGTAGCCGAGCATCCACGGCGGGCAGGACATCGCGGCGAACTTGCTGTTGGCGATCGTCGTGTCCCAGGCCGGCTGGAACTGCGTCTGGTTGCCGATCAGTCCGTCCTCGGCGGCCTGCGCGGTGAGGTCGAAGGCGTCCTTCACGGCCGGGTTCGTCTTGTAGATGACCTTGCCGGAGGAGTCGTAGAACCGCTCCTCCTCACCGCTGAGGATCGCCTGGATCAGTCCGCCGGGGGAGTCCAGGAAGGTGGTGCCCTTGGGCGCCTTGTCCTGGTACTGCTTGCCGACGTCGACGAACTTGTCCCAGCTGCCGGCCCACAGCTTGCCGACCTCCTCACGGTCGGTGGGCAGACCGGCCGCCTTGAACAGGTCCGTGCGGTAGCAGATGGCCATCGGGCCGATGTCGGTGCCGACACCGATGGTCTGGCCGTCCTTGGTGGTGGCCTGCTGCCACTTCCACCCGAGGTAGTCGCTCTTCTTGCCGTACTTCGACAGGTCGAGCAGCTTGTCCGACTGGGTCTCGACGATCTCGGCGATGTTGCCGACCTCGACCATCTGGATGTCCTGGAGGCCGCTGTTGGTGGTGAGGTGGTTGATCAGCGCCGGGTAGTAGTTCTCGTTCCGCTCCACGACGGTCTGCTGGATGTCGATGTCCGGGTGGAGCTTCTCGTACTCCTTGTACAGGCCGGACTCCTCGAAGCCGGCGGTGCCGAAGAGCCCGAGGGTGATCTTGGTCTTGCCTCCGCTGCCGCCCTCCGACGACGAGCCTTCCTCGTCTTTTCCGTCGTCGGCACAGCCGGCCAGCAGCCCGGCGCCCAGCGACGCGACGGCCGCGAGGACCACCACCCTGCGACGGGCGGTTCGGGTACGTGCTCGCATTGCGTCCTCCTGTTGCCCTGACGTGCCGACCCCCCGGCCAACTGCATTGCTGGGCCCGTTGGTTCTCGCTGCGGCTCGGGCGGGGAACGTGCGGGATGTGTATGTGTCAGGTACCGTGGGAGCGCTCCCACAAGTGATGTGTTGAAGAGTCGTCGGTTCCAGCGGGGGTGTCAAGGGAGCGGACAGGGCGAGATGCGTTCAGTTATCGGGCTGTTAACTGGATGCCGAAGCGGGGGGCGGCAGCCCCAGCGAAGGTCACTCCAGCACAGGGGACTGTTACATTCCAGGCCAGGTGATGAACGGCGGCGAAAGGCGGAGCCCATGGTGCGGAGCCGGAGCGGTGGCCGGCCGACCCTGGAGGAGGTCGCCGCGCGCGCCGGTGTGGGCCGCGGCACGGTCTCCCGGGTGATCAACGGCTCGCCCCGGGTCAGCGACGCGACCCGCGCCGCCGTGGAGGCGGCGGTCGCCGAGCTCGGTTACGTCCCGAACACGGCCGCCCGCGCCCTGGCCGCCAACCGCACGGACGCGATCGCCCTCGTCGTCCCCGAGCCGGAGACCCGGTTCTTCGCGGAACCGTACTTCTCGGACATGCTGAAGGGTGTCGGCGCCGAGCTGTCCGACACGGAGATGCAGCTGCTGCTGATCTTCGCCGGCAGCGACCGGGAGCGGCAGCGGCTCGCCCAGTACCTGGCGGCGCACCGGGTGGACGGCGTCCTGCTGGTCTCGGTGCATGCCGACGACCCCCTGCCGGATCTGCTGGCCCAGCTGGAGATCCCGGCGGTGATCAGCGGCCCGAGATCGGCGCAGGAGACGCTGACCTCCGTCGACTCGGACAACTACGGCGGTGCCCGCTCGGCCGTCGAGCATCTGCTGGGCCGGGGCCGCCGCCGCATAGCCCACATCACCGGCCGTCTGGACGTGTACGGCGCCCAGCGGCGTATCGACGGCTACCGCGAGGCGCTGCGTGACGCGGGCCACGCGGTGGACGAGGACCTGATCGAGCCGGGTGACTTCACCGAGGAGGGCGGCCGGCGCGCGATGACCGAGCTGCTGGCCCGCTGCCCCGACCTGGACGCGGTCTTCGCCGCCTCGGACGTCACGGCGGCCGGCGCCCGCCAGGTCCTGCGCGAGGCGGGCCTCCGTACCCCCGAGGACGTCGCCCTCGTCGGCTACGACGACTCCGCCATCGCCCGTCATATGGAACCGCCGCTGACCAGCGTCCGCCAGCCCATAGAGGAGATGGGCCGCAGGATGATCGACCTGTTGCTGACCGAGATCGCGGACCGGCGGCCCGCGGTGTCCCGGGGGCTGGAGCGGCGGCAGGTGGTGCTGGCCACGGAGCTGGTGGAGCGGACGTCGTCGTAGAGCCGGGTGTGCGCCGGGTGAGTCAGGCCCAAGCGCGCGGACGGCCGGTCGGAGCGCGCGCCTGCGGGGGTCGTGCTTAAGATCCGTGCGTGGCACACACCTTCGAAGAACTTGTGGAGATGCAGCGGGCCGCGGACGAGGCGCACACGAAGGTCCTGGAGCTTCGGGACGCCTACGGTCCGCCGACCCAGAAGGGCGGCTGGACCGAGGTCCAGACCGAGACGTACGAGACGGCGTGGCGCGCCTGGCGTGATCTCGACCGCGACCTCGGCGCCACCGTCTCCGAGTATGCGAAGGAAGTGGGGCGGACGCGGCCGGGGATCGAGGCGGAACTCAGGAAGATCCTGCCGGATCCGGAATCGGGCCGGGGAAGGACCGAGGGCTGATCCCTTTTCAGGGATCAGCCCTCGGTCCTCAAGGGTGAGTGACGGGACTCGAACCCGCGGCATCCTGGACCACAACCAGGTGCTCTACCAGCTGAGCTACACCCACCATGACCGGCGGTTCTCGCAGTGGTTTCCCCGACCGGCCGAGAAAAAGTGTACAGGGTCCGCAGGGGTGCTCGCGCCCGGCTTTTCCAGGGCCCTCCGGTGGCGGCGCCTACTGCGCGGGCAGGACGTGCTTCGCGGCGATCGCTCTGGCGGTGTCCGAGTCCGGGCCGGGCTGCGGTACGAAGACGGCCTCCCGGTAGTAGCGCAGTTCCGCGATGGATTCGCGGATGTCGGCGAGGGCGCGGTGGTTGCCGTTCTTCTCCGGGCTGTTGAAGTACGCCCTCGGGTACCAGCGCCGGGCCAGCTCCTTGATGCTGGAGACGTCGACGATCCGGTAGTGGAGGTAGTTCTCCAGGGTCGGCATGTCGCGCAGCAGGAAGCCGCGGTCCGTGCCGACGGAGTTGCCGCACAGCGGGGCCTTGCCGGGTTCCTTGACGTGTTCGCGGACATACGCCAGGACCTGCTCCTCGGCGTCCGCCAGCGTCGTGCCGTTCGGCAGCTCGGCGAGCAGTCCGGACGCGGTGTGCATCTGACGTACCACTTCCGGCATCGTCTCCAGCGCGGAGTCCGGCGGACGGATGACGATGTCGACACCCTCGCCGAGTACGTTCAGCTCGGAGTCGGTGACGAGGGCGGCCACCTCGATGAGCGCGTCGTCGGACAGCGAGAGGCCGGTCATCTCGCAGTCGATCCACACCATGCGATCGTTCATGCGACCACCCTAAAGCCGACGTCCGTTTATGAGGTCCCCGCGTCGGCGCCGGTCTCGCTGGGGGCTGCGGCCGCCAGGTCCCGCTTTCGGCCTGGACGGCCTCGTCTTCGAACGGCCGGCACCGGTTGATTTCTGTCGGCCTGCGCCGAAAAGTGTGGCGGGGTCCACAGGGCGTTGCTGCCCCGTGGACCCCGTTGTTACGTGATCACGTCCCGCTGCGCTGTCCCGGCAGGCTTGCCCGGGCGTAGGCGTCCCGGGCGTGGTCGGGCGACAGGGGCGCCGATGAGCCGACCGCGCTCGCGGCCGTGCGGCGGGTCTGGAGCGGGACCGGGGCCTCCGGGTGCAGGGGCGAGGCCGGAAGGCCCGCCTGGGACGGCGGTCCGGTCATCGGTGGGGGCGGGCCGGCCGGGCCCTCGCTGTCCGACGGGCGGTCGGACTGCGGGCGCCGGGCGCGGTACGCCGCCCGGTACGCGGCCGGGGACGAGCCCAGCTGGCGGCGGAAGTGGCCGCGCAGGGCGACCGGCGAGCGGAAGCCGCAGCGGCCCGCCACCTCGTCCACCGAGTAGTCCGACGTCTCCAGCAGGCGCTGCGCCTGCAGCACTCGCTGGGTGATCAGCCACTGCAGCGGCGCGCTGCCCGTCAGTGAGCGGAACCGGCGGTCGAAGGTGCGCCGGCTCATGTACGCACGCGCGGCCAGCGTCTCCACGTCGAACTGCTCGTGGAGGTGTTCCAGCGCCCAGGCGACGACCTCGGCGAGCGGGTCGGCGCCGATTTCCTCTGGTAAAGACCGATCGAGGTAGCGCTCCTGACCGCCGCTCCGGCGCGGGGGGACCACCAGACGCCGGGCCAGCGCGCCGGCTGCCTCGTTGCCGTGGTCCGTCCGCACGATGTGCAGACACAGGTCGATCCCGGCCGCCGTGCCCGCGGAGGTCAGTACGTCTCCGTCGTCGACGAACAGCTCACGCGGGTCGACGTGCACCGACGGGTAGCGCTTGGCCAGGGTCGGTGCGTACATCCAGTGGGTCGTGGCCGGGCGGCCGTCCAGCAGGCCGGCGGCGGCCAGCACGAACGCGCCGGTGCACAGGCCCACGATGCGGGCACCCTCCTCGTGCGCCCGGCGCAGCGCGTCGAGCGCCTCCTCCGGTGGCGGTGAAGTGATCGAACGCCAGGCCGGCACGACCACCGTGCCCGCCCGGGCGATCGCCTCCAGGCCATGCGGTGCGCTGAGTTCCAGGCCCCCTGTGGTCCGCAGTGGGCCTTCCTCGCCGCCGCACACCAGCAGTCGGTAGCGCGGCACGCCAGCGTCCTGGCGGTCGATCCCGAACACCGACAGCGGTATGGAACTTTCGAAGATGGGGCCGCCGCTGAACAGCAGCACCGCGACGATCTCCTTGCGGCGTCGCCCGGAGAGTTTCCGGACTGCGGCATCGGGCGCGGCGGTGGAGTCGTGGCTCATACTGCTAAGCCCCCCTTGGTGGTCGCGGCTCCTCGGTTGTGTCGCTCCTGCACGTTTCCCCTTGGTCCTGCACGAGTCCCCCGCCGTAGACAGTCAAGATCGAATCTACTGTGTTCCGCCGTGCCGGCGTGGCCGGTTCATCACCGGGCACATTGTCGACTTGGCAACTTGGCGTAAAGCATTCGATCACGAAGCGTTGCACTCCCGGGCCGTGCAGGGAAGTGCGCCTTGTAGCAGTGGCCAATCCACGTAGGGTGCGCGAGCCCCCCGAGACCCTTTCCGTGCAGGTCGAACGGGGGTTGAGGGGTGCTTGAGGTCGGTGATGCACACCCTTGAGAAGTTGGCTGAAAAGATACGGGCGCGTGCGCGGAAACCGGTCAACCGGCCGGAGTATTTCCGCCGGACCGGCGTCCGCCCCGGTGCGCCCCCGGTCCGGTCCGGTGATGCCGGCCCCGCTGGGGCGCGCCCTCCTCGGCGAGCAGCCGGGCGCCGCGCTCGGAGCGGCGCAGCAGAAGCCGGCAGACGGCGGTGACGACCGCGAGACCGAGGGCGGTGCCGGCGGCGCCGGCCAGGGAGGTTCCGTACCAGAGCAGGACCACCGGGACGAGGGCACAGCTGAAGGCGGCCCAGCGGATCAGGTCGGTCACCGGGTCCGGGCCGGGCGGGGTCCCGGGGTGCGCCTCGGGGGGCGTGGGGGGTGCGGACATCGGGCTCCCTGTGGCGATGGTCACGGGGTTCAACGCCTGTTCGACCGGTCGGTCACTCCCGGCTTCGGGCGGGGCCTGATCTGGGTCGTCGCCGGGCGGAAGGCCCACCCTCATGTAATTGAATGCTGTGCAAACCGCCTGTACGGGGCAGCAACCATTGCGTTACGGGCGCCCCCTCGTGCATGCTCCGGGGAACCCGCCGCGGACGTGCGCGGGATCTGGGCTAAGGAGGCGTGCCGCCGTACCCTTGAGGGTATGGGGTCGGGAAGATGATTCCCGGACACAGCTCCGCCGCACACTGTCGTCCCTCCCATATAAGGATCACAACGCCGAGACAGCCATGGCCGGTCACGAATTCTTCGAACCCGCGGACCGCAAGCGGCCGGTTGCCGACCCGACGGCGGCCGATCCCCTGGCGGCGGAAGAGTCACGCCATGCGTGCGACCCCGCCTTCAAGCACGGCGTCGTCGTCGGCTTCGACGGCTCGACCTCCAGCGAGCGGGCCCTCGCGTACGCGATCGGCATGGCCCAGCGCTCCCGTGCGGGCCTGATCATCGTCCATGTGGCCAACCGGCTGCCCACCACCGTGTGGGCCGGCTGCGAGCCGCCCGTGTTCGTGGATGTTCCCGACCACCGGACCGAGGTCCTGGGGCTGGAACTCGCCTGCGCGGACTACCTCGCCGAGGTGCCCTGGATCCTGGTCGAGCGCGGCGGTGACATCTGCCACGAACTCGAGGAGGTCGGGCGGGAGTACGAAGCGGACGCGATCGTCGTCGGCTCCACGCACGGCATCGTCGGGCGCATCTTCGGCTCGGTCGCCGGGCGGCTCGCCAAGCGGGCCAAGCGGCCCGTCGTTGTGATTCCGTAACTCGCCGTTGGTCCAGGTGAGATGCCCGGTGGGCAGGGCGAACCCCCTTTGTGCGCTGGAAAAATCTACTCGCGCGTAGATGTGTTTGTGTCTTTGTGAAGGGCATATACCGGTCACCGCACAACTGCACATGCATGAAGGGAGCCCGCCGTGGACAACGACGTCTCTGCGGGAAGCGGAATCACTACCGTGGTCGGCCGACTCGCCCTGGGTATCACCCTGTTGGCCTTCGGGCTTGGCCACACCGGCGTGATCGACGGTGTGTCGGCTGCTGACGCCGTATCAATCGCCCAGTACGTGGGCGGCATTGCCCTCTTCGTCGCCGGGCTGATGGCCTTCCGTGAGCGGGACTCCGTCAGTGGTACGGCGTTCTCGGTGCTCGGCGCGCTGTGGTTCACGTGGGCCGTATCCGTCGACAACCAGGTATCCGCCAACGCGGCGGGGCTCTTCCTGCTGCTGTTCGCTCTTGTGGCGCTGTCTCTCACCCTCGCGGGTGGGGACCAGCTCGGGCAGGGTGCGTACGGGCTGTTCTTCGTCGCCCTGTTGCTCATGGCGATCGCCGGCTTCGCCGACAGCGACGGTCTGACCAAGGTGGGTGGCTGGTTCGCCGTGGCGGCGGGGGCGGTGGCCTGGTACGCCGCGACTGCGGCACTTGCGCACTGGCCGACGGCTCTTCCGCGACGTGCGGCGGGCCGGGGAGTGACGGCTACCGGTTAGCTGCGCAGGCTGGGGGGTTGGGCGGCTCCCCGGCGAGTAGGGCGGACCCCCCGTGTTTGGTGGCAACACGTGGGGGCCCGTCCTCTTTGTATGGCCTCTGCGGGTGCGTGGGGGCTTGTCGCGCAGTTCCCCGCGCCCCTTTAGGCCAACTACTCGACCGTTACTGACTTGGCGAGGTTCCTGGGCTTGTCGATGTCCCGTCCGAGGGCCAATGCCGTGTGGTACGCCAGGAGCTGGAGCGGGATGCCCATGAGGATCGGGTCCAGTTCGTCCTCGTTCTTCGGGACGACGATCGTCTGGTCGGCCTTCTCCTGTTCCTGGTGGGCCACCGCGAGGATCTTGCCGCTGCGGGCCTTGATCTCCTCCATCGCGGCGCGGTTCTTCTCCAGCAGGTCGTCGTCGGGGACGATCGCGACCGTCGGAAGGGCGGGCTCGATGAGGGCGAGCGGGCCGTGCTTCAGCTCGGAGGCGGGGTAGGCCTCGGCGTGGATGTAGGAGACCTCCTTGAGCTTCAGGGAGGCCTCACGGGCCACGGGGTAGCCACGCACACGGCCGATGAAGAGCATCGAGCGGGCGTCGGCGTACTGCTTGGCCAGCTTCTCGATCTCCTCCTCCTGCTTCATGATCTCGGCGATCTGCTCCGGCAGCCTGCGCAGACCCTCGATGATCCGCTTGCCGTCCCGGACCGAGAGGTCGCGGGTGCGGCCGAGGTGGAGGGCGAGGAGGGCGAAGGCGACCGTGGTGTTCGTGAAGCACTTGGTCGACACCACGCAGACCTCCGGGCCCGCGTGCACGTAGATGCCGCCGTCGGCCTCGCGGGCGATCGCGGAGCCGACCACGTTCACGATGCCCAGCACCCGCGCGCCCTTGCGCTTCAGTTCCTGGACGGCCGCCAGGACGTCGTACGTCTCGCCGGACTGCGAGACGGCGATGTAGAGGGTGTCGGGGTCGACGACCGCGTTGCGGTAGCGGAACTCCGAGGCCGGTTCGGCGTCGGCGGGGATGCGGGCCAGTTCCTCGATCATCTGGGCGCCGATCATGCCCGCGTGGTACGAGGTGCCGCAGCCGAGGATCTTCACGCGGCGGATCCGGCGGGCCTCGCGGGCGTCCAGGTTCAGGCCGCCGAGGTGCACGGTGGAGAAGCGGTCGTCGATACGGCCGCGCAGCACGCGGTCCACGGCGTCGGCCTGCTCGTGGATCTCCTTGTGCATGTAGGTGTCGTGGCCGCCCATGTCGTACGAGGCGGCCTCCCACTCGACGGTGGTCGGCTCGGCGGTGGTGCGGGTGCCCTCGGTGGTGTACGTGCGGAAGTCGTCGGCCTTGAGGGTGGCCATCTCGCCGTCGTCGAGGGTCACTATCTGGCGGGTGTGGGTGACCAGGGCGGCGATGTCCGAGGCGACGAACATCTCCTTCTCGCCGATGCCGAGGACGACCGGGGAGCCGTTGCGGGCGACGACGATCCGGTCGGGGAAGTCGGCGTGCAGGACGGCGATGCCGTACGTGCCCTCGATGAGCCGGAGGGTCTCGCGGACCTTGTCCTCCAGCTTCTCCGCCTGGGAGCGGGCGATGAGGTGGACGAGGACCTCGGTGTCGGTCTCGGAGAGGAACTCGACGCCGTCCGCCTCCAGCTTGCGGCGCAGGTCGGAGGCGTTGTCGATGATGCCGTTGTGGACGACGGCGACCTTGCTCTCGGCGTCGAGGTGCGGGTGGGCGTTGACGTCGGAGGGGGCGCCGTGGGTGGCCCAGCGGGTGTGGGCGATGCCGGTGGTGCCCTTGAAGCGGGCCGGCACCTTGGCCTCCAGGTCCCGGACCCGGCCCTTGGCCTTGACCATCTTCAGGCCGGCCGCCTTCGGGGACGTGACGACGATGCCCGCCGAGTCGTAGCCGCGGTACTCCAGGCGCTGCAGGCCTTCCAGGAGCAGGGGGGCGACGTCACGCTTCCCGATGTATCCGACGATTCCGCACATATGTATACGTATTCCTCAGCCGTAGACGATGCGCCGGAGCTGCCTGAGTGTGAGCTCGGGCGGCGCCACCGCGCGATATTTCAGGTCCGCCTCGATCCGTTCGAAGATCGTCGCGTTCACCAGGCCCTGCGCCTGGAGCTCGCGGTGGCGGCGACGGACGTATTCCTCGGTCGTCTCGTCGAAGTAGGCGAGCACGTCCTGGATCACGCGCAGCGCCTCGCCCCGGCTGAGGGGCGAGGACCGCGTCAGATGATCAACGAGTTCGTCGTGCACCCGGTAGATCCTGGAGTACGGGAGACGGTTTCGCAAGATTCCTGCCCGCTTCCGGGCAGGAGCTGTGTGTGACCCGTGTGTGACCTTCACTGCATCCGTTTCAGGACCGCCTGCTTGGCCAGCGTGAACTCCTCGTCGGTGAGCACCCCCGAACGGTGCAGCTCGCCCAGCTCGCGCAGGCGGCGCAGCAGCGCGTCATGGTCGTCCTCGGTCGCGGGGGCGGCCTGCGCGGGCGGTGCCGCATCCGGAGCGGGGGCGTCCGCGGCGGCCGCGGCCGGATGCGGGAGGCGGGCCTGTACGGCCGCCGCGACCAGGGCCATCAGCGGGTCCTTCTTGAAGCCCCACAGCTCCACGGAGTTGGGGTCGTACTTCGGCGGGGCCTTGGTGGGGGCGTTCTTCACGGTGAAGCGGAGGTAGCCGTTCTCCAGGCCGGCCGCCGGATGCCACTCCACGGCCGCGATGTCGGTGACCGCCAGGACGCGGGTGCCGACGGCCGACTTGGCGTCCTCCGTCTTCCAGTTCCACTCCAGGCGCACCTGCTCGCCGTCGAAGCTCGCGGTGCCGTCGCCGGCGGCAGCCGACAGCGGGACCGCCGGGCCCGGCAGCAGGTACTGGGAGACCGGGTCGGAGGGCACCTGGTCCAGCAGAAGGGCGTTGCGCACCTCCTCCACGACGTACTCGGCGACGCCGTAGCGGTCGGAGTCGACGATCAGCTGGTACGGGTCGTGGGGTTCGGTCAGCCGGCCGCCGGTCGCGTGCAGCAGCGGATCGGCGCCGTCCCGCAGCCGCAGCCGGAGCCGTCCCGTCTTACGGCCGTGCTCGAAGGATATGCCTGCCAACGCCCCCAGAGGTACGACGAGTTCACCCAGTGCCTTGCGCAGCAGACCGACGTTCTTGTCCCGCCCCGGGGTCAGCCGCAGGGCGTCGCCGTCGAAGACCCATGTGCCGTCCTTCTGGATGATTTCCACCATGAGGGGGATTGTTCCACCCGGCTCACGAGAGAGTGGTCCACACCTGTGGGACCTCAGAGAACGCTGACGGGCACCCCGGAGGACCGTACTCCGGGGTGCCCGTCCGTCCGAGGGGCTCAGCGCCCTGCGATGGGGTTCTTCAGGTTGCCGACCAGCTGGAGTGCGCCGGACGGGTCCGCGAGGTCCACCATCTGCTCGTTGTTGCGCAGCTGGAGCCGGTTGAGGCAGGACAGCGCGAACTCGGGGGCGAACATGTCGTACTGCCGGAACTTGTCGGCGAGTTCGGGCATCGACGCCTGGTACTCACGGGTGACGTCGGCGACCGTGCCCCAGAAGTCGTCCTCCTCCAGAATCCCCTCGGTGGCGAGGTTCGCGGCGAGGAAGCGGAAGAAACAGTCGAAGACGTCCGTGAAGATGGACAGGAGTTTCTTGTCCTCGGGGACGTCCACGCGCAGTCGCTCCACCGTCGGCGGCAGTACCGCCTCCCGGTCCATGACCGCGATCTCCTCGGCGATGTCCTTGTAGATCGCGCGCTGGACGGCGCCGTCCTTCAGCACCAGGATGACGTTCTCGCCGTGCGGCATGAAGACCAGGTCGTAGGCGTAGAAGCTGTGCAGCAGCGGGGTGAAGTACGCCCGCAGGTAGCGGCGCAGCCACTCCTGCGGCGCCAGCCCCGACTGCTCGATCAGCGCGCCCGCGAAGGAGGCGCCCTCGTGGTCCAGGTGGAGCAGGGAGGCCATGGTGGCGAGGGACTCGCCCTCCTGGAGCGACGGCACCGGGCTCTCCCGCCACAGTGCGGCCAGCATCTTGCGGTACGGCGAGTAGCGGTCCGTCGCCTTCTCGTACTCCAGGTGCCGGTAGCCGACCGCCGCCCGCTCCCGGATGATCGACAGGCCCGTCGACTTCAGCACCGGGTCGCCCTCGATGAGCTGGGCGAGCCAGTCGTTGATCGCCGGGGTGGCCTCCATGTAGGCGGCGGACAGTCCGCGCATGAAGCCCATGTTGATGACGGACAGGGCCGTCTTCACGTAGTGCTTCTCGGGGTGGGACCTGTTGAAGAAGGTGCGGATGGACTGCTGGGCCAGGTACTCGTCGTCGCCCTCACCGAGGCACACCAGGTATCCGCGCGCCACCTCGGCGGCGAAGGTGACGGTGAGCTTGTTCCACCACTGCCAGGGGTGGACGGGGATGAGGAGATAGTCGGCGGGGTCGAGGCCCTGGTCCGAGAGTGTGTCGCGGAAACGGTTCAGCGTCACATCGCCCAACTCGTCCCGCAGAAAGGACTCGTACTCGATCCCGATGCCGGCCGTGAACGCCGCCCGCGACCGGTGCGCGGCCAGCCACACCAGCCGGACCGGGCTCGCGGTCTCGGGGGCGTACGACAGGTACTCGTGGATCCCGAAGCCGAGCCGCCCGTTGTTGGCGACGAAGCAGGGGTGGCCCTCGGTCATGCCGGTCTCGATGTCCTGGAAGCCGCTTTTCGCGAGCTCGGCGACCGGGACCTGCGGCTTGGTGAGCTTGTAGCAGGTGCCGGAGAGGGTGGAGGAGATCTCCTCCAGGTAGACGGGGAGGATCTCCTTGCTCAGGCCGAGCGCCTGCTTCAGCTCGATGAAGAAGTCCAGTGCGGCCAGCGGGAGTTCGCTGCCGTCGCGGTGCCGGCTGATGGAGTCGGCGTCGACCTGCCAGTGGTCGAGGGCGCGGCGGGTGGCGGTGAAGCGGTACCGCGTCAGCCCGTCGTCGCTGCGGACGACGTACTCGTCGCCGTCCTGCTCGGGGGTGATCAGCCGCTCGTGCGCGAACTCGGCGAGGGCCTTGCGGACCAGCAGGCGGTTGGCCTGCTCCCAGCGCTCGGGGGAGAGGTGGGCCACGGCGTCGGCGAGGCTCATACGGTCACCCCCGTCGCCACCAAGCTGTGTTGAATTTTAAAGAATTGCTCACGGGTGCAGAAGCTCAGCAACGCCTTCTTCTCCGGCTTCTGGATCTCGCGCTCGGCCACGAAGCCGACGGCCTCGTTCAGGGCGTGCACGGCCTTGTTGGAAACGTCCGGTTCGACGACGACGCGTTCCACCGCCGGGTCCTCGAAGAGGTGCGCCATCACGGCGGTGATGACGGCCCGGGTGAACCCGTGGACCGGTGTGTCCGTCGGCGGCACCAGGAAGTGCATGCCGACGTCGCCGGGCCGGGGCTCGTAGAGGCCGACCAGTTCGCGGTGGGCGGGGTCGTACTTCTCCATGAGGAAGGCGGGCTCGCCGTCCTGCAGCCCGAGCAGCGCATGGTGGTGCTCGTCGGCCGCGATCCGCATGTACTCGCGCTCGACGTCCTCCAGTCTGGCGCCCTGCATCATCCAGAAGGCCGCCTTGGGGTGCGTGACCCAGGCGTGCAGGAGCTCCGCGTCCTTCAGCGGGTCGAGGGGGCGGAAAGTGAAGGTCATACGGCGAACTCCTGGAACGCGATGGTCTTCTCGACCGGGTAGTACTCCGAGCCGAGCAGCTCGCGGATGATGTAGCTGTTGCGGTACGCGCCCATGCCCAGGTCGGGGGACGTGATGCTGTGGGTGTGGACGCCGGCGTTCTGGAGGAAGACGCCTCTGCCGGTGACATCGACGGCGTAGTTGCGGGCGACGTCGAAGTTGCCCTGGGAGTCGTAGACGAGCCGGTCGCGGATCGGCGCCAGGAACTCCGGCTCGATGTACTTGTAGCCGGTGGCGAGGACCAGGCCCTGCGAGTCGATCTCGAAGTCCCGCTCCTGCTCCTCCTGACGGAAGCCCAGGGTGTACGTGCCGTTGTCGTACGACGCGCTGTTCAGGGACGAGTTGGTGAGCAGCCGCGTCGGGACCGGGCCGCCGAGGTTCTTCTGGTAGAGCAGGTCGAAGATCTCGTTGATCAGGTCGCCGTCGATGCCCTTGAACAGGCCCTTCTGCTCGGCCGTGAGACGGTAGCGGGTCTTCTCCGGCAGCGCGTGGTAGTAGTCGATGTACTCCGGGGAGGTCATCTCCAGCGTGAGCTTGGTGTACTCGAGGGGGAAGAAGCGCGGGGAGCGCGTCACCCAGTTCAGCTGGTAGCCGTGGACGTCGATCTCGCTGAGCAGGTCGTAGTAGATCTCGGCGGCGGACTGGCCGCTGCCGACCAGCGTGATCGACTCCTTCTGCTGCAACTCCGCCTTGTGCTGCATGTAGCGCGAGTTGTGGAGGAAGTCGCCGCCCAGGTCACGGCAGGCCTCGGGGAGGTACGGCGAGGTGCCGGTGCCGAGGACCAGGTGGCGGGCGCGGTACACGTCGCCGGTCTGTGTCTTCACGACGTACAGGTCGTCCTCGTACGTCACCTCGGTGACCGTCGTGTTGAAGCGGATGCTGCTCGCTCTGTTCGCGGCCCAGCGGCAGTAGTCGTCGTACTCGACACGCAGCGGGTAGAAGTTCTCGCGGATGTAGAACGAGTACAGCCGGCCCTGCTCCTTCAGGTAGTTGAGGAAGGAGTACGGGGATGTCGGATCGGCCAGGGTGACCAGGTCCGACATGAACGGCGTCTGGAGATGGGCGCCGTCGAGGAACATGCCGGCGTGCCACTCGAAGTCGGGCTTCGACTCCAGGAAGACCCCGTCGAGTTCGGCTATGGGCTCGGTGAGGCAGGCGAGGCCGAGGTTGAACGGGCCGAGCCCGATCCCCACGAAGTCGTAGGTCTTGTTCGTGGTGTCAGGAAGCGCGGTCAAGGGATTCTCCCAGGTACTGCTCGGCATGGCCGGCGATCAGATCGAGGACGGCGGCGATGTCGGACGCCTTCGTCTCGGGGTTGAGCAGGGTGAACTTCAGGTAGTGACGGCCGTTCACCTTGGTGCCCGCGACGATGGCCTCGCCGGAGGCGAACAGGGCCTTGCGGGCGTAGAGGTTGGCGCGGTCGATCTCGGCGGGGTCGGTGACGGACGCCGGGATGTAGCGGAAGACCAGGGTGGACAGGGTCGGCTCGACGACGACGTCGTAGCGCGGGTCGGCGGCGAGCAGTTTCCAGCCCTCCTCCGCCAGGTCGCAGACCTCGTCGAAGAGCTGCCCGATGCCGTCGGCGCCCATGACGCGCAGCGTCATCCACAGCTTGAGGGCGTCGAAGCGGCGGGTGGTCTGGAGGGACTTGTCGACCTGGTTGGGGATACGTTCCTGCACCATGCGGCGCGGGTTGAGGTACTCCGCGTGGTAGGTGGCGTGGCGCAGCGTGGCCGCGTCGCGGACCAGGACCGCCGACGAACTCACCGGCTGGAAGAAGGACTTGTGGTAGTCCACGGTGACCGAGTCGGCCCGCTCGATGCCGTCGAGGAGGGCGCGGCGGGTGAGCGAGGTGAGCAGTCCACAGCCGTAGGCGGCGTCGACGTGCATCCAGGCGCCGTACTGGGCGCACAGCTCGGCGATCTCCGGCAGTGGGTCGATGGAGCCGAAGTCGGTGGTGCCGGCGGTGGCGACCACTGCCATGGGGACGAGACCGTCCCTCTTGCAGCGCTCCAGCTCATGGGCGAGCGCGACCGTCTGCATGCGCTTGTCGTGGTCGACGGGGATGGAGACCACGGAGTCCTGGCTCAGGCCGAGCAGTTTCGCCGACTTCTTGACGCTGAAGTGGCTCACCTCGGAGGCGAAGATGCGCAGTTCGGCGAAGGAGTCGGTCTTGGCCTCCTCGCGGGCCAGCAGCAGCGCCTGGAGGTTGGACTGGGTGCCGCCGGAGGTGAACACCCCGTCGGCGGCCGGGCCGAGGCCGATGCGCTCGGCGGTCCAGTCGATGAGCTTGCGTTCGATGAGGGTGCCGCCGGCCGACTGGTCCCAGGTGTCGAGGGAGGAGTTGACGGCGGAGAGGATCGCCTCGCCGAGCACGGCCGGGATGACGACCGGGCAGTTGAGGTGGGCCAGGTAGCGGGGGTGGTGGAAGTAGATCGCGTCCCGGAGGTAGACGTCCTCCAGCTCGTCCAGGACCGCGGCGGTGTCGTGCAGCGGCTTGTCGAGGTCGATCTGCTCGATGCGGGGAGAGAGGGCGTCGACCGTGACGCCGGTGAACGGACGGGTGGTGGTGGCGAGTTTGGCCGCCACCCGCTCGACTCCCTCGGTCACGGAGCGGCGGTACTGCTCCGCGGTCGTGTCATTGAGCAGGTGCGAGCGCATGTGGGGGTCCTCCGGTGGGGACGGTCCGTGCGGGACGGGTGAGAGGCGGGGCCCGCCCGGCTTAACTTAGGTTAGCCTAACCTAAGTATCACTTGCGAAACGTCGGCCCCACCGTGATCACGATCACTCCGAACCGCGGCCTGCGGGGCAGCGGTTACTCGCCCTGCTCGCGCAGCTGCTCCTCGGTCAGCCCCTGCCGCCAGTAGCCCACGAACGTGACCCGACGGCGGTCGATGCCGCGTTCGCCGACGAAGTGCCGGCGCAGCTGCTTCACGCAGGACGACTCGCCCGCGATCCACACGTACGGGTGCTCGGCGGGCGGGAGTTGGGCATCCCTGAGCGCGGCGAGGGCCATGGGGGACCCCTCGCTGCGCGACTCGTCCTGGACGAGCCAGGTGACCTCGGCGTCGGCCTCGGTCCCCAGGTCCTGGATGTCCTCGGCATGGTGCACCTCCAGCCAGACCCGGGCGCGGGTGCCGGCCGGCAGCGACTCGAGGATGGCGGCGGCGGCCGGTACGGCGGTCTCGTCACCCCAGATCACCACCAGGTCGGTGTCCTCCGGCGGCCGGAACCGGATCGCCCGGTTGTCCGCGATCGCCGGGCCGAGCAGCAGGACCCGGTCACCGGCGGCGGCCCGCGCGGCCCACCGGGAGGCGGGACCGGCGGGCACGGCGGCGCCGGCTTCGACACCGTGGAGCACGAAATCGATGTCGATCTCATCGGGGTCGCGGCGCAGCGCCCGGAGCGTGTACGAACGCATCACCGCCCGTACGTCATCGGGCAGCGCGCGCCAGCCCTGCCACCAGTGGTCACCGAGCTCGAGGGGCACCTGCGGCTCGCTCTGCCCCGGGTGGGGCAGGAACAGCGACAGGGACTGATCACACCCGTCGGAGTGGAAGTCCCTCAGGTCGCTCCCGGCGAAGGTGACCCGGACGAGAGACGGCCCGAGCCGCCTCGTCCGTACGACCTGGAGAGAGAAGAAACGGAAGGGGGCGGCTACGGCCGTCGACATCAGGGCTCCTGAGTCGTCGTCAGGGGTCAGCTGACCTTCTTGGCGTTCTCGATGGCCTCGGCGAGGTTGTCGAGCAGCGGAGTGCACTTGTCGTAGGACAGGATCGGCTCGGGGGACCGGGAGATGACCTGGCCGGCCTTGACCGCGGGCAGTGCCTTCCAGGTGCCCTCGGTGATGTCGGCGGGCTGGATGGTCGAGGCGCGGTCGTCCATGATGATGACGTCGGCCGGGTACTTGTTGGCGTTCTCCCAGCTCAGGCTCTCGAACCAGCCGCCGGTGGCCTTCTTCGCCTCCTCCGAGGGCTCCACCAGGTTCACGCCGAGGGCCTTGAAGTACTCCAGGTCGATGGAGTAATTCGAGCCGGAGACGTAGAAGACGTCCTGCGCGGCGGAACCGGCCAGCACCTTGATCTCCGGCCGGGCCTTGGCGGCCTTGCGCAGCCGCTCGGCGGCGGCCTCGAACTGCTTCTTCGCCTCGACGACCTTCGTCGCCTTCAGGTCGGCGCCCAGCGACTCGGCCAGCTCGGCCATGCGCTGCAGCGGCTCGGGCATCTGGCGGTCGTACACCGAGATGGCCACGCTCGGGGCGAGCTTGGCGATCTTGTCCTTGGAGGCCTCCGGGACGTACCAGAGCGTGCCGGCGTCGTCGAACGTGGTGGAGATGAGCACCTCGGGCTGGAAGGCCGCGTACTGCTCGACGTTGAACTGGTCGAACTTGTTGCCGAAGATCGTCAGCTTGCTGACGTCCATGTCGCCCGCCTGGACGTCGGCCTTGCCGTCCAACGTCTTGGTCGGGCCGAAGACGCCCTTGACCTGGATGCCGTAGTCGTAGAGGGCGGCGGCGACACCGGTGAACGCGACGATGTTCGCGGGCACCTTGTCGAGCTTCACCGTGGTGCCTCGGTCGTCCTTGAAGGACCAGGGGCCGGAGGCCTTGGCGGACGCCGTCGAGTCCGAGCCGCCGCTGTTCGTGTCTTCGTCGCCGCAGGCTGCGAGCACGGCGCCGAGGCCGAGGGCACCACCGGCGGCGAGTATGCCGCGGCGGGTGAGGTGGGTGGCACGGGCGTTGGGCATGGGTGTGGCTGCTTTCGAACAGGGCGGAGCGCCGCCGGACAATTCGAAAGGTAGGTTAGCCTAACCTCAGATCTTGTCCAGGGGTGGGCCCCTGGCAATCGAAACCTGTGAGTCCCTCATAGGCTTTGCTGCTTCACGGGGCGAGGCCCAACTTCATTGGAATCAATGGTCGTTGGGATTCAGGCCGCCTTTCCCCTCTCGACCAGGGCCTGGCCCGGCCGGAGCCGTTATTGCCGCAGGGCATCAAGCCGGGCCGTCCGCCGGTGTGGACGCGGCAGTTGATGGACGGCCATACGGTGTGACCGGTGAGCCCGCGCCCGCCGGGTGTCTGGCAGTCATGTCGGGTCCCCCTTGCGTGCTTCACGTGAGTTCGGTCTTTCCCGGGCTCAGCAGCCCGCTCACGCTCGGACCTTTTCTGTGCGAAGTGCGACATCGTGCCGAGCCGGAGGGAGAGTCCGTCGCGGCAGTTGGTCGGGGCACGACTGCTTGTCACGGCGTGTTTGGGCGTCACGGCGGTCCTGCCTGGATGAGTCGCTCGAAGAGCTCATGACGCACTGTGAGGAGTATCGGCAGGCGGCAGCCCAACACCTGCTCCGGGCGCTGTGGCACCCATGGCAGACGCGGTTGCGGATGCGCGCGCACCTTCGCACGTTGCGCCAGGACGTCGACGCGCTCCATCGCAGACAAGAAGCGGCGATGTCCGTCCTGGCTCAGCCGGAGTACAGCGCTGCCCTCGCCGAGCGACTCGGTCGCCTTTCGGATCAAGACCCATAACGCAGCAACAATGGGTGAAGATCCGGTGGGCTATGGCCGCTCGGGCAGGCCACCGTGGCGGCCGAGATCGTGGCCGACGCACCCGGTGTCGACGCGATCGCGACGGCCGTCGGCGGCGGTGGTCTTGCCGCCGGTACCGCACTTGCGAGTGCCGGGCGCCGTGTCGTCGCCGTCGAACCGGAGCGCTGCCGCTGCCTGCACGACGCGCTCGTCGCGGGAGAGCCGGTGGACTCGGCCGTGGACTCCGTCGCCGCCTCCGCGACCGGTGCGAGCCGGGTCGGAGTGGTCCCCTTCGGTGTGCTGGCCGCGCACGACGTGTCGTCCGTGCTGGTCGGCGATGAGGAGATCCTTGAGGCGCGCGACCGGCTGTGGGAGGAGTGCCGGATCGCGGTCGAACCGGCTGCGGCCGTCCCGTTCGCCGCGTGGCTGGCCGGCCGGGTTCCCGGAGACCTGCCATGCCTGGTCCTCTGCGGCGCGAACGCCGACTGGACCGCCGAGTGAGGGGACGTTCACGCACCGGGGACGTACGGGTGGGTGGCGCACCCGGCCGGCGCCTTGGCTGCGTTACGGCGCTTGCGGCTACGCCTCCCCGAACAGCTCTTCCGCACTGGCGGCGGTGAGCGCCCGGTCGAACCAGGCGCCGAGGGTGTCCAGGTCGGTGCAGCTGGTGATGCGCTCCCGGGCGGCTTCGGGGATGTCGATGCCGCGGAGCTGGAGGATACGGAGGATGTCCTCGGCGCGGCCCTCGGCGCGGCCTTCGGCGATGCCCTCGGCGCGGCCCTCGGCGATGCCCTTGGCCTTGCCCTCGGCGATGCCCTTGTTGATGGATTCCTCGATGATTGTGCCGCGGCCCGGGAAGCGGGGGGTGTACGTGGCCAACAGGTGCCTCCAGAATGCGCGGGTCTGGGCGTCGCCCAGGCCGATCTCGGTGTATTCCGCCCAGTTCTGCGCGGTCTCGCCACCGGTGTTGGCGAGCGCCGTTGCCAGCGCGTCAAGTATCGCAGGGAGGGCGGGGTCCTTGGCGTGGGTGAGGGCGGAGAAGACGGAGAGGGGGAGGTCGTGCGCCGCCACGTCCGGGTCGGTGATTGCCGGGAGGTTGTCCGGGCCCAGGACCAGCGGGAAGACCGCCATGCTGGTGCAGGTGGGCAGGCCGATCCGGATCGGTTCCGCGGCCCAGGACGCGGTGGCCTTGTCCTGACACATGACCAGGAGGATCGGTGGCAGTTCGTACTTGGCGTAGAGGTGTGCCAAGTAGTACGTCCAGCTGTTGAGCTTGTCCGGGTCCTTCCTGCCCTGGGACTCCACGGCGAGCAGATAGCTTCCGGTGTCCGCGGTGTCGAACCGGAACAGGGTGTCCACACGGCGTTCCAGCGGCTTGATCTCCGTGAGATCGGTGTCCAGACGCTGGATCGCCATGGGTTCCGGGAAGGCGATGCCGGCCTTCGGGAGGGCCCGGGCGAGCAGGCCCGGGTCCTCCCTGAAGATCTGGTGCAACGCCTCGTGTGCTGAGCTGACCATGTGACGGAACGTAGTGGGACGCGTGCGTTCCGGCGGGTGAACGGAGCGGGTTCAGCCGTATGGGTGACTTTGCCTGTGGCCTATGCCGAGACCGCTGGGTGTTCAGCCCGCCAGCCCCAACTCCCGCGCGATCAGCATCCGCTGCACCTCGCTCGTCCCCTCCCCGATCTCCAGGATCTTGGAGTCGCGCCACATACGGGCCACGGGGTACTCGTTCATGAAGCCGTAGCCGCCGTGGATCTGGGTGGCGTCGCGGGCGTTGTCGACGGCGATCGTGGAGGAGTAGAGCTTCGCCAGGGCCGCCTCCTTCTTGCAGGGTTCGCCGGACACCAGGCGGGACGCCGCGTCGCGCCAGGCCAGGCGGGCCGTGTGGGCCTTCATCTCCATGTCGGCGATCTTGAACTGGATGGCCTGGTTGGCGCCGATCGGGCGGCCGAAGGCATGACGTTCCTTCGCGTAGGTCACCGACTCGTCCACACAGCCCTGCGCCAGGCCGGTGGCGAGGGCCGCGATGGCGATCCGGCCCTCGTCGAGGATGCGCAGGAACTGGGCGTAGCCGCGGCCCGGTTCGCCCAGCAGGTTCGCCGCGGGCACCCGGACGTCGGAGAAGGAGAGCTCCCGGGTGTCCGAGGCGTTCCAGCCGACCTTCGAGTAGGGGGCCGCGACCGTGAAGCCAGGGGTGCCGGACGGGACGATGATCGCCGAGATCTGCGGTCTGCCGTCGGCGTCCCGGCCCGTCACGGCCGTCACCGTCACCAGACCCGTGATGTCCGTACCCGAGTTGGTGATGAAGCACTTGGTGCCGTTGATCACCCACTCGTTCGTCGACTCGTCCAGCCGGGCCGTCGTACGGGTCGCGCTCGCATCCGAGCCGCCGTCGGGCTCCGTCAGGCCGAAGGCGCCCAGGATCTCGCCCGTGCACAGGCGGGGGAGCCACTGCCGCTTCTGCTCCTCGGTGCCGTAACGGAAGATCGGCATCGCGCCCAGCGAGACGCCTGCCTCCAGGGTGATGGCCACCGACGAGTCGACGCGGGCCAGTTCCTCCAGCGCGACACCCAGGGCGAGGTAGTCGCCGCCCATGCCGCCGTACTCCTCCGGGAACGGCAGCCCGAACAGGCCCATGCGGGCCATCTCGCGGACGATCCCGTACGGGAACTCGTGCCGCTCGTAGTAGTCGCCGATCTTGGGGGCGACCACATCGTGTGCGAACTCCTCGACGGTACGGCGGAGTTCTTCCAGCTCGGGGGAGAGTCGGTGGTCCATGGTGCGTCACTGCTCCTGGTGGGAGAGGGCTCGTACGGTGCGGGACGGGCTGGGTCGGCCCAGGTGGTCGGCCATCCACACGCTGGTGGCGGTGAGACGGCCGAGGTCGACGCCGGTGTCGATGCCGAGGCCCTGCAGCATCCACACGAGGTCTTCCGTGGCGAGGTTGCCGGTGGCGGACTTGGCGTACGGGCAGCCGCCGAGGCCACCCGCGGAGGCGTCGACGGTGGTGACGCCGTGCTGGAGGGCGGCCAGGGTGTTGGCCAGGGCCTGGCCGTAGGTGTCGTGGAAGTGCACGCCGATCGCCGAGGTCGGCACGCCCTCCTTGTTCAGCTGGGACAGCAGGTCCTGCACATGGGCCGGCGTCGCCACGCCGATCGTGTCGCCCAGGCTCAGCTCGTCGCAGCCCATGTCCATCAAGGCCTTGCTGACGCGCACGACCTGGTGGATCGGGACCGGGCCCTCCCACGGGTCGCCGAAGCACATCGACAGATAGCCGCGGACGTGCACCTGCTCGGCCTTCGCCCGCGCGACCACCGGCGCGAACATGGCCAGCGCCTCGTCGACCGTGCGGTTGAGATTGGCCTTCGCGAAGGACTCGGTGGCACTGGCGAAGACGGCGATACGGGTCGCGTTCAGCGCCAGTGCCCGGTCGAGTCCGCGGGCGTTCGGCACGAGGACCGGGAGCTCGACCGGCACATCCCGGACGAGCGGGAACAGCTGCTCCGCGTCCGCCAGTTGGGGCACCCACCGGGGATGGACGAAGCTCGTGGCCTCGATGGTGGTCAGGCCCGCGTCGGCCAGGCGGCGGATGAACTCCGCCTTCACCTCCGTCGGGACGGCGCCCTTCTCGTTCTGCAGTCCGTCGCGGGCGCCGACCTCGTGGATCCGCACCCGGGCGGGCAGGTCCGGGGCCGGTACGACCATGGGGAGGCCCAGTTCCGGGGTGCTCATGGCGTCTCCTCCGCTGCCGGGGCGATGACCGCCAGCACCTGGTCCATGGCGACCGTCGTGCCGGGCGTGACGTCGAGTTCGGTGACGGTGCCGGCGTGCGGGGCGGAGATGACGTGCTCCATCTTCATCGCCTCGACGACCAGCAGGCTCTGACCGGCGCTCACCTCGTCGCCGACGGCGACCTTCACCACCGTCACCGTCCCCGGCATGGGGGCGGTGAGCGAGTCGGCGCCGGAGTGGGCGGCGCGGGAGAGGGAGGCGGCGACCGGGTCGTGGTCGCGCACGTGCCATGCCTCGCCGTTGCGGCCCAACCAGTCGGCGGCGCGGTGGAAGGTGTGGCGTACGCCGTCGAGGGCGACGCAGACGTGGTCCTCGGCGACGATGTGGGTGCCGCGCGGGACGTACTCCACGGGGTCGGAGACCCGCAAGTGGAAGCCGACGGGTTTCGGTGCGCCGCCCAGGCGCCAGCCGCTCGGCACCGAGAACGGGTCCTCCCAGCCCTGTGCGCGAGGTTTCAGCGCATCGAGACGTACGGCCGCCGCCGCCTCGTACACCTCCTCCGGCACCTCCGTCGAGACCAGTCCCTCGACCTCCCGCTCGACCAGCCCGGTGTCCAGGTCGCCGCCGACGACCGCCGGATGGGCCAGCAGCCGCCGCAGGAAACCGGCGTTGGTCTGCACGCCCAGCGTCACCGTCTGCGCGAGGGCGGCGCGCAGTTTCCGCAGGGCGGTCGCGCGGTCCGGCCCGTACGCGATCACCTTGGACAGCATGGGGTCGTACAGGCTGCCGACCTCCGTGCCCTCGCTCAGCCCGGAGTCCGTACGGACACCGTCACCCTGCGGTTCCCGCAGCCGCAGCACCGTGCCGCCGGAGGGGAGGAACCCGCGTGCGGGGTCCTCGGCGCAGATACGGGCCTCAATGGCGTGCCCGGTGAGGGTGATGTCCTGCTGGGTGAGGGCGAGCCGCTCGCCCGCCGCCACCCGCAGCTGCCACTCCACCAGGTCCAGGCCCGTGACCAGCTCGGTGACCGGGTGCTCCACCTGGAGGCGGGTGTTCATCTCCATGAAGTAGTACGACGACGGATCCACGCCCGGGACGATGAACTCGACCGTGCCCGCACCGACATAGCCGCAGGAGCGTGCCGCCTGGACCGCCGCCTCGCCCATCGCCGCGCGCGTGGCCTCGTCCAGGAGCACGCTCGGCGCCTCTTCGATGATCTTCTGGTGCCGCCGCTGCAACGAGCACTCGCGCTCGCCCAGGTGGACGACGTTGCCGTGGCCGTCGGCCAGGACCTGGATCTCGATGTGCCGGGGCCGGTCGATCCAGCGCTCCACGAGGAGGGTGTCGTCGCCGAAGGAAGCCGCCGCCTCGCGTCGCGCCGCCGCGATCTCCTCGTCCAACCGGTTCAGGTCCCGCACCAGGCGCATGCCCTTGCCGCCGCCGCCCGCGCTCGGCTTGAGCAGCACGGGCGCGCCCAGTTCCCGGGCGGCCTCGGCCAGTTCGGGGTCGCGGCCGCCGGGGACGACCGGCACGCCGGCCGCCTTCACCGTCTCCTTGGCGCGGATCTTGTCGCCCATCAGGGCGATGGCCTCGGCGGGCGGCCCGATGAAGACGAGCCCGGCCTCGGCGCAGGCGCGCGCGAAACCGGCGTTCTCGGCGAGGAAGCCGTACCCGGGGTGGACGGCCTGCGCGCCGGTCCGAGCCGCCGCCTGAAGGATCCGCTCCACCGACAGATAGCTCTCGGCCGCCGGTGCCGGACCGATCCGTACCGCCGAGTCGGCCTCACGTACGTGCCGGGCGTCGGCGTCGGCGTCGGAGAAGACGGCGACGGAGCGCACGCCGAGCGACCGCAGGGTACGGATGACACGGACGGCGATCTCGCCGCGGTTGGCCACAAGAACGGTGTCGAACATCGGTCCCCTCACATCCGGAAGACGCCGAACTGGGGCTCACCCAGAGGCGCGTTGGCGCACGCGGTCAGGGCCAGGCCGACCACCTGCCGGGTCTCCAGGGGGTCGATCACCCCGTCGTCCCAGAGGCGGGCCGTCGCGTAGTAGGCATTCCCCTGACGCTCGTACTGCGCACGGATCGGGGCCTTGAAGGCCTCTTCCTCCTCGGCGGGCCAGGACTCTCCGCGTCCCTCGAGCTGGTCCCGCTTGACCGTGGCCAGCACGGAGGCGGCCTGCTCGCCGCCCATCACGGAGATCTTGGCGTTCGGCCACATCCACAGGAAGCGGGGGGAGTAGGCCCGGCCGCACATGGAGTAGTTGCCCGCGCCGTACGAGCCGCCGACCACCACCGTCAGCTTCGGTACGCGCGTACAGGCGACGGCCGTGACCATCTTGGCGCCGTGCTTGGCGATGCCCCCGGCCTCGTAGTCCCTGCCCACCATGAACCCGGAGATGTTCTGCAGGAACAGCAGCGGGATCCCCCGCTGGTCGCACAGCTCGATGAAGTGGGCGCCCTTCTGCGCGGACTCGGAGAAGAGGATGCCGTTGTTGGCGACGATGCCGACCGGGTGGCCGTGGATCCGGGCGAAGCCGGTGACGAGGGTCTGCCCGAACTCGGCCTTGAACTCGGCGAAACGGGAGCCGTCCACCACGCGCGCGATGATCTCGCGCACGTCGTAGGGGGTGCGGGGGTCGGCCGGCACCGCGCCGTACAGCCCGTACGGGTCCACCTTCGGTTCGACGGCCGGCTGCACCTCCCAGGGCAGCTGCCCGCGCGCGGGGAGGGTGGAGACGATCGTGCGCACGATCCGGAGGGCGTGCGCGTCGTCCTCCGCGAGGTGGTCGGTGACACCGGACACGCGCGCGTGCACGTCGCCGCCGCCGAGCTCCTCGGCGGTGACGACCTCGCCGGTGGCGGCCTTCACGAGCGGGGGGCCGCCGAGGAAGATCGTCCCCTGGTTCCGGACGATCACGGCCTCGTCGCTCATCGCGGGAACGTACGCGCCGCCGGCCGTGCACGAGCCCAGCACGGCGGCGATCTGCGGGATCCCGGCGCCGGACATCCGCGCCTGGTTGTAGAAGATCCGCCCGAAGTGCTCACGGTCCGGGAAGACCTCGTCCTGCATGGGCAGGAAGGCGCCGCCGGAGTCGACCAGATACACACACGGCAGGCGGTTCTCGTACGCCACCTCCTGTGCCCGCAGGTGCTTCTTCACCGTCATCGGGTAGTACGTCCCGCCCTTGACGGTGGCGTCATTGGCGACGATCACACACTCCCGGCCGCTCACCCGCCCGATCCCGGCGATCACGCCCGCCGCGGGAGCCTGGTCGTCGTACATCCCGTCGGCCGCCAGCGGGGCCAGCTCCAGGAACGGCGAACCCGGGTCCAGGAGGGTGTCGACGCGGTCGCGCGGCAGCAGCTTGCCGCGCGCGGTGTGCCGGGCGCGGGCCTTCTCCCCGCCGCCGAGCCGGGCGGCGGCCAGCTTGGCGCGCAGCTCCTCGACGAGGGCGCGGTGCGCCTCCTCGTTGGCGCGCCAGGTCTGCGACGCGGGGTCTGCCGCGCTGTGCAGCTCCGGTGCCTGAAGCATCCTGCGGTCCCCTCACCTTGTTAATGAGCGTTAACGCATTTCCTTCAGGTTAACGACCGCTAACCTCCCTGTCTAGAATCAAGTCCATGGCCACCAGAACCGACGCCCCCACCCGCCGCGAGCAGATCCTCAAGGAGGCCGCCCGGCTCTTCGCCGAGCGCGGCTTCCACGGGGTCGGAGTCGACGAGATAGGCGCCGCGGTCGGGATCAGCGGCCCCGGTCTCTACCGGCACTTCGCGGGCAAGGACGCGATGCTCGCCGAGCTGCTCGTCGGCATCAGCGGTCAGCTGCTGACCGGCGGGAAGCGCAGGGTCGCCGAGGCGGACGGGGACCCCGAGGCGGTCCTCGACTCGCTCATCGAGGGCCATATCGACTTCGCGCTCGACGACCGCCCGCTCATCACCCTGCACGACCGCGAGCTGGACCGCCTCCGGGACAGCGACCGCAAGCTGGTCCGCCAGCTCCAGCGGCAGTACGTCGAACTGTGGGTGGAGGTGGTCCGCGATCTCTACCCGGGCCTGTCCGAACCGACGGCCCGCTCGGCCGTCCACTCGGTCTTCGGCCTGTTGAACTCGACGCCCCACCTGGGCAGGCCGGGTTCGCTTCCGGGGCGGGGGGCCACGGCGGAGCTGCTGCACCGGATGGCGCGGGGGGCGTTCGCGGCGGTGGGGGAGGAGTAGCGCGGGCGGGGCGTGACGAGCGTTACGGGGGGATCACTCTGGACGCGGGTTCGTACTCGCCGGTACGGTTGCCTGAGCAAGCGCTTAGACATGTACCGGTGGAGGTGGCGGCGTGCGCCGTACGGTGTTCAACGAGGATCACGAGGCGTTCCGGGAGACCGTGCGCGCCTTCATCGAGGCCGAGGTCGTACCGGTGTACGACGAGTGGTTCGCCGCGGGGCAGGCGCCGCGCGAGTTCTACTACAAGCTCGCCGAGCTCGGCGTCTTCGGCATCCGTGTGGACGAGGAGTACGGCGGCGCCGGCATCGACTCGTACAAGTTCGAGGCCGTGCTCTACGAGGAGACCGCCCGCGCGGGCGTGACCTTCGGTGGCTCCGGCGTGCACGTGCTGCTCGGCCTGCCGTACATCAAGATGCTCGCCAACGACGAGCAGAAGAAGCGGTTCCTGCCGAAGTTCGTCTCCGGTGAGGAGATGTGGGCGATCGCGATGACCGAGCCGGGCACCGGCTCCGACCTCGCGGGCATGAAGACCACCGCCAAGCTGAGCGAGGACGGCACGCACTACGTCCTCAACGGCGCCAAGACCTTCATCACCGGTGGCGTCCACGCCGACCGCATGATCGTCTGCGCCCGCACCGCCGCGCCCACCGCCGAGGACCGCCGCCACGGCATATCCCTCTTCGTCGTGGACACCAAGGCCGAGGGCTACTCCGTCGGCCGCAAGCTGGACAAGCTCGGCCTGAAGACCTCCGACACCGCCGAGCTGGCGTTCGTCGACGTCAAGGTGCCCGTCGAGGACCTGCTCGGCGAGGAGAACAAGGGCTTCTACTACCTCGGCCACAACCTCGCCTCCGAGCGCTGGGGCATCGCCTACGGCGCGTACGCGCAGGCCAAGGCCGCCGTCCGGTTCGCCAAGCAGTACGTGCAGGAGCGGACCGTCTTCGGCAAGCCGGTCGCGCACTTCCAGAACACCAAGTTCGAGCTGGCCGCCTGCCAGGCCGAGGTGGACGCGGCCGAGGCCGTCGCCGACCGCGCCACGGAGGCCCTCGACGCCGGTGAACTGACCCCGGCCGAGGCTGCCAGCGCCAAGCTGTTCTGCACCGAGGTCGCGCACCGCGTCATCGACCGCTGCCTCCAGCTCCACGGTGGCTACGGCTTCATGAACGAGTACCCGATCGCCCGCCTGTACGCGGACAACCGCGTCAACCGCATCTACGGCGGCACCAGCGAGATCATGAAGACGATCATCGCGAAGGACATGGGCCTGTAAGGTTCCGGAAATTGCTGGCCAGTAGAAAAGTGGCCATGAACCAGGCACTTCAGTCTCTCCTCGATCTGCTCGACCTGGAGCAGATCGAGGAGAACATCTTTCGCGGCCAGTCCCAGTCCGCCGTCGTCCCGCGCGTCTTCGGCGGACAGGTCGCGGCCCAGGCGCTCGTCGCCGCCGGACGTACGGTCCCCGAGGACCGGACCCCGCATTCCCTGCATGCGTACTTCCTGCGCACCGGCGACGCCGGCGCGCCCATCGTCTACACCGTCGACCGCATGAACGACGGTCGCTCCTTCACCACCCGCCGGGTCGTCGCGATCCAGCACGGGCAGCCGATCTTCGCCCTGTCCGCGTCCTTCCAGAAGTACGAGGAAGGCTTCGAGCACCAGGCCCCGATGCCCCCGGCCCCCGACCCCGTCACGCTCCCCACCTCCGAGGACCGGCTGAGCGGGTACGGACACATCGACCCGCAGGTGGTCGAGAGGTTCCTCGAGGCGCGCGCCGCCGTCGACCTGCGCTATGTCGACGAGCCGCCGTACGGGCAGTTCGGCGAGCCCCGCGAGCCGCACTCGCAGGTCTGGTTCCGCACCAACGGCAAGCTCGCCGACGATCCCCTCCTGCACATCGTCCTCGCCACGTACGTCTCCGACATGACGCTCCTCGACTCCGTGCTGCTCGCGCACGGCCGCGGCGGCTGGGCCGTCGGGGACGTGGTCGGGGCCTCGCTGGACCACGCGATGTGGTTCCACCGGCCGTTCCGCGCCGACGAGTGGCTCCTGTACGACCAGGAGTCCCCGTCGGCGTACGGCGGCCGGGGTCTCGGCCAGGCCCGCATCTACACCCAGGACGGCCGCCTGGCCGTCTCGGTGATCCAGGAAGGGGTCGTGCGGGCACCGCGGGCTAAGTGAGCCCCGCCTCCGACAGCAGATACGCCGTCATCGGGTCGTAGTACCGGGGGCTGACCACATGGTCGTCGAGGGGGACCGTCACCTGGACGGTCCCCTCCGCCTCCGCGAGGAACAGGGCCGGATCGTTGCTGTCGGCGTAGCCGACGGAGTCGATGCCGTGCTGGCCGGCGCAGCCCGCCCAGCCGTGGTCGGCGACGACCAGGTCGGGCAGGGCGCGGCCGCCCTGTTCCATGGCGGTGAGGATGGCCTTCATCGGCTCCCCCGAGTGGGTGTGCCACAGGGTCGCGCCGTGCTCCAGCACCGCCACGTCCGCGAACTGCATGACGTAGCCCTCGTCCGTCTGCAGCCCGTCCGGGATCACCACGATCTCGCAGCCGGCGGTGCGCAGTGCGGCGGCCGTGGCGCGGTGCACGTCGAGCAGGCCGCCGGGGTGGCCGGTGGCGAACAGCACCCGCTGCCTGCTGTCCGCCGCCTTGCGCAACCGTGCCGCGAGCCGTTCCAGAGCGGCCACGGTGAGCTCGGGGTCGATGGTGTCCTGGCCGTACCGGTACTCGGGGTCGTCGTTCACGCCGACCCGCTCGGCCATCACCGCGAGCACGTCCTGCTCGTCGGTCCAGCGGTCGCCGAGCTCCAGGCCGAGCCAGAAGTTGCGGACGCCGTTCGACAGTTGGCGGTAGTGGGAGAGGTTGTTCTCACGCGGGGTGGCGACGTCGCCCGCGATACGGGTCTTCACAAGGTGCTCGACGAGCTCGGCGCGGCTGGGTGTCCCGGGTATCGGCATGGCTCCCATTGTGAGGCACGTCCCTGGGGCCGTCCCGGACGTCCCGCAGGCTGGGACGTGGGTCACTCACCCCAGGTCACAACAGCCGCAGCGCGAACCACAGTTCCATCCGTACGTCCGGATCGTCCAGGTCCGCCTCCAACAGCGCCGCGCACCGGGCGATGCGCTGCCGCACGGTGTTGCGGTGCACCGACAGGGCCACCGCCGTGCGGTCCCAACTGCCGTGCAGGGACAGCCAGGTGCGCAGCGTCTCGGTCAGGGCCGGGGTGGCGGTGACCGGGGCGAGCAGGGTGCGGGCGTGGGCCTCCGCCTCGGCCGGGGGGACCAGGCCCGTCAGACCGGGGCGGGGGTCGTGGCGGACCAGGGCGGCGCGGGTGGCGCGGGCGCGGGCCAGTGCGCGGGCGGCCCGGGCGTCGGCGGCGGGCCAGTCGTGCGGGGCGACGGGGGCGCTGACGCCCAGGGTCCAGCCGGGGTGCGGGGCGGGTTCGCGGTCCGCCGGCAGCAGGATCCGTACGACGTCCTCGGCCAGGTCGACCAGCGGCGAACCGAGCGCCGCGCCCAGCGCGGAGGCGGCCACCTGGTCGGGAGCGTGCGCGTCCGGCCGGGCGTGCACGACCAGCCACCGCTCCCCGCCGAGCAGCGGCGCGACCGTCTCCGGCTCGGCGCCCAGCAGCAGCCGTACGAGCGCCGACGACCTGGCCGCTCCCGTACCGCTCTGCTGCTCGCCGGTGAGGAGGGAGAGCAGCACGGCGGCGACCGAGGCGATGGCGTGGGCGCCGGGTTCGCGGTGGGGTGCGGCGACGCCGAGGACGAAACCCTGGCCGGCACCGAGGGCGTAGGCGGCGAGGTGGGTGCCGGCGACGGTGTCGGTGGCCGAGGTGGGAATGGCGCGGCCGGTCGTGGGGGCCGAGGTGCGGGTGGTGCGGCCGGTCGCGACGGCCGGGGACGTGGTGCGGGCCGGGGCCGGGCGGCCGGCTGCCGTTGCCGGTGGGCTTCCCGGCGCCTCGCCCGGCGTCGCGCGCATGCCGTCCGGACGTACCACCGCCGCCAGCTCCGCCAGCGCCCCGCTCACCCCGCCCTCCGGAGCCCGGCCCGCCTCGGCGATCCGGGACCCCTCCGGCCCGTACAGCACCGCCCACCCGCCGATCCGCTGGGCCAGCTGTCGCAGTACCGAGGCCACCGGGTCCGGGCGGGACGCCGCCGCGGCCAGGCTCTGCTGGGCCTCGGTGACGCGGCGCAGTTCGGCGAGCCGGGCCTGGGCCATCAGCTGCCAGACCGCGCGGGCCACGCCGGAGAAGGTGGTCTGCGGCGGGACCTCGAGGAGCGGCAGCTCGTGGGTGTCGCAGGCCGCGACCAGCGCCCGCGGCACCGTGTCGTGCACGGGCGCCACACCGAAGCCGAGCGCCGCACCGCCCGCCGCGACGATCCGGGAGACGTAGTCGTCGAAGTAGGTCCCCGATCCCGCCGCCTCCGGGATGTGCACGCCGGCCGTGAGCAGGAGCTCGCCGCCCAGGAGGTAGGGATACGGGTCCGACATCTCCGAGGTGTGCGCCCAGTGGATGACGATGCCGGGACCGGACGGCCCGGCGATCTGGCGCAGGGCCAGGTCCTCGCGGGCCAGGAGTGAAGCGAGGGGCACGGGTGGCGTGGGGGGAACCGCTGGGTCCGGCATGGTGTGCGTTCCCTCCATTCCGTTCGGCCCGGATGGATGAAACGTACACTTCGCAGTCGCTTTCCGGCCACCTAGTGTCGGTCCGGACCGGTGGCCGCGGGTACGGGCGGATGTCCCCGCGAGAAGCCACCGCACACCCCATCTGCACGACACGCCACCGAGAGCGCGTGAAGGAGGCCCCCCATGGCCGTCGACTACATCGTGATCGTCGTCTATCTGGCCGGCATGCTGGCCGTGGGCTGGTGGGGCATGCGCCGCGCCAAGTCGAAGAGCGAGTTCCTGGTCGCGGGCCGCCGCCTCGGCCCCTCCATGTACTCCGGCACCATGGCGGCGATCGTCCTCGGCGGCGCGTCCACCATCGGCGGCGTCGGGCTCGGCTACCAGTACGGGCTCTCCGGCGCGTGGATGGTGTTCACCATCGGCCTCGGCCTGCTCGCGCTGAGCATCTTCTTCTCCGCCCGTATCGCCCGCCTGAAGGTCTACACCGTCTCCGAGATGCTGGATCTCAGATACGGCGGCCGGGCCGGTGTGATCTCGGGCGTGGTCATGTGGGCGTACACCCTCATGCTCGCGGTGACGTCGACCATCGCGTACGCCACGATCTTCGACGTCCTCTTCGACATCAACCGCACCCTCGCGATCATCCTGGGCGGCTCGATCGTCGTCGCGTACTCCACGCTCGGCGGCATGTGGTCGATCACGCTGACCGACATGGTGCAGTTCGTGGTCAAGACGATCGGGGTCCTGCTGCTCCTGCTGCCCATCGCGGTCGTCAAGGCCGGCGGTTTCAGCGAGATGAAGGCGCAGCTGCCCACGGAGTACTTCGACCCGCTGGGCATCGGCGGCGAGACGATCTTCACCTATGTGCTGATCTACACGTTCGGCATGCTCATCGGGCAGGACATCTGGCAGCGCGTCTTCACCGCGCGCAGCGACACGACGGCGAAGTGGGGCGGCACGGTCGCCGGCACGTACTGCCTGGTGTACGCCCTCGCCGGCGCCGTCATCGGCACCGCGGCCAAGGTCCTCTACCCCAACCTGGCCAGCGCCGACGACGCCTTCGCCACCATCGTCAAGGACGAACTCCCCGTCGGCGTGCGCGGGCTGGTGCTGGCCGCCGCGCTCGCCGCCGTGATGTCGACGTCCTCCGGCGCCCTCATCGCCTGCGCCACCGTCGCCAACAACGACATCTGGTCGCGGCTGCGGGGCATCGTCCGGCCGGACGGCGAGCACGACGAGGTCAAGGGCAACCGCGCCTTCATCCTCCTCATGGGCCTCGCCGTGATCGGCACGGCGATCGCGCTCAACGACGTCGTCGAGGCGCTGACGGTGGCGTACAACCTGCTCGTCGGCGGGCTGCTCGTACCGATCCTCGGCGGGCTGCTGTGGAAGCGCGGTACCGCCCAGGGCGCCCTCGCCTCGGTCGCCGTCGGCGGCCTCGCGGTGATCGTGCTGATGGCGACCTTCGGCATCCTCGCCAACGAGCCCGTCTACTACGGCCTGCTGTCCTCGCTGGCCGCATACCTGATCGTCTCCCTGGCAACTCCCGCCACCGACGAGGCCGTCCTCGCCGCCTGGCGCGAGCGACTGGCCGGGCGGGCACCCGAACCCGTGGCCGAGGCGGTCCCGGCACACCAGTAGAGTCGTATGGCAGTAGTACATAGCTGTACATACGCGATGAAGCGTAAGAAAGAAGGCAGTTCCCGATGAGCAGCAACGAGACGCCCCGCGGCCCCGTCGACTCGTCCCGCATCCCGCGGTACGCCGGTCCCGCGACCTTCGCCCGGCTGCCGCGCCTCGACGAGGTCGGCCGCGCCGACGTCGCCGTGGTCGGCGTGCCGTTCGACTCGGGCGTCTCCTACCGGCCGGGCGCCCGCTTCGGCGGCAACGCGATCCGCGAGGCGTCCCGGCTGCTGCGCCCCTACAACCCGGCGCAGGACGCCTCCCCGTTCGCCCTCGCCCAGGTCGCCGACGGCGGCGACATCGCCGTCAACCCGTTCAACATCAACGAGGCCGTGGAGACCGTCGAGGCGGCCGCCGACGAACTGCTCGGCACCGGCGCCCGTCTGATGACCCTCGGCGGCGACCACACCATCGCGCTGCCGCTGCTGCGCTCGGTGGCGAAGAAGCACGGCCCCGTCGCCCTGCTGCACTTCGACGCCCACCTCGACACCTGGGACACGTACTTCGGCGCCGAGTACACGCACGGGACTCCCTTCCGGCGTGCGGTGGAGGAGGGCATCCTCGACACGTCGGCGCTGTCGCACGTCGGTACGCGCGGCCCGCTGTACGGCAAGCAGGACCTGGACGACGACGCCAAGATGGGCTTCGGCATCGTCACGTCGGCGGATGTGATGCGGCGCGGCGTCGACGAGATCGCCGACCAGCTGCGCCAGCGCATCGGCGACCGCCCGCTGTACATCTCCATCGACATCGACTGCCTCGACCCGGCGCACGCGCCCGGCACCGGCACCCCCGAGGCCGGCGGCATGACCTCCCGCGAACTCCTCGAGATCCTGCGCGGGCTGGCATCCTGCAACCTGGTCTCGGCGGACGTCGTCGAGGTGGCCCCCGCCTACGACCACGCCGAGATCACGTCGGTGGCGGCCTCCCACACGGCGTACGAACTGACCACGATCATGTCCCGTCAGATTGCTGAGGCGCGCTCGAAGTGACCCACGACCACGACCTGGTACTCCGCCCGACCGCGGCCCAGACGGAGGCCGCGCTGAACCCTCCCCCCGGCCGCAACGGCGGAGACCTGGTCGTGGAGACGCTGGCCGGGCTCGGCGCGACGACCGTCTTCGGCCTGCCCGGCCAGCACGCGCTGGGCATGTTCGACGCGCTGCGCCGCTCGGATCTGCGGTACATCGGTCTGCGGGTGGAGAACAACGCCGGGTTCGCGGCGGACGCGTACGGCCGCATCACGGGTGAGGCGGCGCCGCTGCTGCTGTCGACGGGTCCGGGGGCGCTGACCTCGCTGGCCGCGCTCCAGGAGGCGGCGGCCGCCTCGGCCCCCGTGCTGGCGATCAGCAGCCAGATCCCGACGGCGGGGCTGGGCGGCGGCCGGCACGGCTATCTGCACGAACTGCCCGACCAGGCGGCCTCGTTCCGGGGCGTGGTGAAGTCCGTCCACACCGTTCGCACCCAGTCGCAGATCCCGTCCGCCGTCGAGGCGGCCTGGAAGTCGGCGCTGACGGCCCCGCACGGGCCGGTGTGGGTGGAGATCCCGCAGGACGTGCTGCTGGCCGAGACGGCGATCCCGGTGGTCACGGGCGGCGACGCCTTCCCCGAGGAGCTGGCCCCGCGCCCCGAACTGACCGCTGTGGCCGCCGACCTGCTGTCCCGTGCGCAACGTCCGGCGATCATCGCGGGTGGAGGAGTGGTACGGGCGGACGCCTCGGGCAAGCTGAAGCAGCTGGCGGAGAGGCTCCAGGCACCGGTCGTCACGACCCCCGGCGGCAAGGGCGCGTTCCCCTGGACGCACCCGCTGTCGCTCCAGTCCTGGATCGAGGACCGGTACACCACGGACTTCCTGGAGGACGCGGACGTACTCCTGGTGGTCGGCTCGGGCCTCGGCGAACTGTCCTCCAACTACCACACGTTCAAGCCCCGCGGCCGGGTCGTCCAGATCGAGGCGGACCTCGGGAAGCTGGAGTCCAACCACCCGGCGCTCGGCATCCACGCGGACGCCCGCCTCGCTCTGCAGGCGCTGCTGGAGACGGTCTCGGAGCGGGAGGACGAAACGGCCCCGGAGCGGGTACGGGATCTGCTGTCCCGTGTGGGTGAGCGCATCGCCGCCCAGGAACTCACCCTGGAACAGGAGGTGTTGGCGTCGGTCCGCCGGGCGCTTCCGTCGCAGTCGCCGTCCTTCTGGGACATGACGATCCTGGCGTACTGGGCCTGGTCGGCCTTCGACCCGAAGGCCCCCAACACCATGCACTCCGCCCAGGGCGCGGGCGGCCTCGGCTACGGCTTCCCGGCGGCCCTGGGCGCGGCCGCCGCCGACCCCACCCGCCCGGTGCTGGCGGTGTCGGGCGACGGCGGCGCGCTCTACTCGATCGCCGAGCTGGCGACGGCCCGCCAGTACGACCTGAACGTCACCTGGCTGATCGTCGACGACGGCGGCTACGGCATCCTGCGCGAGTACATGACGGACGCCTTCGGCCAGGCCACGGCGACGGAACTCACCCGCCCCGACTATGTGGCGCTGGCCGAGTCCTTCGGTGTCCCGGGCGTCCGTACGACACCCGGAACGCTGGAGCAGGACCTGGCGAAGGCGCTGGCGTCACCCGGCCCGTCGGTGGTCGTCCTCCCGGCGGTACTCCGGATGTTCGCACCGACGCACCTGGACTGACGCGCGCTAACAGGCGCCCGGACCGACCCCGTCGATACGGCCGCCGAAGTCGCCGAGGTAGCGCGAGCGCCAGTCGCCGTTGAAGACGTCGCGCTTCTCGACCGGGCTCCAGTTGATGAAGCAGGCGCGGGTGCTCGCGACGGCCGAGCCGACGTGGTCGTGCAGGCTGGGCGGCATGTCGCGATAGCCGCTGCGTGCGGTCCACTCCCAGTAGCTGCCGCGGAAGCCCTCGCCGCTCCAGAAGCACACCGACCCGTCCGGGCAGGCGGGCGGGGCGGCGGCTTCGGCTGCGCCGGCACCGTGGGCCGGCAGGACGAGGGCGGTCAGGGCGAGGGCGGCTGCGACGGACCAGGAACGAAGCTTCATGGCACTCCTCGAGAACTCCGGTGCGCCCCGGCGGAGTTGCCGAGGCACTGCCATGCTCCCGACGGGACGGGCCGACTTGCCCGGGTTTGTCGCGTACACCACCTCTTGGAGCGAACCCGAAGCTCGGCGAGGTGATCTTCCTGGTGGAGCAGGCGCCGGTGCGCGGGGCGCATGGGCCCGCGGCACCGGCGCCCGCGGGTCACCAGATCGCCTCGACCCACTCCGGGTGGTCGATGAACGGGTTGCGGTTGCCCTGGTACGAGTCGTAGATGAGCTCGTTGCGGCGCTCCTCGAACGCGCTCGGCGGGTCCTCGTCGTTCCACTGCTTCAGGACCGAGAGACGGCCGTGGTAGGGGACGCTGCCGTTGCTGACGGAGTCGTTGGGCTCCAGGTCGGGCCAGCTGTCGTCGCCCTCGTAGCGGACGGCCATGTACAGGATCATGCGGGCCACGTCGCCCTTGACGGCGTCGCGGGGCTCGAAGGAGTTGGAGTCGGTGAGGCTGCCGCCGCCGTTGCTCACCGGGCTGCCGCCGTTGTCGAAGTCCTTGTTGCCGCGGATGCTGTTGAGCTGCACGTCCTCCGGGCGCAGGTGGTGCAGGTCCGTGCCGGGGCCCGCCGAGGTGCCGAAGTCGCCGTGGGACTGGGCCCACACGTGCTCGCGGTTCCAGTTGCCGGTGCTGCCGCCGTTGAGGGACTTGCTGCGGGAGATGCCGGAGTACAGCAGGATCACGTTGCTGCTGTTGTTCGGGTCCTGGTCGGTGACCTTCAGGGCGCTCCAGACGGCGGAGTACGAGATCGCCGTCTGGTCGCTGATGATCGTGTGGAGGGAGTCCTTCAGCGCGGTGCCGGTCTTGCCGATCGCGTCCTGGTAGTACGTGTCGTCGTACGCGGTGGTCGTCGCGCCGGCCGGGGTCGCGGCCAGGGTGGGGAGCGTGAGGCCGAGCAGTACGGCCGACGTGGCGAGCGCCACGGTCTTCCAGCGGCGGGTGTGCGTCGCGGGCATGTGGGGGCGTCCGTTCTACGCGGGTTGAGTGAGCGGGCGAACGGAGTGTGGCATGGACATGCATTCCGTGGTGTGAACGTGGCGTGTCGGGTGTGTGACGGAGTCCGTCAAAATGGCCCCCAACTGGTGTGGTTGGAGGCCGTTTTGGCGTGGGGTCAGCTCAGGAGGGCGCCGAACCGCTCGTCGTGGTCGGCGCGCTTCTTGCGGTATCCGTCCGAGAAGGCGTTCTGCGGGTTCTCTCCCATGGTGTCGGGCGGGATCTTCCCAGTCGCCGGAAGAAGGTCCGGTATTTCACGGAACACGGCCACCGCCGCGTCCCGATGAGCGCCTCCCCGGACCGTCGCCTGCAAGAGGTTGTCGACGGCGGCGAGGTTCTCCTTGAAGAATGTCGACGGCTTTTCCTTCTTGAGGAAATCCTCCGGTGGCGGCGGTGTCCCCCCGGGAGCCGCGAGGAGGCGCAGTGTCCACAGGGCCGCGTGGAGCTGTCCGCACGCGAAGTGCTCGGGGTGTCTCTGCTTCGGCATGTTCCCTGCATGCCCGGGACGCCAGGTTGCATGAACCTGGCGTCGGCGCCGGACGTTTCATGCAGACGCCGCCCCACCGTCACCGGCCCGCCCTACGGTGACGCCCATGCGCCTGAGAAACGTACTCGCGACCGCCGCCGCGGGACTTGCGGCGGCCACCTGTCTGACCGCCGCCGGCCCGGCGAACGCCCAAGAGAACAACGCCTGTTCACCCTCCGTCTCCATCGAGGGCTACTCCGACACCCTCGACAAGACGACGTACGAGGGCTCATACGTCGGTAACTTCTCCGCGCTCGCGATGGACCGCGACAGCTCGCTCGCGGCCCTCTCCGACCGCTCCTCCCTCTTCGGCCTCGACGGCAGGACGCTCGCGCCGAAGGCCGTCGTCCAGCTCGCCGACGAGAGCGGTGCCGCGCTCGACGCCGAGGGTCTGGTCGTCGACCGGGACGGAACGTACCTCGTCTCCTCCGAGACCGAGCCCTCCGTACGCCGCTACTCGCGCGACGGCCGGATCCTCGACCGGCTCCCCGTGCCGGACGCGCTCCGGGTCGCCCCGGCCGGGCGGGCCGTCGGCAACGGCACCTTCGAGGGGCTGACCATGCTGCCCGGCGGCCGTACGCTCATCGCCTCCATGGAGTACGCGCTCTCCGGTGACAGCGCGGGCATCGTCCGCCTCCAGACCTGGAAGCGTCACCACGGCAGCTTTGCGCTCGGCGCCCAGTACGCCTACCGCGCCGACACCGGTCTCGGTGTCCCCGAGGTCACCGCGACCCCCGACGGCCGTCTGCTCGTCCTGGAGCGCGGCTTCACCGCCGGCGTCGGCAACACCGTCCGCCTGTACCTCGCCGACCCGCGCCGCGCCACGGACACCAGCGGGATCGACAACCTGACGGGACAGGACGGCGTACGACTGATCAAGAAGACGCTGCTGGCCGACATCGCCGACTGCCCCGACCTCGGAGCCACCGCCAAGCAGCCCCAGCCCAACCCGCTCCTGGACAACATCGAGGCCATGACGATCACCGGCCGTACCAAGGGCCGCCTGAACGTCCTCCTGGCCAGCGACGACAACCAGAACGCGGTCCAGACGACGCGGTTCTACTCGCTGCGCGTGCGTACGTGATCGTTGCGGAGGGATGAAATCCGCTTCCGTGGACGTTGGTGCCTTCCGGAAGATCAGAACTGCAGGAGGGCACCGGCGTGGCACCGCAACGGGGATGGGCACGGAGACTGTGGGATTACGCCTGGCGATATCCCAAGGACGTCGTCCTGGCCCTGGGCTCCTCGCTCGCCGGCATGGCCGTCCTGGCCCTGGTCCCCCTGATCACCAAGGTGATCATCGACGATGTGATCGGCGACCGGACCCGGGGCATGGCCCCCTGGGCCGGTGCCCTCATCGGCGCCGCGCTGCTCGTCTACGTCCTCACCTACATCCGCCGCTTCTACGGCGGCCGCCTCGCCCTCGACGTCCAGCACGACCTGCGGACGGAGATGTTCGGGACGATCACCCGGCTCGACGGCCGCCGTCAGGACGAGCTGTCCACCGGTCAGGTCGTCGGCCGGGCCACCAGCGACCTCCAGCTGATCCAGAGCCTGCTCTTCATGCTCCCGATGACCATCGGGAACCTCCTGCTCTTCCTGATCTCCCTCGTGATCATGGCGTGGCTGTCGTTGCCGCTCACGCTGGTCGCCCTGGCCGTGGCCCCCGCTCTCTGGTTCATCGCGAAGCGCTCCCGCTCCAAGCTCCACCCCGCCACCTGGTACGCGCAGGCCCAGGCCGCCGCCGTCGCGGGCGTGGTCGACGGTGCCGTCAGCGGCGTCCGCGTGGTGAAGGGATTCGGGCAGGAGGACCAGGAGACCGGCAAGCTGCGCGAGGTCGGCCGGAAGCTGTACGCCGGGCGGCTGCGCACCATCCGTCTGAACAGCAAGTACACCCCGGCCCTGCAGGCCGTCCCCGCCCTCGGCCAGGTCGCGATGCTCGCGCTCGGCGGCTGGCTGGCCGTGCGCGGCCACATCACGCTCGGCACGTTCGTCGCCTTCTCCACCTACCTCGCCCAGCTCGTCGGCCCGGTCCGCATGCTGGCCATGGTCCTCACCGTCGCCCAGCAGGCCCGCGCCGGCACCGAACGCGTCCTGGAGCTGATCGACACCGAGCCCTCGCTGGCCGACGGCACCAAGGAACTCCCCGCCGACGCCCCCGCGACCGTCGAGTTCGACGACGTCTCCTTCGCCTACGACGACTCCAAGCCGGTCCTCCAGGGGCTCAGCTTCGAGATCCGCCCCGGCGAGACCCTCGCCGTCGTCGGCTCCTCCGGCTCCGGAAAGTCGACCGTCTCCCTCCTTCTCCCGCGCTTCTACGACGTGACGCGCGGCGCCGTCCTCGTCGGCGGGCACGACGTCCGTGAGCTGACCCTCGATTCCCTCCGGTCCGCGATCGGGCTGGTCCCCGAGGACTCGTTCCTGTTCTCCGACACCGTCCGCAACAACATCGCGTACGGCCGCCCGGACGCCACCCAGGAGGAGATCGAGAACGCCGCCCGTGCCGCCCAGGCGGACCGTTTCATCGCCGAGCTCCCCGACGGCTACGACACCACGGTCGGCGAGCACGGCCTGACCCTCTCCGGCGGCCAGCGTCAGCGCATCGCGCTCGCCCGCGCGATCCTCACCGACCCGCGTCTGCTCGTCCTCGACGACGCCACGTCCGCCGTGGACGCCCGTGTCGAGCACGAGATCCACGAGGCGCTGGGGCACGTCATGCAGGGCCGGACCACGCTTCTGATCGCGCACCGGCGTTCCACCCTCAACCTCGCCGACCGCATCGCCGTCCTCGACGCAGGCCGCCTCGCCGACCTCGGCACCCACGAGGAGCTCCAGCGCCGCTCGGCCCTTTACCGCCGCCTGCTCACCGACCCCGACGGACTCGGCGGCGTCTCCCCGGGCCACGCCCAGCCCGCCGTCCCGCCGGAGGACACCTCCGTACGCGACGAACTGGACGCCGAGTTCGACGCGGAGCGCGGGGTCACCCCCCGCCTGTGGACCGGCGACCGCGAGCCGAAGGACACCGCGCTCGCCGGGACCCCCGCCACCCCCGAACTCCTCACCCAGGTCGACGCCCTGCCCCCGGCCACCGACACCCCCGAGGTCGACGAGGCCCGCGCGGTCCGGCCGGAGGAGTCGTACGGGCTGAAGCGGCTGCTGCGAGGCTTCGGACTGCCCCTGCTGGTCAGCCTCGGCCTCGTCGCCGTCGACGCCGGCATGGGACTGCTGCTGCCCGTGCTGATCCGGCACGGCATCGACAGCGGCGTGACCCAGGCCGCCCTCGGCGCCGTGTGGGCGGCCTCGCTGCTGGCTCTGCTCGCGGTGCTCGCGCAGTGGTGCGCGCAGATCGGCGAGACACGGATGACCGGCCGGACCGGCGAACGCGTGCTGTACTCGCTCCGGCTGAAGATCTTCGCCCAGCTCCAGCGGCTCGGACTCGACTACTACGAGCGGGAGCTGACCGGCCGGATCATGACCCGGATGACGACCGATGTCGACGCCCTGTCGACGTTCCTGCAGACGGGCCTGGTCACGGCGTTCGTCTCGGTCGTCACCTTCTTCGGCATCATGGTCGCCCTGCTGGTGATCGACGTACAGCTCGCGCTGGTCGTGTTCGCCACGCTGCCGCCGCTGATCATCGCCACCTACTTCTTCCGCCGCGCGAGCGTGAAGGCGTACGAACTCGCCCGTGAGCGCGTGTCGTCGGTCAACGCCGACCTCCAGGAGACGGTGTCCGGGCTGCGGATCGTGCAGGCCTTCCGGCGTGAGCGGGACGGCGGACGGCGCTTCGCGGAGCGCAGCGACAGCTACCGGCAGGCCCGGATCCGCGGCCAGTGGCTGATCTCCGTGTACTTCCCGTTCGTGCAGTTCCTGTCGTCGGCCGCCGCGGCGGCGGTGCTGATCGCGGGTGCCGGGCGGGTCGAGGCGGCCACGCTGACCGCGGGCGCGCTGGTCGCGTACCTGCTGTACATCGACCTGTTCTTCGCTCCCGTGCAGCAGCTCTCCCAGGTCTTCGACGGCTACCAGCAGGCGTCCGTCTCGCTCGGCCGTATCCAGGAGCTGCTGCAGGAGCCGACGTCCACGAAGCCGGCCGGCGAACCCCGCGACGTCCGCTCACTGCGCGGCGACATCGCCTTCGAGGACGTGCACTTCGCCTACGGGAAAGAGGAGGAGGCTCTCAGCGGCATCGACCTCACCGTCCCCGCCGGGCAGACCGTCGCGTTCGTCGGCGAGACCGGCGCGGGCAAGTCGACCCTCGTCAAGCTGGTGGCGCGGTTCTACGACCCCACCAGCGGCCGGGTCACCGTCGACGGCCAGGACCTGCGTGCCCTCGACCTCACCTCGTACCGGCACCGTCTCGGCGTCGTCCCGCAGGAGGCGTACCTCTTCCCCGGGACCGTCCGCGACGCCATCGCCTACGGCCGCCCGGACGCCACCGACGCCGAGGTGGAGGCGGCGGCCCGCGCGGTGGGCGCACACGAGATGATCGCCACGCTGGAGGGCGGTTACCTCCACGAGGTCGCCGAGCGCGGCCGCAACCTCTCCGCCGGGCAACGGCAGTTGATCGCGCTGGCCCGCGCCGAGCTGGTCGACCCGGACGTGCTGCTCCTCGACGAGGCGACGGCCGCACTCGACCTGGCGACGGAGGCACAGGTCAACCAGGCGACGGACCGGCTGGCAGGACGCCGTACGACCCTCGTGGTGGCGCACCGGCTGACCACCGCCGCCCGGGCCGACCGGGTCGTGGTGATGGACCACGGCCGCGTCGTGGAGGACGGCACACACGAGGAACTGCTGGCGCGCGGCGGACGGTACGCCGAACTGTGGCGGACGTTCGTCGGTGCACCGGAGCCGGAGGAGCCGGTCACCGCGTCCCACTGACGGTCGTGCAACCATCCGACATACGTCGTGCGTCCGTACACCCGTACGCCATGTGTCGCGGTACGGGAGGGACGGGCGAAGTGGACAAGGGAGCGACAGGGATACGGCGGGGGCTCGCGCTCGGCATGGCCGTACTGACCGCGTCCGGACTGCTCGCACTCGCGGCACCGGCCGAGGCACAGGCGGCCGCCTCCTGCACCGGCCGCAAGGTCAGGACCCTCCCGTTCTCCACCGGCACCGTGCACGTCTACAAGCAGGGCCGCTACGTCTGCGCCGTCACGCTGGCCAAGAACCCCGGCCGCGAGCGGACGATGTCGGCCAGCGTGCAGGCGCGCGGCCACCGCCCGGTGATCCGCAAGGACAAACGCACCCGCCGCATCAGCACGCCGCTCGTGTACGTGGGGAACCGGTGCGTGTGGGTCAAGGGCTCGGTGAGCGGGGGCTCGGTGAGTTCGGGCTGGATCCTGTGCTGAACCCCTGGTCAGGCGCGTGTGCCTGAAACCCCCCTGGTGTGAACGGAGTTGCTCCGATAGCTTCCGGCGCACATCTGTTCTCACAGGGAGGGTGCATGCGCAAGGCGCTCAGATGGCTGCTCGCGCTCACCGTGCTCATAGGCACGTTGAGCACGGCGGGGGCGGCCACCGCCGCTCAGCCGGAGGCCACGGATATCAAGGACCGGCTGCTCTCCATACCGGGGATGCGGCTGGTCGAGGAGAAGCCGTACACCGGCTACCGCTTCTTCGTCCTCAACTACACTCAGCCGATCGACCACCGCAGGCCCTCCAAGGGCACGTTCGAGCAGCGGATCACCGTGCTGCACAAGGACGTCTCCCGTCCGACGGTCTTCTACACCGGCGGCTACAACGTCTCCACGAACCCCAGCCGCCGCGAGCCGACGCAGATCGTGGACGGCAACCAGGTCTCCATGGAGTACCGCTTCTTCACCCCGTCCCGGCCCAGCCCGGCCGACTGGACGAAGCTGGACATCTGGCAGGCCGCCAGCGACCAGCACCGCATCTTCAAGGCGCTCAAGCCGATCTACGACAAGAAGTGGATTTCTACCGGCGGTTCGAAGGGCGGCATGACCGCCACGTACTACGAGCGCTTCTACCCGCGCGACATGGACGGCGTCGTCGCCTACGTCGCCCCCAACGACGTCGTGAACAAGGAGGACTCGGCGTACGACGAGTTCTTCGCGGGCGTCGGCACCGAGGAGTGCCGCGACCGGCTGAACGGCGTCCAGCGCGAGGCGCTCGTGCGCCGGGAGCCGATGGAGCAGAAGTACGCGGCGTACGCGGCCGAGAACGGCTACACCTTCAACACCGTCGGCAGCCTCGACAAGGCCTACGAGGCCACGGTGCTCGACTACGTGTGGGGCTTCTGGCAGTACAGCCTGCTGTCCGACTGCGACACGATCCCCGCGGACGCCAAGAACGCCACCGACGAGGAGATCTGGACCTCGATCGACACGATCGCCGGGTTCTCCTTCTACACGGACCAGGGCCTGGAGCCGTACACGCCGTACTACTACCAGGCGGGTACCCAGCTGGGCGCGCCGACGATCGGGTTCCCGCACATCGAGAAGAAGTACATCCGCTACGGCTACCTGCCGCCGCGCTACTTCGTGCCGCGGGACATCGAGATGCGCTTCCAGCCGGGTGTGATGCGGGACGTGGACAGCTGGGTCCGCCACAACGCGCACCAGATGCTCTTCGTCTACGGCGAGAACGACCCGTGGGGTGCCGAGCCGTTCCGCCTCGGCAAGGGCGCGCGTGACTCGTACGTCTTCACCGCCCCCGGCGCCAACCACGGCGCCAACGTGGCCGGCCTCGTCGCCGACGAGAAGGCGCTCGCCACGGCAAAGATCCTGAAGTGGGCGGGTGTCGCGTCCGCCACCGTCCAGTCGGACCCGGCGGCGGCCAAGCCGCTGGCCAAGTACGACGCGAAGCTGGACAAGCGCGGCGCGGAGCGGACCCTGCGTCCGTAACCCCGTGCAACCCCGGTGCTGTGCCCGCCCGTCGACTACAGCGGGCGGGCACAGCCCACCGGGTTCTCGCCGCCCAGTTCGACGTAAAGGGCCGTCGACGCCGGGCAGTCGGCGCGGGTGGTGACGGCCTCGGTCACCTTGTACTCCGGCTGCTGCTTGCCCCTGCCGTTGCACGCGGTCTCCCGGACCTGGCCGCCGCCGGAGTCGTAGACACAGTCGCCGACGATGGTGCGGGGGCCGCCCCCGCCGCCGGGGTCGCCGGGGTGCGGCGGCTGGAGTTTGCGCATACAGGCGTAGCCCTGCGGGATCGCGCCGTCGCCGTCCTCGTCGTGCGAGGGGCGCTGTTCGCTGATGTGCAGCACGAAGTCCGTGGTCGCCGGGCACGGCGGCCCCTCGCTCACCCTGCCGTCGTGCCGCGCCACGACCCGCGCCGCCGCCCGCTCACTGGTGCAGGAGACCTCGGTGAAGCTGCTCGTACCGAAGGAACTGCACTCGTCCACCGCGAGGAACACCGCCCCGAACCCGGAGGGCCGCATCGCCGAGGCCGACGCCGTCCCCCCAGTGCCCGGCGGATCGTCCTCGGCCCCCCCGTTCGCGGACGCCTGACAGCCCATCAGTACGGCCGCCAGCAGGACCGGCAGAGCAGCCCCCACCGCACTTCTCCCACGCATGGTCATTCCCCCCACCCCCGTCCAGCGTGACCCGCCGCGGCGGGCCCACGCCAGACAAGCAGGGTGCTTTGCGCACGTTGGGGGTGGTGCGTCGGGTGTGCGGCGTACCGCGCCCTACGTCCAATTGACGGCTAGTACGTCAGCCCGTGTCCGATGGGATACAGCACCTGCGCCGGATCGTCGGCCCGCTGCACCGGCACCGGCAGCTTCCCGCGCGGCTCCACCCGCCCGGCGATCACCCGGGCGGCCGCCCGCAGCTCCACGTCCGTCCAGGAGTACGCGGCCAGGTAGGCGCGCACACCGGGGAGTCGGGCCACGTCGTACGGATTGCGGACCGCCACCGCGACCACCGGCTTCCCGGTCGCCAGCAGCCGCTCGACCAGCGTCTTCTGCGCGCTGCTCGCCGTGACGTTGTATGTCCCGACCACCACGGCGTCCGCATCCCCGGCCGCCGTCACGGCCTGGTCGATGGCCGTCGCCGACGGATTGATGCCGGTCGACAGGGCGGTTGCCGTAAAGCCCAGCTCGGTCAGGGCGCCCGCGAGCACACCGGTGGGCGGGCCCGTGGTGCCCGACGGCGAGGCCGGGTCGGCGCCGACGACGAGCAGCCGGGGATGCTCGCGCCGGGACAGCGGCAGCAGCCGCCCCTCGTTGACGAGCAGGGTCGTCGTCCGCTCGGCGATCCGGTCGGCCGCCGCCAGATGCGCCTTCGTGCCCACCGTGCGGTCGACCTCGCGCGCGCTGACGTACGGATCGTCGAACAGCCCCAGCTTCGCCTTCAGCCGCAGCACCCGCAGGATCGACTCGTCGAGCCGCTCCTCGGTCAGCTCGCCGTCCTGCACGGCCCCCAGGACCGCGTTCCAGGCGACGTCCAGCTTGGGCGCGTTGAGCAGCAGGTCCACGCCCGCCTTCAGCGCCAGCACCGGCACCCGGTCGTCGCCGTACTTCGTCCGTACGCCCGCCATGTCGAGGGCGTCGGTGACCACGACACCGTCGTAGCCGAGCTGCTCGCGCAGGATGCCGGTGAGGATGGGGCGTGAGAGGGTGGCCGGGTCGCCGGAGTCGTCCAGCGCGGGCACCAGGATGTGCGCGGTCATGATGGAGTCGATGCCGGCCTCGATCGCCGCGCGGAAGGGCGGAGCATCGAGCGTCTCCCACTGTTCCCGGGTGTGCTTGATGGTGGGGAAGCCGTAGTGGCTGTCGACCTCGGTGTCGCCGTGCCCGGGGAAGTGCTTGGCGGTCGCCGCGACCTTCGAGCGCTGGTATCCGGCGACCTCGGCGGCGACGAGACCGGCCACCGCGGCCGGGTCCGCACCGAAGGAGCGCACACCGATGACCGGGTTGGCGGGATTGACGTTCACGTCGGCGACCGGCGTGTAGTCCTGCTGGATGCCCATCGCGCGCAGTTCCTCGCCCGCGATCCGGCCGAGCGTACGGGCGTCGGAGCGGGAGCCGCCGGCGCCCATCGCCATCGCGCCCGGGAACAGAGTGGCCGGCTTGCCCACACGGGCGACGATGCCGTGCTCCTGGTCGGTGGAGACGAGTGCGGGCAGCCCACGCGGCAGTGCGAGGGACGCCCGCTGGATGCCGTTGGAGAGGTCGGCGATCTGGTGCGGGTCGCGGGTGTTGTGCGCCCACACGAAGTAGATGACGCCGCCCAGACGGTACTTGGCGATCAGCTCGGCGGCCGTCCGCACGCCGAACTCCCTGAGGTTGGCGTCGATGTCGGCCTGGTCGGGGGCGGTCGCCGAGTGGCCGTAGACCCGGGAGACGAAGAGCTGGCCGACCTTCTCCTCCAACGTCATACGGGAGATGAGGCGGCGCAGCGGGCGGTCGTCGTCGCGGGCGTGGGCGACGGGGCCGACCGTGAGGGCCGCGGCCGCGCCCGCGGTGGCGGCGAGGACGGTGCGTCTGGAGGGGATCGCGGTGTTTCCCGTGCTTCCCGTGCTGGTGTGGTGCACGTGCGCTCCTTCCGGAGGAGGTCCGCTGAAGGAAACTTCCAAAGTGCCACCAATATCCGGGAAGTTTCTGCCGGTCAAGGGGACGCACAGGGAAGGGGCGAGGGGCCGCCACCGGCGCATGGGAGGGGGGCGCGCCGATGGCGGCGGGGCGCCGGCCGCGGTACGGCGGAGAGGGTGGTCAGCGTTCGCAGCCAGCAGCGAGGCCGACACCGCACCGAGGAGACTCATCCGGCAGCCTGGCCCTTGGACGACGGCGGTACGGGGCGGGTTCCCATTCCGCACGATTTCAGGGAACTTGGGCACTCCGCCGCAGAGACCCTCCGGAGCAGCGGCCGGTCACGCCGAGTCGTTGAGGAGGCGTCCGAGGTGGTCCCGGCCTCCGTCCAGCAGGCCGGGAAGCGGGGCGGCCGCCTCGTACCAGCGCTTCTCGTACTCCCAGCACAGCCAGCCCTCCCAGCCGTGCCGGGAGAGGATCTCGACGCACTCGGCGAGCGGGAGGACGCCCGCGCCGAGGGGGAGCGGGGTGGTGTCGGTGGCGGAGGCGATGTCCTTGACCTGGACGTAGCCCAGGTAGGGGGACAGCGCCGCATAGCTCTCCGAGGGCTGCTCGCCGTCCAGCCAGGTGTGCATCACGTCCCACAGGGCGCCGACCTGGCGGTGGCCGACCTGGCCGAGGACGCGGATCGCGTCGGCGGCGGTGCGGTGCGAGTCGTGGGTCTCGAGGAGGATGCGGACGCCGGCGTCGGCGGCGTACTCGGCGGCCGTGCCCAGACGGCGTGCGGCGGTCGCGTCCGCCCCGGCGGGCTCCTGGTCCGGGCCGCCTCCGGGGAAGACCCGGATGTACGGGGCACCCAGATCGCGGGCCAGGTCGAGGAGGTCGCGGATCTCGGCGAGCACGGGCTCGTCGTCGCCCGGCGCGGCCGCCCGCGCGTACCCGGCGAGGCCCAGGATCTCGACGCCGGCCGCCTTGAACTCGGCGACCGTGTCGGCCCGTGCGGTGAGGTCGAGGCCGGCGTGGACCGGCTCCTCCGGGTGTGCGCGCAGCTCGACGCCGTGGTAGCCGTGGGCGGCCGCGAGCCGGGCCACCTCCGGTACGGGGAGGCCGGGGACGCCGAGGGTGGAGAACGCCAGTTTCATGTACCCAGCTTCATACACACCGGCGTTCCCGTCACTCCGGTGTGGCGCGCAGATCCAGCCGCCAGTCCTGGCCGACCAGGTCCTTGCCGAAGGAACGGTGCGGTTTCTCGGCGGCCAGGACGAAGCCGTGGCGCTGGTAGATGCCCCGGGCGGCGGTCAGGACGTCGTTCGTCCACAGCACCAGGTCGCGGTAGCCGACACCGCGGGCGAAGTCCACGACCGCCGTGACGAGCCGGTCCCCGATGCCGAGGCCGCGCGCGTCCGGCTCGACGAGCAGAAGCCGCAGCCGGGCGGTGCCGGGCGCCTCGTCCCGTACGCACATCACGCACCCCACCGGCCGCCCGGCCAGCTCGGCGATCCACGCCCGCTCCAGGTGCGGATCGTGGTCCTCGGCGAAGTCGGCGACGATCCTCGCCACCAGGCCCTCGTAGTCGGTGTTCCAGCCGAACTCGGCGGCGTACAGCGCGCCGTTGCGCTGCACGATCCAGCCGAGGTCGCCCGGGCCGGGTTCGCGCAGCACGACGTCTTCGGGGGCCTCGGGGGCCTCGGGGCGCGCTGCCCGGCCGCCGCCCAGGATCGTACGGACCGTCCGCATCGCCTCCACGAGCCGCGGCCGGTCCTCCGGCGGCACCGTGGCCAGCAGCGCCCCGACCGTCTCCCGCGCCCGCTCGTCGAGCAGACCGGCCGCCTCCCGGCCGGGCGCGGTGAGGGTGATACGGCGGCGCCGCGGATCCCGCTCCGACGGTCCGCGCTCGATCAGCCCGTCCTTCTCGAACCGGTTCAGGATGCGGCTCAGGTACCCCGCGTCCAGATGGAGTTCGGCGCGCAGATCGGCGGCGTCCGTGCCCGCGGAGTGCGCGAGCTCGTACAGGACGCGGGCCTCGGTGAGGGTGTACGGGGCGTAGAGGTGGCGGCCGTAGTCGAGGGCGCCGATGACGTTGGTGTAGAAGCGGTTGAAGGCGCGGATGTCCTGGACGGTCATGATCGCCGACCCTCCGGATCGTTGACTCAGTCAGAGATACCGTCGGGTCGAGCGTAGGACTCCCGAGCCCCTCGCGGCTACCCCTCGGCGGCCGGCCGGTAGACGCACACGTTCACGCCCGTCTTCCCGGTGACCGTGGAGACCAGCTCGAACGGCCGCTTCCCGCCGTCCTCCGGGAAGATCGACTTGCCGCCGCCGAGCAGCACCGGCATCACGATCAGCTGGAGCTCGTCCACCAGCCCCTCGCTCAGCAGCGTCCGGACCAGCGTGGGGCTGCCCATCATCGCCAGGTCGCCGCCCTCGGTCGCGCGCAGCTCCCGGATCCGGGCCACGGCCTCGCCGCCGGGGACGAGGGTGGAGTTGTTCCAGGTCAGGTCGGCGTCGGTGAGGGTGCTGGAAACGACGTACTTCTTGAGGGAGTTCATCTGGTCGGCGAACGGGTCGTCGCCCGCCCGCTCGGGCCACGCCGCGGCCATCGTCTGCCATGTACGCCGCCCGAACAGCAGCGCCTCGGCCCTGCTCAGCCCCCCGTCGAAGAACGGGCCGAGCACCTCCGGGTCGAAGTACGGATGCGACCAACCGCCGTGGGCGAAGCCCCCGTCGGTGTCCTCCTCGGACCCGCCGGGCGCCTGCACGACTCCGTCGATGCTGATGAACTCGGTGACCACGATGCGCATGGGGCTCACTCCTTGAGTTGTCCGGGCCGGTTGCGGCAATGACAGCACTGATGACTGCCGCACCGCCCGGAAATCATCGTGCGGTGGACGGAGTATTACCGCTGAGGTACGACCGGCGGGGGACCCTGAGTCCACACCGGCCGCACCGCAAGCCGGCTGAACCGCCAGCCGTCCGGAGTGCGGTGCAGGTCGGCCTCGCAGCGACCGCCGACGGTGAACAGCGTGTCGTCGTCGTACACATGGGTCATCAGGGCGTTCCAAGAGGCGGTGCCCCGCTCGCCGTCGACGTCGACGAGGAGCCCGGAAGCCATGTGCTGGGTTCGCGCGAAGCGCCCGAGCGCCTCCTCCGTGAGCCGCGTGGCGGCCTCGATGCCCTCCTCGACACCGACGGGCGCCTCCAGACGTACGTCCGGCGTGACGAAGGGGCGCATCCAGCCCGGGGAGAAGTCGCGGACGTCGAGGGCGCGGAAGTAGCGGTGGACGAGGGTGTGGATGTCCATGGGGCTGTGGTGATCGGTCATGGGGGAGAGGGTCGTACGTCAAGTGGACTTGAGGTCAAGGACGCGACCCCCGAACCGAACCCCACGCAGACGCGCTAGCGGGCAGCCGGTTCTGTGTCGTAGTCGTGCCGGGCCTGTTCGACCCTCTCCAGGTTCTCGGCGGCCCATTCGGCCAGGTGCGCGAAGAGCGGGGCGAGGCTGCGGCCGAGTTCGCTGATCTCGTACTCGACCCGAGGGGGGACCTCCGGGTGGTACGTGCGCACGATCAGGCCGTCGCGCTCCAGTTGCCGCAACCGCTGCGTCAGCACCTTGGGCGTGATCTTCGCGATGCGCCGCTCCAGTTCGACGAAGCGCTGCCGGCCGTGGGTGTGGAGCGTCCACAGGATCGGTGTGGTCCAGCGGCTGAAGACGATGTCCACGACCGGACTGATCGGGCAGGCGAGTTCCGGTTCGGTGGCCCCGGCCGGCGTCCAGGTCGTCGTGTCGGGCGCCATGCGCATCCCCCTGGGGTAGCCACTTTCCTATAGGTACCTACTATACCGACGGTGTTAGCGTCCTTCCATCGCCCGGAGAGTCGGCCTCCGGGGCCCTTTCAGCAGATTCAAATGCGCTGCCAAACACGGGAGTTGGACATGATCGTAGTGACGGGTGCGACCGGCAATGTGGGACGTTCGCTCGTACGGATCCTGGCCGCGGCCGGCGAGCCGGTGACCGCGACCTCGCGCAGGATCGCCGACGCGGATCTGCCTCAGGCGGTGCTGCGGCGACCGGCGGATCTCGTCGACGCGGAGAGCCTGCGGCCGGTCCTCGACGGCGCCGACGCATTGTTCCTGCAGAACGGCGGCCCCAGCGCGCACCTGCTCAGCCCCCGGGACCTCGTGGACGCCGCCAAGGCGGGCGGAGTGCGGCGGATCGTACTGCTGTCCTCCCAAGGGGTCGCGACCCGGCCCGGATCGGCCTCGCACGGGGAAGTCGCCCGGACCATCGAGGACGCGGTACGGCAGTCAGGGCTGGAGTGGACCGTCCTGCGGCCCGGCGGCTTCGCCTCCAACACCTACGCCTGGGCCGAGTCGGTCCGTACCCGGCGGACCGTCGCCGCGCCGTTCGGTGATGTCGGGCTGCCCGTCATCGACCCGGACGACATCGCCGAGGTCGCCACGGCGGCACTGCGCGATGGAGGCCGACATGCGGGGCAGGCCTACGAGTTGACCGGGCCCGCCCTCATCACGCCCCGGCAGCAGGCCGAGGCTCTCGGGGACGCGCTCGGCGAACCCGTCCGCTTCGTCGAGCAGACCCGCGACGAGGCCAGGGCCCAGATGCTGCGGTTCATGCCCGAACCGGTGGTCGAGACCACGCTGAGCATCCTGGGTGAGCCCACGCCCGCCGAGCAGCGGATCAGCCCCGACGTCGAGCGGGTCCTCGGTCGTACGCCCGGCACGTTCGCGGACTGGGCGCGGCGCCACGTCGCCGCCTTCCGATAGGCGTTGCCCTTCAGCCGGCCGAGTCCGCCCGTCGCCGGCTTCTGTCGGAGAAGGCACGGGGAAAGTCGCAGACCCGTCCCTCGCCTTCCTCCTGCACCATCGAGGTGACCCGGCTGGAAAGCCGCCCCTTCCCCGGGGCGGCACGCCTCACTCCCGCGGCACCCCCGAAGATCCTCGCACCATCAACTCCCCCCGCACCGTCGCGATCCCCCCGGGCGGCGGCTCCTCCCGCCCCATGGCGATCCGCCCGGCCCGCGCCCCCGCCTGCGCGAGCGGCAGCCGTACCGTCGTCAGTGAAGGCACCGCGTCGATGCTGAACGGCAGGTCGTCGAAGCCGGCCACCGAGACGTCCGCCGGGATCCGCAGCCCCGACTCCCGCAGCGCCGCGCACGCCCCCAGCGCGACGGAGTCGTTCGCGGCGACGACGGCCGTCAGGGACGGGTCCCGGCGCAGCAGCTCCAGGGTGGCCTCGTGGCCGGACCGGCGGTCGTAGCGGCCGTGGACCGTCCAGCGCGGGTCCTCCTGGATCCCCGCCGCCTCCAGCGCCGCCCGATGCCCCTCCAGGCGGTGGCGGGTGGTGGTGCGCTCCTCCGGGCCCGCGATGTAGCCGAGCCGCCGGTGGCCGAGGCCGATCAGGTGCTCGGTCAGCTGCCGGCCCCCTCCCCGGTTGTCGAAGGTCAGCGCGACCGCGGACGTGTCCGGCGCCGGCGGCCGGCCGCACAGCACCACCCGCGTCCCGGCGTCCGTCAGTTTCCGCAGCTTCGCGGAGACCGCCGCCATGTGCGAGGCGTCCTCGATCGCGCCGCCGGTCAGGACGACCGCCGCGGCCCGCTGCCGCTGGAGCAGGGTGAGGTAGGTCAGCTCGCGTTCCGGGGAGCCGCCCGTGTTGCAGACGACGGCCAGCCGCTCACCGCCCGCGCGCCCGCCCGGTCCGCCGATCTCGGACTGGATCGCGCTCGCCATGATCCCGAAGAAGGGGTCGGCGATGTCGTTGACCAGGATCCCGACCAGGTCGGAGGTCGCGGCGGCGAGCGCGCTGGCGGGGCCGTTGAGCACGTAGTCCAGCTCGTCGACCGCCTTGAGCACCCGCTCCCGGGTGGAGGTGGCCACCGGGTAGTTCCCGTTCAGCACGCGCGACACCGTCGCGGGCGAGACCTGTGCGCGGGCCGCCACGTCCGCCAGGGTCACCGTCATCTCGTCGTCCTCCGGTCGCGCGTCTTGTCGTACGTCGTCATACACATGCGGTGGTCGTACGTCGTCATACACGTGCAGTGCACGGGCCACGGTTTCGTGCAGACCATAAGGCCCGGAACCCCGCTTGTTCGCCCCCTCGAACAACTCGAGACGGTCACGGCCTTGTCTCAACCGCTGGTCAGAGGCTAGCTTCTCATGGGATAGAAAGCGCTTGCTGTACGGCTTACCAGTAGCACCGGTGGCATCAGTGAATCCAGGGAATCCAGACGCTCAACGGGGCGGACCAGACGCCCACGAAGGGAACGACGTGACACGCAAGACGGTGCGTATCGCCATGAACGGTGTGACCGGGCGCATGGGCTACCGCCAGCACCTCGTCCGCTCCATCCTGGCCCTCCGCGAACAGGGCGGCCTCGACCTCGGCGACGGCACCGTGCTGTGGCCGGAACCGATCCTCGTCGGCCGCCGCGAGCACGCCCTCAAGGCACTCGCCGAGCGGCACGGCCTGGAACACCTCTCCACGGACGTGGACGCGGTCCTCGCCGACGACACCGTGGACATCTACTTCGACGCCCAGGTCACCTCGGCCCGCGAGGAGGCCCTCAAGAAGGCGATCGCGGCCGGAAAGCACATCTACACCGAGAAGCCCACGGCCACCGGACTCGAGGGGGCCCTGGAACTGGCCCGCCTGGCGGCCGGGAAGGGCATCAAGCACGGCGTCGTCCAGGACAAGCTCTTCCTCCCGGGCCTGCTGAAGCTCAAGCGGCTCATCGACGGCGGCTTCTTCGGCCGGATCCTGTCCGTGCGCGGCGAGTTCGGCTACTGGGTCTTCGAGGGCGACTGGCAGCCCGCCCAGCGCCCCTCCTGGAACTACCGCGCCGAGGACGGCGGCGGCATCGTCGTCGACATGTTCCCGCACTGGGAGTACCTCCTGCACGAACTGTTCGGCCGGGTGCGCTCCGTCCAGGCCCTGACCGCCACCCACATCCCGCAGCGCTGGGACGAGAACGGCAAGCCCTACGACGCCACCGCCGACGACGCCGCCTACGGCATCTTCGAGCTGGAGGGCGGCGCGATCGCCCAGATCAACTCGTCGTGGGCCGTGCGCGTCAACCGCGACGAGCTGGTCGAGTTCCAGGTGGACGGCACGGAAGGCTCGGCGGTCGCCGGCCTGCGCAACTGCCGCGTCCAGCACCGCAGCGCCACCCCCAAGCCGGTCTGGAACCCGGACATCCCGGCCACCTACTCCTTCCGCGACCAGTGGCAGGAGGTGCCGGACAACGCCGAGTTCGACAACGGCTTCAAGGCCCAGTGGGAGCTGTTCCTCAAGCACGTCTACGCCGACGCCCCCTACCACTGGGACCTGCTCGCCGGCGCCCGTGGCGTCCAGCTCGCCGAGCTGGGCCTCAAGTCCACGGCCGAGGGCCGCCGTATCGACGTACCGGAGATCGCGCTGTGACCATCCGACTCCCTGACACCTCCGGCGAGTTGCGGACCTACGAGCCCCGCACCGAACCCCTCGCGCTCACTCCCGGCGCGGGTTTCTCCTCCCGCACGGTCTTCTCCGCGGCCCACGTGGTCGCCGACCCCTTCGCCGACGTCACCCCCGACTCACCGGCCGCCGTCGACTGGGACGCCACCCTCGCCTTCCGCCGCCACCTGTGGTCCCACGGGCTCGGCGTCGCCGAGGCGATGGACACCGCCCAGCGGGGGATGGGCCTGGACTGGGCGGGCGCGGCGGAGCTGATCCGCCGGTCGGCGGCGGAGGCCCGTGGCGTGGGCGGACGTATCGCCTGCGGCGTCGGCACCGACCAGATCACCGGCCCGGCATCCCTCACCCAGGTCCGGGCGGCCTACGAGGAGCAGCTCGCGCTCGTCGAGGAGTCGGGCGCGCAGGCCATCCTCATGGCGTCCCGGGCACTCGCGGCGGCGGCCCGGGGCTCCGAGGACTACCTGGAGGTCTACGGCCACCTCCTGCGCCAGTGCGCCGAGCCGGTGATCCTGCACTGGCTGGGCCCGATGTTCGACCCGGCGCTGGAGGGCTACTGGGGGTCGGGCGACCTCGACGCGGCGACTTCGACGTTCCTGGAGGTCATCGCCGCCCACCCCGACAAGGTCGACGGCGTGAAGATCTCCCTCCTGGACGCCCAGCGGGAGATCGACCTGCGCCGCCGCCTCCCGGACGGCGTCCGCTGCTACACGGGCGACGACTTCAACTACCCCGAGCTGATCGCGGGCGACGAGCAGGGCTTCAGCCACGCCCTGCTCGGCATCTTCGACCCGCTGGGCCCGCTGGCGTCCGAGGCGGTACGGGTCCTGGACACCGGGGACGTCAAGGGCTTCCGTGAACTCCTCGACCCCACCGTCGAGTTGTCCCGCCACCTCTTCCGGGCCCCGACCCGCTTCTACAAGACCGGCGTGGTCTTCCTGGCCTGGCTGGCCGGCCACCAGTCCCACTTCACGATGGTCGGCGGCCTGCAGTCGGCCCGCTCCCTCCCGCACTTCGCCCGCGCCTACGAACTCGCCGACAGACTGGGCCTGTTCCCGGACCCGAAGCTGGCGGAGGACCGGATGAAGAACCTGCTCGCACTGTACGGGGTGACCCAGTGACCAGTGACCTCTCCCGCTTCTCCATCAACCAGATGACGGTGAAGCAGCTGTCGATGCCGGAACTGGTCGAGGCATGCGTCGCGTTGGAGGTCCCCGGCGTGGGCCTGTGGCGCGAACCCGTCCAGTCGTACGGCGTGGAGGCGACGGCGAAACTGGTCCGGGACGCGGGCCTGACGGTGACGACGTTGTGCCGCGGCGGCTTCTTCACCGCGATCGACCCGGACGCGCGTGCTCACGCCCTGGCCGACAACCGCCGCGCCATCGACGAGGCGGCGACGCTGGGCACGGACACGCTGGTCCTGGTCTCGGGCGGCCTGCCACCCGGCTCCAAGGACCTGCACGGTGCGCGGGAGCGCATCGCGGACGCGCTGGCGGAGCTGGGCCCGTACGCCGAGTCCCACGGCGTACGCCTGGCCATCGAGCCGCTGCACCCGATGTTCGCCGCCGACCGCTGCGTCGTCTCCACCCTCGCCCAGGCCCTGGACCTCGCGGAACGCTTCCCCGCGCACCAGGTCGGGGTCACGGTGGACACGTACCACATCTGGTGGGACGACACCGCTCCCGCGCAGATCGCCCGTGCGGGCACCGGCGGCCGTATCCACACCTTCCAACTCGCCGACTGGACGACCCCCTTGCCGGAGGGCGTCCTCAACGGCCGCGGTCAGATCGGCGACGGGGCGATCGACATGCGGGAGTGGAAGAGCTACGTCGAGGCGGCCGGGTACACCGGTCCCATCGAGGTCGAGCTGTTCAACGAGGAGCTGTGGGCCCGGGACGGACGGGAGGTGCTGGCGGAGACGGCCCGGCGGTTCGTGGAGCACACCGCGTAGGGATTACCGGGTGGCCCGTCCGTGCGGAATGCGGGCCACCCGGGGCCGGCCGCCGACGTCATTCGTGCCGGTCGGCTTCCTGGGCTGCGCGCTCCAGTCGGCCTCGATAGTTCTCCCACCATGCCGCGTCGCCCGACGGCATGCTGTCGTTGCCCTTGTTCATCCCGACGGCACCGTCCATGAGTTCCCGGACGATGTCGGCCTGCCCGGCGTGCCGGTGCGTGTCGGCGATCACGCGCACCACGGCATGGTGCAACGTCACTTCGTTTCTGTCGGCCGGCCACCACGGCACCTTGCCGACCGTGTCCAGCGGCAGCGCGTCGATCGTTGCGTCCGCGTGCGCCCACGCCCGGCGGTAGAGCTGCACGATGTACTCGCGTGACTCGTCGGCGGTGGCCCACATGTCCCCGTTGGACTCGGCAGCGTCCTCGAGCCAGGGCAGTGGCTCGCCGGACGGCCGTCCGAAGGTGTCGCCGAGGTAGCCCAGTTCCATGGTGGCCACGTGTTTCACCAGGCCCAGCAGGTTCGTGCCGGTCGGCGTCCGCGGGCGGCGGATGTCGTACTCCGAGAGTCCTTCGAGCTTCCAGAGCACGGCATCGCGGGCGGACTGCAGGTAGAAGTGGAGGTCTGCCTTGGGATCCGATGCGGTCATGGGGCCAGTCTGCCGCTCGCGCGATCTCTGTCCACTGCCTTTGCCTGCCCGGTAGCGTGGTGATCATGGCGGACTGGGATGTTCGGCAGGCGTCGGTGGCGGACGTCGAGGCGGTGGCCGAGTTGCGTGCCGTGGTGCTGCGGGCGGATCTGGAACGGCTCGGGCGGTACGACGAGCAGCGGGTGCGGCAGCGGCTGCGGGACGGATTCGACCCGGCCCACACCTGGGTGATCGAGGTGGGCGGTGCGTTCGCCGGCTGCGTGGCGCTGCGACCGGCCGAGGACGCCCACTGGCTGGAGCACTTCTACCTGGCCCCGCATCTTCAGGGCAGCGGTATCGGTTCGGGTGTGCTGCGCGAGCTGCTGGAGCGGTGTGACCGCCGTGGTGTCCTCGTCCGGTTGAACGTGCTGCAGGGCAGTCGGGCCCAACAGCTGTACGAGCGGCACGGGTTCACGGCCGAGACCGAGGATCCGGTGGACGTGTTCATGGTGCGCAGGCTGGACTGATGGTCATGGTCGGCAGCAGCCCGGCGTGCGGTGCCGACCGTCGACGCCGACTACGACGACATCGGTACCGCACGCCGGTCCCCCCGGTGCTTCCCCGCCGTGCACGCCGTTCATCTGTGCACAAGCGCAAGGATGACAAGGTACGGACCTCGAATCCTTGGCCGCGCGTGCACGGATCTTGATAATTCCTGCATATCGTCATGCGGGCCGGCGATGGTCGTGGTGCCGGTAGTCCCTCGGCGTCGTCCCGTAGGCGCGGCGGAAGAGCCGGCTGAAGGTCGCGGGGTCGCCGAAGCCCCAGCGGGCGGCCACGGCCTGGATGGGACGGCCGTGCAGGCGCGGGTCGGTGAGATCGCGGCGGCAGCGTTCCAGGCGGCGGTGCCGGATCCAGGCCGCCGGTGTCGCGCCCTCCTCGGCGAACAGTTGGTGGAGGTGGCGCACCGAGATGCCGTGGGCGGCTGCGACGTCGGCGGGGGACAGGGACGGATCGCCGAGATTCTGGTCGATGAAGTCCCGGATGCGGACATGCAGGGCACGCCGGCGCGACTCCGGGGTCATCGCGTTCTCGGCGTCCAGGCAGCGGCCGAGCGCAGTGGCGAGCAGGTCCGTGGTCACCGACGCCAGCGCGGGGGCGTCGGCCGGTGTGAACTCGTCGGCGCGGGTGGCGACATCGGCCAGCCAGCGGTACAGGGCTCCGCCCATGCCGTGGTCGAGCGGGACCGGCTCGGCCAGCACCCGCCGGATCGTCCTCGGCGGCAGCGGCAGCAGAGCGTGGGGGAGCGTGACGATCACGCACGACAGGGGCGCGGACATCCCGGTGAGCCGTGCCTCGTACGGCAGGCTGCTGTCGACGAGGACGAGGTCACCTCTGCGGAACGTGCTCTCACGTCCGTCCTGCGCGGCGCACCCCTCGCCCCTGAACTGACAGTTGACCTGGAAGACCTCCGGGTCGGACCGCCGGATGACCCGCGCCGTGCGCACCGTCTCCAGCTGCGGGAAGCGCAGTTCGGCGATCTGTACGTCGCCGAGCGGCAGCACCCGCATCGTCGCGAGGAAGTCGTCCTCCCGCTCACTGCGCAGCAGGTTGGGCAGGTGGGTCCGCCCCGCCACGTCCTGCCACAGGTCCCACCGCTCGCTGGCCGGCACGACCTCGGTCCGGAACTCCTGCACCAGCATGAGAACAGGGTAGGGAGGCGGGGCCGGAATGAACCCGGAGAGAATTCGAAGGGACGGTGCAGCCTTCCCGGACCGAAGCAGCCGTGGGCGTCAGAAGAACACCCCGCACCGCAGCAGCACATTCGCGTACGGCCGGGCCTCCCCGGTCCGTACGACCAGCCGTGCGCCCGCCGACAGCTCCTTGAGCTTCTCGTGGGAGACCAGCGTCAGCTCGGGGAAGTGGCCGTCCAGCAGCGCTGATGCCGCCGGGTTGGCTTCCCGCACCTCGGTCGCGGCCGTCGCGCCCTCGATCACCAGCTCGGCCAGCAGGCCGTCGAGGACCTCGGCGAAGGACGGGACTCCGGCCCGGAAGGCCAGGTCGACGACGCGCGGCCCGCCGGGTATCGGCATACCGGCGTCGCACACCAGTACCCCGTCGCCGTGGCCCAGTTCGGCCAGTGCGCCGGAGAGATGACGGTTCAGGATTCCGGCCTTCTTCACAGCGCCGCGACCTCCGCCGCGGTGGGGAAGGACTCCTGTGCGCCCTGCTTCGTGACGGCCGCCGCCCCGACGCGGGCCGCGTACGCCGCCGCCTCGGCGAGGGACGCGCCCGCGCCCAGCTTCCAGGCCAGCGCCGCGGTGAAGGCGTCGCCGGCGCCGGTGGTGTCCACGGCGTCCACCTTCATGGACGGCACCCGCGTCACGCCCTCGGCGGAGGCCACCAGCGACCCCTCCGCCCCCAGCGTCACGACCACCGAACGCGGGCCGCGCGCCAGCAGGATCCGCGCCCAGTCCGCGGGGTCGTCGCCGACCAGGGCGTCGCCCAGGATCACCTTCGCCTCGTGCTCGTTCAGGATCAGCGGATCGCAGGCCGCCAGCACCTCCTGCGGCAGCGGCCGCGGCGGGGAGGGGTTCAGCACGAACCGGCTGCCGGGCCCCAGACTCCGTACCGTCTCCACGACCGTCTCCAGCGGGATCTCCAGCTGCGCCGACACCACCCGCGAGGTGTGGAAGAGGCTGCCCGCCGCCCGCACGTCCGCAGGCGTGAGCTTCCCGTTGGCGCCGGGCGACACCACGATGCTGTTGTCGCCGGACGGGTCCACGGTGATCAGCGCGACGCCGGTCGGCGCGCCGCCCACCAGGACGCCCACCGTGTCGACGCCGGCCGCCCGCTGCGAGTCGAGCAGCAGCCGGCCGTGGGCGTCGTCGCCGACCCGGGCCAGCAGGGCCGTACGGGCACCGAGACGGGCGGCCGCGACCGCCTGGTTCGCGCCCTTGCCGCCCGGGTGGACGGCGAGGTCGGAGCCGAGCACCGTCTCGCCGGCCGCCGGCCGCCGCTCGACCCCGATCACCAGGTCGGCGTTGGCCGACCCCACGACCAGCAGGTCGTAGTCGTACATCACATGTCTCCCCTGGTAGGTGACCTGAGGCGGGCGCCCCCGGTGAGGGCGCCCGCCTGTTGCCCGGTGTCAGCCGCCGAAGCCGGCCACGTTCTCCTTCGTGACCACCTTCACCGGCACCTTCACCATCTCGCTGACCTTCTCGCCGTCGGCGGCCCGCAGCGCGTTGTCCACCGCGATCCGGCCCAGCTCCTTCGGCTGCTGCGCCACCGACGCGTACAGCGTGCCCGCCTCGACCGCCTTCAGCCCGTCCGGCGTGCCGTCGAAACCGACGACCTGGACCGACTTTCCGGCCTTCGACCCCAGCGCCTTGATCGCGCCGAGCGCCATCTCGTCGTTCTCCGCGAAGACGCCGTCGATGTCCGGGTGGGCCTGGAGCAGGTTCGTCATCACGTCGAGGCCCTTGGTGCGGTCGAAGTCGGCGGGCTGCTTGGCGACCACCTTGATGCCCGGGTAGGCCTTCAGGCCCTCGGCGAAGCCGGCGCCGCGCTCCCGGCTGGCGGAGGTGCCGGCCTGGCCCTGCAGGATCACGATCGTGCCGTTGCCGCCGAGCTTCTCGGCGAGCGCCTTGGCGCCCAGTTCGCCGCCCTCGACGTTGTCGGAGGCCACCAGGGCCGCCGTGTCCGCCTTGTTGACGCCCCGGTCGACGCCGACGACGGGGATGTCCGCCTTGTTGGCGGCCCGTACGGCCGGACCGGCCGCGTCCGAGTCCACCGGGTTCACGATGATCGAGGACAGGCCCTCGCTGGTGAAGTTCTGCAGCTGGTTGGCCTGCTGCGAGGCGTCGTTCTGCGCGTCGGTGACCGTGAGGTCCACGCCGAGCTTCTTCGCCTCCGCCTCCGCACCCGCCCGGATCTGCACGAAGAACGGGTTGTTGAGCGTGGACAGCGACAGCCCGACCTTCTGCGTCGTCGACGAGGAGCCACTGTGCAGCAGCGAGGTCGCGCCCACGATCGCCGCGGCGACCACGGCGGCCAGTACGTACGTCAGCGCCTGCTTGCCCTTGTTGCCGCCACCGGCCCCGGCCGGTGCCGCAGTCGCCCCCGCCTTGCGCCGCACCGTGTCGAGCAGCACCGCCAGCGCGATCACGACGCCGATGACGACCTGCTGCCAGAAGGCGGAGACGGACAGGAGGTTGAGGCCGTTCCGCAGCACCGCCAGGATCAGCGCACCGATCAGCGTCCCGGACGCCTTGCCGGTACCGCCCGCGAGCGAGGCACCGCCGATGACGACCGCGGCGATCGCGTCCAGCTCGTAGCCCTGCGCGGCCTGCGGCTGCGCGGAGGACAGCCGGGAGGCGAGCACGATGCCCGCGGCCGCGGCGAACAGCCCGGAGAACGCGTAGATCGCGAGCTTCTGCTTCTTCACCCGCAGCCCCGACAGCCGGGCCGCCTCCTCGTTGCCGCCGATGGCGTACATGGAGCGTCCGATGTACGTCCGGCCGAGCACGAACGCCGTGAGCAGCCCCATGACGATCATCACGAGCACCGGCACCGGCAGCCAGCCGCCGAGCGTGTCACCGAGGTGCGAGACCGAGTCCGGGAAGGCGATCGGCGAGCCCTGCGAGATCACCAGCGACAGACCGCGGGCCACCGACAGCATGGCCAGCGTCGCGATGAACGGCGGCAGCTTCCCGTACGAGATCAGGAAGCCGTTGACCAGACCGGCCGCGATGCCGGTCCCGATCGCCAGCAGTACCGCCAGCACGACCGGGACGCCCTCGTTGGTGGCGCTCCAGGCGAGCACGGTGGCGGAGAGGGCGGCCACCGAACCGACCGAGAGGTCGATGCCCGCCGAGACGATCACGAAGGTGACGCCGAAGGCGAGGATCGCGGTGACGGCGGCCTGGACGCCGATGTTGAGCAGGTTGTCCGTCGTCAGGAAGTCGCCGGACAGCGCCGACAGCGCGACGACCAGGACGATGAGCGCGGTGAGCGCCCCGTTGTCGAGCAGCAGCCGGCGCAGTCCGCCGGAGGCGCCACCCGCGCCCGCCGAGCTCTTGAGCGTGTCAGTGGCCACGGGAGGCCTCCGTTTCAGTCGTAGGAGTGCTGACGGCAAGCGCCATCACGGCGTCCTGGGTCGCCCGGTCGGCGGGGAGTTCGCCCGCGATCCGGCCCTGCGCCATCACCAGCACCCGGTCGCTCATACCGAGCACCTCGGGCAGATCGCTGGAGATCATCAGGACGGCGGCGCCGGCGGCCGTCAGTTCGTTGATGAGCTGGTAGATCTCGACCTTGGCGCCGACGTCGATACCGCGCGTCGGCTCGTCGAGAATGAGGACCTTCGTGTCGGCGAGCAGCCACTTGCCGATGACGATCTTCTGCTGGTTGCCGCCGGAGAGGGTGCGCACCTGCTGGCCGAGGCCCGCCATGCGCACCCCGAGCTGCTCGGCGATCCGGGCGGCGGCCGCACGCTGGCCCCTGAGGTCGACGAGCCCGCCGCGGGTGGCCGAACGGAGCGTCACCAGGCCGAGGTTCTCCTCGACGGAGGCGTCCAGCACCAGCCCCTGCCCCTTGCGGTCCTCGGGGACGAGCCCGATCCCGGCGGACATGGCGGCGCCCACGTCATGGCGCCTGAGCTGCGCGCCCGCGACCTTCACGGCCCCCTTGTCGTAGGGGTCGGCCCCGAACACGGCCCGTACGACCTCGGTACGGCCGGCGCCCACGAGGCCCGCGATGCCGACGACCTCACCGGCGCGCACCTCGAAGCTCACGTCGTGGAAGACGCCGTCCCTGGTCAGCCCCTCCACCTTGAGGAGGGCCTCCCCGGCGTCGGTGCGCTCCCGCGGGTACTGCTGCTCGATCGACCGTCCCACCATGAGGCGTACGAGTTCGTCCTCGGGCGTGGCGGCGGGGACCTGCCCGACGCTCCTGCCGTCGCGGATGACGGTGACCCGGTCGCCGAGGGCGGCGATCTCCTCCAGGTGATGGGTGATGAAGACGATCCCGACCCCGTCCGCACGCAGCGCGCGCACGATGGAGAAGAGCTTCTCGACCTCCTCGGAGGTGAGCACGGCGGTCGGCTCGTCCATGATCAGCACACGGGCGTTCAGACTGAGCGCCTTGGCGATCTCGACCATCTGCAGGCGTGCGATGCCGAGTTCACGCACCCGCGCGCGCGGGGACACGTTGACGCCGACCCGCTTCAGCAGTTCGGCGGCCTCGGCCTCCATCCGCCTGCGGTCGATCATCCCGAACCGGCGCGGCTGCCGCCCGAGGAAGATGTTCTCGGCGACGGTCAGGTCGGGAACGAGATTGAACTCCTGGTAGATGGTGGCGATCCCGAGCCGCTCGGAGTCCTGTGCGCCATGGATGCGCACCTGCTCACCACCGACCAGGATCCGCCCGGAGTCGGGCGTGTAGGCACCGGACAGCATCTTGATGAGCGTGCTCTTGCCCGCGCCGTTCTCGCCGAGCAGCACATGCACCTCGCCCCGGCGCAGATCGAAGTCGACGCCGTCGAGCGCGACCACTCCGGGGAATGTCTTGCGTATGCCTTCGATGCGCAGCAGCTCGTCCGGGTTGCTCACGGCTGCCTCCTGTTCGTTGCGGGGGACGGCTCTTGGGGAGCGGACTCGCCGCACGAGCGGCGTACGACGAGTCGGGCGGGGAGGGTGACGGACTGCGGGGGCCGACCCTCGATCCGGTCGACCAGCGCACGGACGGCGGCCCGCCCCAGCTCACCGGTCGGCTGGGCGATCGCGGTGATCGGCGGATCGGTGTGCACGAACCAGCGGATGTCGTCGAACGCGGCGAGCGCGATGTCGTCGGGAATCCGCAGCCCGCGCGCGCGTACGGCGTCCAGCGCGCCGAGTGCCATCAGGTTGTCGGCGGCGAAGACGACCTCGGGCGGCTCGGCCAGCTCCAGAAACCCCTCGGTGACCCGGCGTCCGCTGTCGGCCTGGAAGTCGCCCTGCCCTATGTAGGCGTCGGGGAGGGGAAGCCCGTACTCGGCCATGGCGTCCCGGAAGGCCTCGACGCGCTCGCTGCCGGTGGTGGTGGCCGCGGGTCCCGCGATGATGGCGAGCCGCCGGTGCCCCAGCCCGTGCAGATGCGCGACGAGATCCCGTACGGCGGCCCGGCCGTCCGCCCGGACGACGGGCACGTCGACCCCCGGGATCCACCGGTCCACGAACACCATGGGCGTCCCGGCGCGCGCGGCGTCCAGCATGAGCGGGGAGCCGCCGTCGGTGGGGGAGACGAGCAGTCCGTCGATCCGGCGGTCGAGCAGGGTCCGTACGTGATGGTCCTGCAACTCGGGCCGTTCGTCGGCGTTGCCGATGATGACGCTGTACCCGAGGGCACGGGCCTCCTCCTCGACGGAGCGGGCCAGTTCCGTGAAGTACGGGTTCAGTACGTCGCTGATGACCAGCCCGAGGGTCCGGGTCTGATCGGTGCGCAGCGAACGGGCGACGGCGTTCGGCCGATACCCCAGCGCCTCGACGGCGGCCAGCACACGCGCGCGTGCGTCCGTGCTCACCGACGGATGATCGTTCAGGACGCGCGACACCGTGGCGACGGATACCCCCGCCTCGGCGGCAACGTCCTTGATACTCGCCATTGCCGCTTCCACCTCCTCGTGGAATCGATTACACAGAGGATTGGAATCGATTACACGCGGATTGGCAAGAGCCCGAGACCGGATCGTGATGGTCGCGCTCGGATGAGCGTCGGCAGGGGCCTGCCCTCGTCCCGGCGTCATGTCGGACCCCCGCTGTACCTTCGGATCATGTCCAATCAGGCAGGGAGCGGCGAACGGCGACTGGCCGTCCTGGAAGGCGTACTCGAGCGCATCACGTACGCGAATGAGGAGAACGGCTACACGGTTGCCCGTGTCGACACCGGCAGAGGCGGCGGCGACCTTCTGACGGTCGTCGGCGCGCTGCTCGGCGCCCAGGTCGGGGAGTCCCTGCGCATGGAGGGCCGCTGGGGCAGCCACCCCCAGTACGGCAAGCAGTTCACCGTCGAGAACTACACGACCGTCCTCCCGGCCACCGTCCAGGGCATCCGCCGCTACCTGGGCTCAGGACTGGTCAAGGGCATCGGACCCGTCTTCGCCGACCGCATCACCCAGCACTTCGGCCTGGACACCCTGAAGATCATCGAGGAGGAGCCCAAGCGGCTCATCGAGGTGCCCGGCCTCGGCCCCAAGCGGACGAAGAAGATCGCCGACGCCTGGGAGGAGCAGAAGGCGATCAAGGAGGTCATGCTCTTCCTCCAGACCGTCGAGGTGTCCACCTCCATCGCCGTGCGCATCTACAAGAAGTACGGCGACGCCTCGATCTCCGTAGTGAAGAACCAGCCCTACCGCCTCGCCGCCGACGTCTGGGGCATCGGCTTCCTGACCGCCGACAAGATCGCCCAGTCCGTCGGCATCCCGCACGACAGCCCGGAAAGGGTCAAGGCGGGCCTGCAGTACGCCCTTTCGCAGTCCGCCGACCAGGGGCACTGCTACCTCCCCGAGGAGCGCCTGATCGCCGACGCGGTCAAGCTCCTCCAGGTGGACACCGGCCTGGTCATCGAGTGCCTCGCCGAGCTGTCGGCGCCCCCTGAGGACGGTGAAGAGCCCGGTGTCGTACGGGAGAAGGTGCCAGGGCCGGACGGAGGAGAGCCCGTCACCGCCGTCTACCTCGTCCCCTTCCACCGCGCCGAACTCTCCCTCTCCGCCCAGCTGCTGCGCCTCCTGCGCACCGAGGACGACCGGATGCCGTCCTTCCGGGAGGTCGCCTGGGACAAGGCGCTGACCTGGCTGAAGGGCCGTACGGGCGCCGACCTCGCCCCCGAGCAGGAGGCCGCCGTCAAGCTGGCGTTGACGAAGAAGGTCGCCGTCCTCACCGGCGGCCCGGGCTGCGGCAAGTCGTTCACGGTGCGCTCGATCGTGGAGCTGGCCCGCGCCAAGAAGGCGAAGGTCGTCCTCGCCGCCCCCACCGGCCGGGCCGCCAAGCGCCTGGCAGAACTGACCGGCGCCGAGGCCTCCACCGTCCACCGCCTGCTGGAACTCAAGCCCGGCGGTGACGCGGCGTACGACAAGGACCGCCCCCTGGACGCCGACCTCGTGGTCGTGGACGAGGCCTCCATGCTGGACCTCCTCCTCGCCAACAAGCTCGTCAAGGCCGTACCGCCCGGCGGGCACCTCCTCTTCGTCGGTGACGTCGACCAGCTCCCCAGCGTCGGCGCGGGGGAGGTCCTCAGAGACCTCCTGGCCGACGGCAGTCCCGTCCCCGCCGTCCGCCTCACCCGCGTCTTCCGCCAGGCCCAGCAGTCGGGGGTGGTGACGAACGCCCACCGGATCAACGCGGGACAGCACCCCCTCACCGACGGCATGAAGGACTTCTTCCTCTTCGTCGAGGACGACACGGAGGAGGCCGGCCGGCTCACGGTGGATGTGGCCGCCCGCCGTATCCCGGCCAGATTCGGCCTGGACCCTCGCCGGGACGTGCAGGTCCTGGCGCCCATGCACCGGGGCCCGGCGGGCGCCGGCACCCTCAACGGACTGCTCCAGCAGGCCATCACGCCGGGCCGCCCGGACCTGCCCGAGAAGCGGTTCGGCGGCCGGGTGTTCCGCGTCGGCGACAAGGTCACCCAGATTCGCAACAATTACGAGAAGGGGAACAACGGTGTCTTCAACGGCACCGTGGGCGTGGTCACCTCGCTCGACCCGGTCGACCAGCGCCTCACGGTGCTGACGGACGAGGACGAGGAGGTTCCGTACGAATTCGACGAACTGGACGAACTGGCACATGCCTATGCGGTGACCATCCACCGCTCGCAGGGAAGCGAGTACCCGGCGGTCGTCATTCCGGTGACCACGGGCGCCTGGATGATGCTGCAGCGCAACCTGCTCTACACGGCGGTCACCCGCGCCAAGAAGCTGGTCGTCCTGGTCGGTTCACGCAAGGCGATCGGCCAGGCGGTACGCACGGTGTCGGCGGGACGGCGTTGCACGGCCCTCGACTTCAGGCTCGCGGATCCCCTCCGCAAAAAATGATCGATCAAACGAGTCGCAAACGTCACACAGTACTTCCGGATGGGGAATCGAGGGGGCAGGATGAGCAGGTTGGCGGCACTGAGTGCCGCCAATAAGCCCAATGGTCGACCCCGAGTGCACTCTCCTGAGCCAAATGGGGGATGGTAGAGACAGTCAGGGCACCTCGAAGATGAGGCACTACGTCGGTGAGGGAAGACGTGAGCGACAACTCTGTAGTACTGCGGTACGACGGCAGCGAGTACACCTACCCGGTGATCGACAGCACCGTCGGGGACAAGGGCTTCGACATCGGCAAGCTCCGGGCCCAGACCGGTCTCGTGACCCTGGACAGCGGTTACGGGAACACGGCCGCCTATAAATCCGCCATCACCTACCTCGACGGCGAGCAGGGCATCCTCCGGTACCGCGGCTACCCGATCGAGCAGCTGGCCGAGCGCTCCACCTTCCTGGAGGTGGCCTACCTGCTGATCAACGGTGAGCTGCCGACGGTCGACGAGCTCACCCGGTTCCGGGACGAGATCACGCGGCACACCCTGCTGCACGAGGACGTCAAGAACTTCTACAAGGGCTTCCCGCGCGACGCCCACCCGATGGCCATGCTGTCGTCGGTCGTCTCGGCGCTGTCCACCTTCTACCAGGACAGCCACAACCCGTTCGACGAGACGCAGCGCAACCTCTCCACGATCCGTCTGCTCGCCAAGCTCCCGACGATCGCGGCGTACGCGTACAAGAAGTCGATCGGCCACCCCTTCGTCTACCCGCGCAACGACCTCGGTTACGTCGAGAACTTCCTGCGTATGACCTTCTCGGTGCCGGCTCAGGAGTACGAGCTCGACCCGGTCGTCGTGGCCGCGCTCGACAAGCTGCTGATCCTGCACGCGGACCACGAGCAGAACTGTTCGACCTCGACCGTGCGCCTGGTCGGTTCCTCGCAGGCGAACATGTTCGCCTCGATCTCCGCGGGCATCTCCGCCCTGTGGGGCCCGCTGCACGGTGGCGCCAACCAGTCGGTGCTGGAGATGCTCGAGGGCATCCAGGCCTCCGGCGGCGATGTCGACTCCTTCATCCGCAAGGTGAAGAACAAGGAGGACGGCGTTCGCCTGATGGGCTTCGGCCACCGGGTCTACAAGAACTTCGACCCGCGCGCCAAGATCATCAAGGCTGCCGCGCACGATGTCCTGTCGGCCCTCGGCAAGTCCGACGAACTGCTGGACATCGCGCTGAAGCTGGAGGAGCACGCGCTCTCCGACGACTACTTCACCGAGCGCAAGCTGTACCCGAACGTCGACTTCTACACCGGCCTGATCTACCGGGCCATGGGCTTCCCGACCGAGATGTTCACGGTCCTGTTCGCCCTCGGCCGGCTGCCGGGCTGGATCGCCCAGTGGCACGAGATGATCAAGGAGCCGGGTTCCCGCATCGGGCGCCCGCGTCAGATCTACACGGGTGTCGTCGAGCGGGACTTCATCCCGGTCGAGGAGCGCTGAGCTTTTACTCGCCGGGCCCGCTGGCCGGTCACTGCGGCCGGCCCGGCGAGTGAGCCGAAGGGGCTTTTGCGCCCCGGAGGCGAACCGAGCCTCAAAACGTACAGAAGGCGCCCTGGCGTCGGTCCCCCCACGGGCCGACGACCAGGGCGCCTTCCCGTGTCCCGGTGCGGATTCCCCCCACGGGATCCGGCCGGGCGCCTGTGAGACCAGCGCCTGAATCGCTGTGAGCACAATGAGCAAAACTCTTCGTGCTCGGGTGGTGCGAACTGCACGGCTGCTGCGGTCTGCCGGGACAGCGCACTCTGGGAGGGCCGCTCAAAGCTCCCCGGTGTACGTGCCCCGGCAACGCATCTCTGAGGAAGTCCCCCAAGACATCCCCAGATGCCAGGTGACGCCCCCCAAGACGCCCTCTGACATCGCCAACTTAGACCTTCGAACCCCTTCGATGGTTACGTTCACATCACTGTGATCTGCGTCTCTTGCATATGTCCCATTAGATGCGCAAGAGGCCCAGTATGGCGAACGGGTCTCAAGCGTAAGGAAGATGCGCGAGCCTTGTGAAGAGCTTATGTGAGGCTCGTCTCGGACTCCAGGGGGCCCCGCTTCGGTTTCGGTCCCCTCCGGCTTCAGCGGAAGGTCCGCAGCCGGAGGCTGTTCGTCACCACGAAGACCGACGAGAAGGCCATCGTCGCCCCGGCGATCATCGGGTTGAGCAGCCCGGCCGCGGCCAGCGGCAGCGCGGCCACGTTGTAGCCGAAGGCCCAGACGAGGTTGCCCTTGATCGTGGCCAGGGTCCGGCGGGACAGCCGGATCGCGTCCGCCGCCACCCGCAGATCCCCGCGCACCAGGGTCAGGTCGCCCGCCTCGATCGCCGCATCGGTGCCGGTGCCCATCGCGAGCCCGAGGTCGGCGGCGGCGAGCGCGGCCGCGTCGTTGACGCCGTCGCCGACCATGGCGACGGTGCGCCCCTCGGCCTGCAGCCGCCTGACCACGTCCACCTTGTCCTCGGGCAGCACCTCGGCGATCACCTCGTCGATCCCGACGGCGTCCGCCACCGTCTCCGCGACGGCCCGGTTGTCCCCGGTCAGCAGCACGGGCGTGAGCCCCAGCGCGCGCAGTTCCCGCACCGCCTCGGCGCTGGTCCCCTTCACGGCGTCCGCGACGGCGAGCACGCCGCGCGCCACCCCGTCCCAGCCGACGACGACGGCCGTACGGCCGCTTCTCTCGGCCTCTTCCTTGGCGCGGGCCAACTCCTGCGGAAGGTCGCCGAACAGGCGCCCCACGGCCACCTCGTGGCCGGCCGCGTACCCGCGTACGCCCCGCCCGGGCACGTTCTCGAACCGCTCCACCCCCGGCAGCTCCCCGACCCGCTCCTCGGCACCCGCGGCCACCGCCCGGGCGACGGGGTGCTCGGAGGCGTGTTCCAAGGCGCCCGCGAGCCGCAGCACCTGCCGCTCGTCGGCGCCCTCGGCGACGTACACCTCCTGAAGGGTCATGCGGCCGGTGGTCACCGTGCCGGTCTTGTCCAGGACGACGGTGTCGACGCGGCGCGTGGACTCCAGCACCTCGGGCCCCTTGATGAGGATGCCGAGCTGCGCCCCGCGCCCGGTGCCCACCATGAGCGCGGTCGGGGTGGCCAGGCCCAGCGCGCACGGGCAGGCGATGATCAGCACCGCGACGGCCGCGGTGAAGGCGGCGACGGCGTCGCCGGTCGCGCCGAGCCACGCCCCGAAGGTGGCCGTGGCGATCACCAGGACGACGGGTACGAAGACCCCGGAGATCCGGTCGGCGAGCCGCTGCACCTGAGCCTTGCCGGTCTGCGCCTCCTCGACGAGCCGCGCCATCCGCGCGAGCTGGGTGTCGGCGCCGACCCGGGTGGCCTCGACGACGATGCGGCCCCCGGCGTTCACGGTCGCGCCGGTCACCGCGTCCCCGGCGGTCACGTCCACCGGCACGGACTCGCCGGTCAGCATCGACGCGTCGACGGCGGAGGCGCCCTCGACGACGGTTCCGTCGGTGGCGATCTTCTCTCCGGGGCGTACGACGAACCGGTCGCCGACGGCCAGGTCGGTGACGGGAACGAGGATCTCGCGTCCGTCGCGGAGCACCGCCACGTCCTTCGCGCCGAGCTCCATCAGCGCCCGCAGGGCGGCGCCGGCGCGGCGCTTGGAGCGGACCTCCAGATAGCGGCCGAGGAGGATGAAAACGGTGACTCCGGCGGCGACTTCGAGGTAGATCACCGAGGCGCCGTCGGCGCGCGAGACGGTGAGGTCGAAGCCGTGCCGCATGCCCGGCATGCCCGCGTCGCCGAAGAACAGCGCCCACAGCGACCAGCCGAACGCGGCCAGCGTGCCGATCGACACCAGCGTGTCCATGGTGGCCGCGGCGTGCCGGGCGTTCGTCCACGCGGCCCGGTGGAACGGCGCACCGCCCCAGACCACGACGGGGGCGGCGAGGGTGAGGGACAGCCACTGCCAGTTGTCGAACTGCAGGGACGGGACCATCGCGAGAAGGACGACGGGGAGGGCGAGCAGCGCGGAGACGATCAGATGGTGGCGCAGGGCCGCCGGTTCGGGATCCGCGTCGGAGGCGGACGGCGTCTCCTGCTCGCGTACGGGCTGCGGGGGCGGGGGCTCCTCGGCGGTGTAGCCCGTCTGCACCACGGTGGCTATCAGATCGGCGACCTCGGTTCCGGCGGGGTAGCTGATCCGCGCCTTCTCCGTCGCGTAGTTCACCGTGGCGGTGACGCCGTCCATCCGGTTGAGTTTCTTCTCCACGCGGGCCGCGCAGGAGGCGCAGGTCATCCCCCCGATGAGCAGCTCCACCTGGGAGACGTCCGGTGCGGGGGCGGATATGGCGGGCTGGGCGGGGATCTCTGCGGTGCTGGTCATGTGCGGACTCCAGACGACGTCCAGACGGCGGACCGGACCGTACGGGCCGGGGTCGGGTTCGGAGTACGACCGCCGGCCGGTACGGCCCGATGCCGGGAAAGTGGGTTTCAGGCGCGCCCGGCCAGCTCGAAGCCGGCCTCGTCGACGGCGGCGCGCACGGCTTCCTCGTCCAGCGGTGACTCGGAGACGACGGTGACCTCGCCGGTGGCGGCGACGGCCTGCACCGAGCTGACGCCGGGGATCTCGGAGATCTCGCCGGAGACGGCGCCCTCGCAGTGTCCGCAGCTCATCCCGCTCACCTTGTAGACGGCGGTGACGGAACCCGGGGTGTCGGTCTGGGCGGTCATGTCGTTACTCCTCGTCGAGGTGTATGGGGTTGACGGGGCCCACGGGGGCGCCCGTATACCTCACACTATACCCCTAGGGGGTATGAATCCAAGACCGGGGCGGTGATCGTGGGGTTGCCGGGGTGCGATCGACCAGGAGAGGGGCAGCGGATGCGGGCTGTGGTGTTCGAGCGTTTCGGGGAGCCGGCCGAGGTGCGGGAGGTGGCCGACCCGCAGCCCGCCGAGCACGGTGTCGTGGTGCGGGTCGAGGCCACCGGGCTGTGCCGCAGCGACTGGCACGGCTGGCAGGGCCACGACCCGGACATCACGCTGCCGCACGTCCCCGGTCATGAACTCGCCGGTGTCGTCGAGGCCGTCGGCGCCCGGGTGACCGGCCGGCGGCCCGGCGACCGGGTCACCGTGCCGTTCGTGTGCGCCTGCGGCACCTGCCCGTCGTGCGCGGCCGGCGACCACCAGGTGTGCGAGCGGCAGACGCAGCCCGGGTTCACTCACTGGGGTTCGTTCGCCCAGTACGTGGCGCTGGACCACGCGGATGTGAACCTCGTCGGCATCCCGGACGGCATGTCCTTCGCGACGGCCGCCTCGCTCGGCTGCCGCTTCGCCACGGCGTTCCGCGCGGTCGTGCAGCAGGGCCGGGTGGCGGCGGGGGAGTGGGTGGCGGTGCACGGCTGCGGGGGAGTGGGCCTGTCGGCGGTGATGATCGCTGCGGCGTCCGGCGCGCGGGTCATCGCCGTGGACGTGTCGCCGCAGGCCCTGGACCTGGCGCGGAGGTTCGGGGCGACGGAGTGCGTCGACGCGGGCCGGACGCAGGACACGGCGGAGGCGATCCGTGACCTGACGGGCGGCGGCGCCCATCTCTCGCTGGACGCCCTCGGCTCCCCCGCCACCTGCGCCGCCTCCGTGGGCGGCCTGCGCCGCCGCGGCCGCCACGTCCAGGTGGGCCTGCTCCCCTCGTCCACGGGCACGACTCCCGTCCCCATGGCCCGCGTCATCGCCCTGGAGCTCGAACTCCTCGGCAGCCATGGCATGGCCGCCCACGCCTATCCGCCGATGCTGGAACTGGTGGGCGCGGGCGTCCTCCGCCCCGATCTCCTCGTGACCTCCACCATCCCCCTGGACGCGGCCCCGCAGGCGCTGGCGGCCCTGGGTACCGCACCCGGCTCGGGCGTGACGGTCGTCGAACCGTGGAGCTGACCTCGAAAGGCTCGCGTGGTCACTCCGTTCTGCGGCCGCGGTTGCCCGGCCGGGAGGCGACCCAGGCGCGAACGGTGTCCGCGTACCAGTAGGGCTTGCCGCCCTCGACATGGTCGGGCGGAGGCAGCAGCCCGTGCTTGCGGTACGACCGCACGGTGTCCGGCTGCACCCGGATGTGTGCCGCGATCTCCTTGTACGACCAGAGCCTTCGGTCGGTCATGAGCTGCACCTCCCTGCGCTGCCGCGGCGCCGGCCGGGAACGGCCGTCGGGGGAGCCGGGCAGTGCACTGGCGATCACCAAGACTGTGTCCGGTCAACGACGCAGAGTGAGCACGGGGAAGCGCCTGTGGGCCGGGTGTGACCCGATGCCCGCGTACCCGCGACATGTGTGACAAGGGAGTGGCTTTTGTGACACGGGTGCAGCAAAGGCGTATACGAGGTGCCCTCACTGGTCCGTATGTCTGGACAAACTATTGACAGGCTTCCGTGCGGAGACTAGAAACCGGGGGAGAACCCGCCGACGACGGCGCGACGGGAACGCGAAGGGATCTCGATGGCGTACGACCTGATCACCATGGGGCGGATCGGCGTGGACCTCTATCCGCTGCAGACGGGTGTCCCGCTCCCGCAGGTGTCGTCCTTCGGCAAGTTCCTCGGCGGATCGGCGACCAACGTCGCGGTCGCCGCCGCCCGCCTGGGCCGCCGTACGGCGGTGATCACCCGCACCGGCGACGACCCCTTCGGCACCTACCTGCACGAAGCACTGCGCGACTTCGGCGTCGACGACCGCTGGGTCACCCCCGTGCCCGGACTGCCCACGCCGGTCACCTTCTGCGAGGTGTTCCCGCCGGACGACTTCCCGCTGTACTTCTACCGGCAGCCCAAGGCCCCCGACCTGGAGATCGACGCCCATGACCTCGATCTCGACGCCATCGGCGAGGCGGGCATCTTCTGGGTCACCGGTACCGGCCTGAGCGAGGAGCCCAGCCGTACGGCGACCCTCGCGGCCCTCGCCCACCGGGCGAAGGCGGGCACGACGGTCTTCGACCTCGACTGGCGTCCGATTCTTTGGAAAGACACAGCCTGGACCGACCCCGAAACGGCCCGCCCCTTCTACGCCGAGGCCCTGCGCCACACCACCGTCGCGGTCGGCAACCTCGATGAGGTGGAGGTCGCCACCGGCATCCGCGAACCGCACGCCGCCGCCCGCGCCCTCCTCGACGCCGGTGTCGAGCTCGCGGTCGTGAAGCAGGGGCCCAAGGGAGTCCTCGCCGTGCATCGCAGCGGCGAGTCCGCCGAGGTCCCCCCGCTCCCGGTCACCGTCCTCAACGGCCTCGGCGCCGGCGACGCCTTCGGCGGCTCCCTCTGCCACGGCCTCCTCGCCGGCTGGGAGCTGGAGAAGATCATGCGCCACGCCAACGCGGCCGGCGCCATCGTCGCCTCCCGTCTGGAGTGCTCCTCCGCGATGCCGACCCCGGACGAGGTGGCAGCGGCCCTCGCGGCAGGAGCCGTGGGCACCACGGGGGCCGGACAGTGAGCGTCGACGTCGCGGATCTCGTCCGCACCCGCACCCACCACCCCGAGGCGATCGCCGAGGCCGCCGCCCGCCGCGTCCGGCGCCCGCTGCTCGGCGCGAGCGGCCGCCTGATGATCGTCGCCGCCGACCACCCCGCCCGCGGTGCCCTCGGTGTCGGTGACCGCAAACTGGCCATGGCCAACCGCGCCGGCCTCCTCGAACGCCTCTGCCTCGCGCTCGGCAGACCCGGCGTCGACGGCGTCCTCGCCACCGCCGACATACTCGACGACCTGCTGCTGCTCGGCGCCCTCGACCACAAGGTCGTCATGGGCTCGATGAACCGCGGCGGACTCCAGGGCGCCCGTTTCGAACTCGACGACCGCTTCACCGGCCACCGCCCCGAGGATCTGCAGCGCCTCGGCTTCGACGCCGGCAAGCTGCTGCTGCGGATCGACTACGACGATCCGGGCTCCCTGAACACCCTGGAGTCCACCGCCCGTGCCATCGACGAGATGGCGGCCCGCAGACTCCCCGTCTTCGTCGAGCCGTTCATCTCCCGCCGCGACGCCGACGGACGGCTGCGCAACGACCTGTCCGCCGACGCCGTCACCCGGTCCATCGCCATCGCCTCGGGCCTCGGCGGCAGTTCGGCGTACACCTGGCTGAAGGTGCCGGTCACCGACAACCCCGACGACATGGCCCGGGTCATGGAGACGACGACGCTGCCCGCCGTGCTCCTCGGCGGCGATGTCGGGGACGATCAGGACGGCGCGTACGAGAAGTGGCGCGGCGCGCTGCAACTGCCCACCGTGCGGGGCCTGGTGGTCGGCCGTTCGCTGCTGTACCCGGCGGACGGCGATGTGGCCGCCGCCGTGGACACCGCCGTAGGACTGCTGTGAGGGCCGCATGAGCAACGAGTTGTACGTTCCGAAGGGCACCACCGCCGACGCGTACCACACGCTCGACATCGACCCGAAGTTGGCCGGCTGGACGCACAGCAGCCTGCGGATCGTCGAGTTGGAGCCGGGCGGCACCCATACCTTCACCACCGGGGACAGCGAGTGGATCGTGCTGCCCCTGCAGGGCGGTTGTACGGTGCAGGTCATGGACGAGGTGTTCCGCCTCCTGGGACGGGACAGCGTGTTCGCCTCGGTCACCGACTTCGCCTACGTGCCTCGCGACGCCCAGGCACAGATCTCCTCCGGCGCGGGAGGCCGCTTCGCCCTGGCAGGAGCGAAGTGCGAGCGACGACTCCCCGCCCGCTACGGCCCCGCGCCGGAGGTCCCCGTCGAGCAGCGCGGCAGCGGCAGTTGCGCCCGCCAGGTGCGCAACTTCGCCTCCGCCGACGCCTTCGACTGCGACAAGCTCATCGCCGTCGAGGTGATCACGCCCGGCGGCAACTGGTCCTCGTACCCGCCGCACAAGCACGACGAGCACCGGCCGGGCGAGGAGTCGCAGCTGGAGGAGATCTACTACTTCGAGATCGACGGCCCGGACGGTTTCGGCTATCAGCGCGTGTTCCCCTCGCGCGACGGCGGATCCGACGTCCTCGCCGAGGTCCGCTCCGGCGACGCCGTCCTCGTGCCCGACGGCTGGCACGGCCCGTCCATCGCCCAGCCCGGCCACGACATGTACTACCTGAACGTCATGGCGGGACCGGGTGAGACCCGGGAGTGGCGGATCTGCTTCCACCCGTCCCACGTCGAAAGCACAGGGGGATACCGATGACCACCAGGCTCACGGTCGCACAGGCGCTCGTACGCTTCCTCGCCGCCCAGTACACGGAGCGGGACGGCGTACGGCAGCGGCTCATCGACGCCACCTGGGGCATCTTCGGCCACGGCAACGTCGCCGGGATCGGCCAGGCGCTCGTCGAGTACGCGGACGTCATGCCGTACCACCAGGGCCGCAACGAACAGGCGATGGTGCACGCGGCGGTCGGCTACGCACGGCAGTCGGGCCGCCTGTCCACGCACGCGGTGACGACGTCGATCGGCCCGGGCGCCACCAACCTGGTCACCGGTGCCGCCCTGGCCACCATCAACCACCTGCCGGTCCTGCTCCTCCCCGGCGACATCTTCGCCACCCGCCCCGCCGACCCCGTCCTCCAGCAGCTCGAAGTGCCGTACGCGGGCGACGTGTCGGTCAACGACTCCCTGCGCCCGGTGTCGAAGTACTTCGACCGGATCACCCGGCCGGAAGCCCTGATCCCGGCCGCGCTGCAGGCCATGCGCGTGCTCACCGACCCGGTCGAGACGGGAGCGGTCACGCTCGCGCTGCCCCAGGACGTGCAGGCCGAGGCGTACGACTGGCCGGAGGACTTCTTCGCCGAGCGCACCTGGGTCGTACGCCGTCCGGGCGCCGATCCGACCGAACTCGCCGAGGCCGTACGGACCATCAGGCAGGCCCGGCGACCGCTGCTGATCGCCGGCGGCGGTGTCCACCACAGCCGTGCCGAGGGCGCCCTCGCCGAGTTCGCCGAGACCACCGGCGTCCCCGTCGCCTCCACCCAGGCCGGCAAGGGCTCCCTGCCCTACGACCATCCCCAGGACGTCGGCGGCATCGGCCACACCGGCACGGCCACCGCCGACGAACTGGCCCGCACGGCCGACCTGGTGATCGGCGTCGGCACGCGGTACACCGACTTCACCACCGCCTCCGGCACGCTCTTCGCGAACCCGGACGTCCGCTTCCTCAACCTCAACATCGCCGCGTACGACGGCCACAAGCTCGCCGGAATGCCCCTGATCGCGGACGCCCGTACCGGCCTGGAGGAGCTGACCGAGAGGCTGGAGATGCACGACCACCGGGTCGCGCCGTCGTACGTCACCGAGTACACCGAGGACAAGGAGCGCTGGGAGCAGCGCGTCGACGCCTGCTACGAGGCCGGCGAGCCGGACCTACGGCCGACGCAGCCGCAGGTGCTCGGCGCGCTGGACGCGATCGTCGACGAGTCGGACGTGATCATCAACGCGGCCGGTTCGCTCCCCGGCGACCTGCACAAGCTGTGGCGGGCGCGGTCGTACGACCAGTACCACCTGGAGTACGGCTACTCCTGCATGGGCTACGAGATCCCGGCCGCGATCGGTGTGAAGCTCGCCGCCCCGGACCGGCCGGTGTGGGCGCTGGTCGGCGACGGCACCTACCTGATGATGCCGACGGAGATCGTGACCGCCGTGCAGGAGGGCATCGCGATCAAGGTACTGCTGGTGCAGAACCACGGGTACGCGTCGATCGGAGGCCTATCGGAGGAGACGGGCGGCGAGCGCTTCGGCACCGCCTACCGCTACCGCAACGACGACGGAGCCTTCGCCGGCGCCCCGCTCCCCGTCGACCTGGCCGCCAACGCGGCCAGCCTGGGCATGCGGGTGCTGCGGGCGAAGACCGTACGCGACCTGCGGGCGGCGCTCGCCGAGGCGCGGGCCGCCGACACTCCCACATGTGTCTACGTGGAGACCGAAACGGCAGACACAGTGTCGGGCGCGCCTGAAGCGCAGGCCTGGTGGGATGTACCCGTGGCCGAGACCGCGACCCGAGCGTCCGCGGTCAAGGCCCGTGAGCTGTACGAACGGCACGTCTCGAGCCGACGCCGCCATCTGTGAAGGAGCAACTGGGCATGACGAAGATCGTCAACCACTGGATCGGCGGCAAGACCGTCGAAGGCGCGTCGGGCACGTACGGTCCGGTCACGGACCCGGCGACCGGCGCGGTCACCACGAAGGTGGCGTTCGCGTCCGTCGACGAGGTGGACGCGGCGGTCGCGGCGGCGAAGGAGGCCTTCGTGACCTGGGGCCAGTCCTCGCTGGCCCAGCGCACGTCCATCCTGTTCAGGTTCCGGGCGCTGCTGGACGAGCACCGCGACGAGATCGCCGAGCTGATCACCGCCGAGCACGGCAAGGTGCACTCCGACGCCCTCGGTGAGGTGGCGCGCGGCCTGGAGATCGTCGACCTGGCCTGCGGTATCAGCGTGCAACTCAAGGGCGAGCTGTCCACGCAGGTGGCGAACCGGGTGGACGTGGCCGCGATCCGGCAGCCGCTGGGTGTGGTGGCCGGCATCACGCCGTTCAACTTCCCGGCGATGGTGCCGATGTGGATGTTCCCGCTGGCCATCGCGTGCGGCAACACGTTCGTGCTGAAGCCCAGCGAGAAGGACCCGTCGGCGTCGGTCCGCCTCGCCGAGCTGCTGGCCGAGGCCGGTCTGCCGGACGGCGTCTTCAACGTCGTGCACGGCGACAAGGTGGCCGTCGACCGCCTCCTGGAGCACCCGGACGTCAAGGCGGTGTCCTTCGTCGGCTCCACCCCGATCGCCCGCTACATCCACACCACCGCCTCCGCGGCCGGCAAGCGCGTCCAGGCCCTCGGCGGCGCCAAGAACCACATGCTGGTCCTGCCGGACGCCGACCTCGACGCGGCGGCCGACGCGGCCGTGTCCGCTGCCTACGGCTCCGCGGGCGAGCGCTGCATGGCGATCTCCGCGGTCGTCGCGGTGGGCGCGATCGGCGACGAGCTGGTGGAGAAGATCCGCGAGCGTGCCGAGAAGATCAAGATCGGCCCGGGCAACGACCCGGCCTCCGAGATGGGCCCGCTGATCACCGCGGCCCACCGCGACAAGGTGGCGTCGTACGTCCGGGGCGCGGCGGCGGAGGGCGCCGAGGTCGTCCTGGACGGCACCGGCTACACGGTCGACGGCTTCGAGGACGGCCACTGGATCGGCATCTCGCTGCTCGACAAGGTGCCGACCAGCGCGAAGGCCTACCAGGACGAGATCTTCGGCCCGGTGCTGTGCGTGCTGCGCGTGGACACGTACGACGACGGCGTGGCCCTCATCAACAACTCGCCGTTCGGCAACGGCACCGCGATCTTCACCCGGGACGGCGGCGCCGCCCGCCGCTTCCAGCTGGAGATCGAGGCCGGCATGGTCGGCGTGAACGTCCCGATCCCGGTCCCCGTCGGCTACCACTCCTTCGGTGGCTGGAAGGACTCCCTCTTCGGCGACCACCACATCTACGGCAACGACGGCACGCACTTCTACACGCGCGGCAAGGTCGTCACCACCCGCTGGCCGGACCCGGCGGACGCCCCGGCCGGCGTCGACCTGGGCTTCCCGCGCAACCACTGAGGAAGCAGCGGCCGCCTCAAGGCCGTACGGCCGCCGAGCCCGGGGTCAGCCCTGCTGCTCGGCGGCCCTCTTCACCTGTCGGCGAGGTGACCGGCGCCTGCGGCCGACGGTGCCGAACCGCGGGCCACCAGGACGATGAGGTCGCGCAACCGCTCGGCGTACAGCCGCATGTTCTTGTACGCGATGTCGGTGTCCGGGTAGCGGCACGCGAACCACAGACCCTCGTGGAGCCGGTTGAGCCACACGCACACCTGGTCGCCGTACGACACCCGGATCAGTCCGTACGCCGCCAGCTCGGACCAGCGCCCGGAACCGGGGATGCCCCGGGCGTCGACGAACGAGACGATCGAGTACAGGTCGGGCGACGTCGGGCGGAAGTCGGAGCCGAGCAGGCGCAGCACCCGGGCGAGGGGCATCCGGGCCAGCGGCCTGCTGGTCTGCAGCTGGCTGCGCACGGTCTTCAGGAGGGTCGGGAAGTCGGCGGCCGGCACCAGGGGAACCTCGATCGGCGCGCCGCCGACGTACCAGCCGACCGAGTCCGACCACTGGGACTTCACCCTGGTGTGGAAGGGCACGACCGTGCGGTACACGGACTGCTCGCCGATCTCCCGGACGATGATGCTCGTGGCGGCCAGAACGCCGACCAGACTTCCGCCGTAGGGCCGGCAGTACGCCTCGAAGGCGGCGGCGTCGTCCGGGCTCACCAGCATCTCGGACATGAGCTTCTGGGCGGGCAGCAGGCCGCCGGGGACCAGACCGAGATCGACGGGGAAGCTCGGCAGCATGCCGTCGCACCGGTGGATGAACTCCCGCCAGCGGGCGACGATCTCATGGGTCTCGTCGATCCGGTCCGCGTCCGCCCGCTCGATCTCGCAGAAGTCGATGTAACTGCCGGCCGGTGTCCGCTCCACGACATGGCCCGCGACGTTCGCCGCATAGAGCTCATGGACCTCGGCGGGGATGCGCTGGATGGAGTAGGAGTCGACGTTGCTGTGGTCGAAGGCCATGTACACGCTGGTGCAGTCGTCCCGGACGACCGCCGTGTAGATGAGGTTCGGCCAGCCGAGCGCGTCCGCCGCGACGTCGAAGCGGTCCTGGAGGTGCCGGACCAGCTCCGCCGCTTCGGGAAAGTCGCCGACGACCTCGCGATGCAGCGACACCGCCTCGGTGTCGAGCGTGAACCGGCGCATCTCGCCGTCGCGCAGACGGAAGCCGCTGCGCAGCGTCTCGTGGCGGAGGGTCCAGCTGCGCAGTGCGTCCTCCAGTGCATCCAGGTCGATCCGGCCGGGGATGTCGAACGCCGTGCCGAGCCAGGTCGGCACGAACAGGCCGTCCTCACGCACGGAGCGGGCGGTGCGGATGTGCGACTCCTGGATGTACGCCGGTGGTCGGGAGTCGTCCGGCAGGCCCGCCGCTGCCTGAACGGTCGCCGGACTGAGCGTCCACTCGACGAGGCGTCCGGGCCGGACCTCGCACCGCTGGATGTCTGTGATGCGCACAGGGCGTCTCCGTTCGCAGAGGGGCAGATCTTCAAGGATCAGATGCGGATACGCCAGAAACGTGCTGTTTTGCGGCTTTTCATGGGGCTTTTCAGCGGAACGGATGGTGTCTCGAACGTCAGTGCCCGGCCCGGTGGGCAGTGGGGCGGGCGTACCACCGCCGCAGTACGTGGGAGAGGGCGCGTACCTCCGTGGGAGGGGTGGGGGTTCGGTCTCCGGTCGATAACCAGCCGACAGGTTCGCCCCGTACCGTTGACGCATGGATCTTCGACTGCCCGCATGGCGTGGGCTACGGCGGCCGCGGCGGATCGTCGCGGCCGCGGCCGCGGTCGTGGCGCTCGCCGGTGCCGGTACGTGGACGGCCGTCGCCGACGACGACGCGCCCGCGGTGCGCCGCGCCGACCGGGTGATGGCCATGGGTGACGGGGTGCGCCTCGACACCTCGTACTTCACCTCGGGCTCGGACGGCCGTCGGCCCGCCGTCCTGCTGGCGCACGGCTTCGGCGGCAGCAAGGACGACGTACGGCAGCAGGCGGAGGACCTGGCGTCAGACGGGTACGCGGTGCTGACCTGGTCGGCGCGCGGGTTCGGCGACTCGACCGGGAAGATTGGGCTGAACGGTCCCGATGTCGAGGTCGCCGACGTCTCCCGGCTGATCGACTGGCTGGCCGAGCAGCCCCAGGTACAGCTCGACAAGGGCGGCGACCCGCGTGTCGGCATGGCGGGAGCGTCGTACGGCGGTGCGATCTCCCTGCTCGGCGCCGGGTACGACGACCGGGTGGACGCCATCGCCCCGGCGGTCACGTACTGGAACCTCGCGGACGCCCTCTTCCCGAACGGCGTGTTCAAGAAGCTGTGGGCCGGGATCTTCGTCAACTCCGGCGGCGGCTGCGCCGAGTTCGAGCCGCGGCTGTGCGAGATGTACGAGCGGGTCGCCGAGTCCGGCACCCCGGACACCGAGGCGCGGGAAATGCTTCAGGCCCGCTCGCCGTCGGCGGTCGCCGACCGCATCAAGGTGCCGACGCTCCTGGTGCAGGGCCAGTCCGACTCCCTCTTCCCGCTCGGCCAGGCCGACGCGGCAGCCAGGGCCATCAAGGCGAACGGCGCCCCCGTGGACGTCGACTGGATCGCCGGCGGCCATGACGGCGGCGACATGGAGACGAGCCGCGTCCAGGCGCGTGTGCAGTCCTGGTTCGACCGCCACCTCAAGGACGACAAGGGCGCCGACACCGGCCCCGCCTTCCGCGTCACCCGCACCGGAGGCGTCGACTCCACCGACGGCGAGGCCCTGCTGCGGGGCGCGAGGGCGGACGCGTACCCCGGCCTGGAGAGCGGACAGCGCTCGGTGGAACTGACCGGACGCGAGCAGACCTTCGACAACCCGCCCGGCGCCGGCCCGCCCGCCGTCTCCGCGCTCCCCGGCCTCGGCGGCGCCGGCGGCCTCGCCCAGCTGTCCTCGCTGGGCGTAGGGGTGTCCCTCGACTTCCCGGGCCAGTACGCGCGCTTCGAGTCGGCGCCCGTCGGCGACGACCTGCGTATCACCGGATCGCCGACGGTGACCGTCCACGTGCGGTCCAGCAGCGACGACGCGGTCCTGTTCGCCAAGGTGTACGACGTCGGCGCCGACGGCACCCAGCAGGTGCTGCCCTCCCAGTTGGTGACCCCCCTCAGGGTCGAGGGCGCCAGGTCCGGCAAGGACGTGACGATCACCCTCCCGGCGATCGACCACGAGGTCGACAAGGGCCACCGGCTGCGCATGGTCCTCGCCTCGACCGACCTCGCGTACGCCTCCCCGGCCGCCCCGGCGACGTACACCGTCTCCCTGAAGAGCGAGCTGACGATCCCGACGGCCCCCGCCGTCACGACCGCCGCCGCCCCGCTGCCGGCCTGGGTGTGGTGGCTGCCGCTGACCGGCGCCGTGATCGCCCTGGCCCTGCTGCTCTCGGCCCGCCGCCGCACCGCCACGCCGGCACCGGACCCCGCCCTGTCCGACGTCCCGCTCCAGATCACCGACCTGAGCAAGCGGTACGCGAAGTCGGCGGACCGGTACGCGGTCAAGGACGTGTCCTTCCGCGTGGAGAAGGGCCAGGTGCTCGGTCTGCTCGGCCCCAACGGCGCCGGCAAGACGACGACCCTGCGCATGCTGATGGGCCTGATCAAGCCGGACGGCGGCGAGATCCGCGTCTTCGGCCACGCCATCCGCCCCGGCGCGCCGGTGCTGTCCCGGGTGGGCGCCTTCGTCGAGGGCGCGGGCTTCCTGCCGCACCTGTCCGGCCGCGAGAACCTGGAGCTGTACTGGCAGGCCACCGGCCGTCCGGCCGAGGACGCCCACCTGGACGAGGCGTTGGAGATCGCCGGCCTCGGCGACGCACTGGCCCGCGCGGTGCGCACGTACTCCCAGGGCATGCGCCAGCGCCTGGCCATCGCACAGGCCATGCTCGGCCTGCCGGACCTGCTCATCCTCGACGAACCCACCAACGGCCTCGACCCGCCCCAGATCCGCGAGATGCGCGAGGTGATGATCCGGTACGCGGCGGCCGGCCGTACGGTGATCGTCTCCAGCCACCTCCTCGCGGAGGTCGAGCAGTCCTGCACGCATCTCGTGGTGATGGACCGGGGCAGGCTCGTGCAGGCGGGCCCGGTCGGCGAGATCGTCGGCTCCGGCGACACCCTCCTCGTCGGCACCGCCGTGCCCGTGGAGGAGCCGGTCGCCGAGAAGGTCGCCGCCCTGCCGGGCGTCGCCTCCGCCGTCCTCACCGACGACGGACTCCTCGTCCGCCTCGACGCCGACGGCAGCCCGGCCCGCCTGGTCGCCGAACTCGTACGGCTCGAAGTGCCCGTCGCGTCGGTCGGCCCGCACCGCCGCCTGGAAGACGCCTTCCTCACCCTGATCGGAGGTTCCGCATGAGCACGCTCACCGAGCGCACCGAGGTCGCCTCCGGTTACCGGGCGGGCCGTACGCTGCCCCTCCGGGTCGAGCTGGTCCGCCAGTTGAAACGGCGCCGCACGCTGGTCATGTTCGGCATCCTCGCCGCCCTGCCCTTCGTGCTGGTCGTCGCGTTCGCGATCGGCGGCGAGCCGGACGCCGGCGGCGACCGGATCACGCTGATGGACTCGGCGACCGCGTCCGCCGCCAACTTCGCCGCGGTCAACCTCTTCGTCTCCGCGGGTTTCCTGCTGGTGGTCCCGGTGGCCCTGTTCTGCGGGGACACGGTCGCCTCGGAGGCCAGCTGGTCGTCCCTGCGCTATCTGCTGGCGGCGCCCGTGCCGCGGGCCCGGCTGCTGTGGTCCAAGCTGGTCGTCGGGCTCGGCCTGAGCCTGGCCGCGATGGTGCTGCTGCCCGTCGTCGCGCTGGCCGTCGGCAGCGCCGCCTACGGCTGGGGCCCGCTGCAGATACCCACCGGCGGTGCGCTCGACGCGGGCACCGCGGCGCAGCGGCTCGTGGTGGTCGTGGCGTTCATCTTCGTGTCGCAACTGGTCACCGCCGGGCTGGCGTTCTGGCTGTCGACCAGGACCGACGCCCCCCTGGGCGCGGTCGGTGGCGCGGTCGGCCTGACCATCGTCGGCAACGTCCTCGACGCGGTGACCGCCCTCGGCGACTGGCGGCACTTCCTGCCCGCGCACTGGCAGTTCGCCTGGGCGGACGCCGTCCAGCCCAGCCCCGAGTGGTCCGGCATGATCCAGGGCACCGCGATTTCCATTACATACGCACTCGTGCTTTTCGCTTTGGCGTTCCGGGGTTTCGCCCGCAAGGACGTGGTGTCGTAGCCGGTCAGGCGGCGAATTCACAGGGAGCGGTGCCCACTGATGGCCGGGTCTTTCCGAATGCGGTGCGGTCCAACCGGGTGAACCTGCGCAACCAATTCTCGGGCGCCGGGTTGATGAAGCCGTAGGGCATGCGACGCCATGAGAGGGGAACGCGCAGTGCTCAGTTGAGGCAATCGTCGCCGCAGAGGCCGCCGCTTTTTCTGTCAACTTCATCACTGCGCTGAACCCGGCGATCGGCAGCGGCCGGCCTTGGACGTCGATCTCCGTTCCAGGGCCGGCTTTCCCAATTCTTCGAGCAGGAAAGACAACCACATTGCGACAGACCCTGAGCAGGGGAGTGTTCGCGGCGGCCGCCGCCACGGGCATTCTGTCCCTGTACGGCAGCTCCGCTCTCGCCGGCACCAACGCGGCGGAAGCCGCCGAGGATTCTTCCGGCGTGCTGACCGGGAACAGCTTGAAGGTCCCGGTCAAGGTGCCGCTGGACCTGTGCGGCAAAACCGTCGATACGGTCGCGGCACTCAACGACGCGTTCGGCAACGTCTGCGGCAACACCTCGGACAACAAGACGGCCAAGAAGAAGGCCAAGTCGTCCGAGCCCACGTACGGCTCCTCCGGCGACACCACCGACGTATACGCGACACAGGTCGCCAAGGACGCTTCCGGCGTGCTGACCGGGAACAGCCTGGAGGTGCCGGTCGAGGTGCCGGTGAACGGGTGCGGCATCAGCGGCGATGTGCTCGCGGCCCTCGGCCAGGCGGTCGACACCTCCTGCTCGTCCGGCGACTACGGCTACGGCACCGACGAGATCACCACCCCGAAGCCGAGTGAGACGCCCACGATCAGCACTCCCATCCCGTCTGCCCCGCCGGCCAAGGAGACGCCGCGCGCCCGCCAGGCGCCGCCGGCCGAAGTGGAGCTCGGCGAGCCGAGCCAGCTGGCCGAGACCGGCAGTGGGGCGCTGATGGCGGCCTCGGCCGCCAGTGCCGCACTGCTCGCGGGCGGGGTCCTGGTGTACCGCCGCGCCCGCGCCACCTCCCACCGGTAGGCGCGTCCGGGGACGAAACGCCGCTCGGGGCCGCTGACGACTGTCTCGTCGTCAGCGGCCCCGAGCGGCTTTGCCGTCTTTCGTCAGCGGCGCACCGGTGACGGCGACTCGGTCAGGCGGCCGCCTCCCGGTACGGGGACCGTCCCGCCCGTCGGGGTCGTCCTGAGCCGGCGGCGTACCCCGCGGACGAGGGTCTCCGCCGTGAAGGACGCGCCCTGGACGAAGCGCATGGCCGGGCCGAAGCCGGGAGCGGTCACCAGGCCGGCGAGGAACAGTCCGGGCTGGGAGGACTCGAAGTCGCGTCCGACCACCGGGGAGCCGTCGGGCAGGACCGCCAGCGTTCCGCGCAGCTCGGGCGAGAGCAGTCCGAGCCGGTCGCAGCGCGCCCGGAAACCCGTGGCGGCGATGACATGTTCGGTCTCCAGGGCGCTCCGGACTCCCGCCCGGCTCACCATGTCCAGCCGTAGGCCGCCCGGTACCGCACAGGCCGCGGTGACCTCATGACCCGGCAGCAGCTCCACCACGCCTTCCACCCGGTCCCGCACCCACCACGCGCCCGCCGGACCCAGCGCCGTGGTCGCGATGCGGGCCCGGGTCGACTCCGGCAGGCGCCGGAACAGGCCGGGGCGCTCGGAGTAGAACCAGTTCCGCCAGCCGGGGCCGAGGCCGCTGTGCGGGGAGCGGACCGACTGCCACCAGGGGCGCTCCCAGGGCGGCGGCACGTCGTTCCACCGCAGCCCGTCGGCCCGCGCCAGCACCCGTACGGACGTGCCCTGTTCGGCGAGCAGCGCCGCGGTCTCCAGGGCCGCCTGGCCGCCGCCGATGACCGTGACGTCCTTGCCGCGGAAGCGGTCGAGGTCGCTGTGGTGGCTGCTGTGCGTCACCAGTGAGGGGTGCAGTCCGCGCAGGGCCTGCGGGACCTCGACGAACGGCATCACACCGACCGCCAGGGCCACCGCCCGTGCGTGCAGCGCCTGTCCGTCCTCGGTGACCGCCGTGAAACCGCCGGGGCCGGACGCCACCCGGGTCACCGTGCGCTCGTCCACCTCCGGTACGGCATGGCGCGCGAACCACAGGCCGTACGACGCGAACGCCTCGACCGGGATCGGCCGCGCGTGACGCGCCTCCAGGCCGTGCTCGGCGCAGTAGACGTCCAGGCGCCAACGCCCGGCCGGATCGGAGAGGTTGGACGCCCAGGGCTCCGACTTCAGGAACATGCCGCGGGGCATGTGGTCCCGCCAGGACGCCATGGGCCGGCCGAACACACGCAGGTTCAGCCCGGCGGCCGCGGCGTGGGACGCGATCGACAGGCCGTACGGGCCTGCGCCCACCACCAGTAGGTCGTACATCATCAACTGCTCGCTTTCTCGTTATCGGTCAGGGAGGGCGAGGACGCCCGGGGGATGGGCCGCGGTGCCGGTGCCGCCGCCGTCGCGCCCAGCCGCTCCCGCAGCCGGCGGGACACATGACGGGTCCACAGGGCCCACATCGCCCATCCGGGCGCGCGGTCGTCCCGGGCGTACCAGGCCAGTTCGCGCCCGCCCGGCGCCGCACGCAGCGCCGCGAGGGGCGCGTAGTTCTCCACCACGAACGCCCGCCCGGCCAGGGGGTCCCCGTCCGGCAGCGGACGGCCCGTCAGGTCCAGATGCAGGGCGCGGACGACGTCCAGTCCCGCGCTGTCCGCGAAGAGCCGGAACTGGGCGCCGGGGCGCGGGTTGAAGTCGAGCAGGTGATAGCTGCCCGTCGTGCCGCACCGGCGGAAGTCGAGGTCGAAGATGCCTCGGTAGCCCAGCTCGCCGGTGAGCCGCTCGGCCAGCGCCTGCACCTGCGGGTTGGGTGTCCAGCAGCCCACCGCGGTCAGCCCCGCTCCCCGCGGCCGGTCTAGGCGTTTGCGGCCCGGTCCGCCCGCGCGCACCGTGCCCGAGTGGTCGGCGTAGCCGTGGAAGAACCAGTCCCGGTTCGGTCCCGGCGGCAGGTACGACTGCAGCAGCAGCCGGCTGCCCGCCTCCTCGGTGCGCAGATACAGCTCCCGGGCCTGCTGCACGGAGCGCACCAGCACCGTGCTGCGCAGCCCGCTGTCTGACGGCAACAGCCAGGGCCGGCTCCACTTCGCCACCAGCGGCAGCCCGAGCCGCCGCGCGTCGGCAGCAGCCCGCGCCGCACTGTCCGGGATCAGCGTCACCGGGTGCGGGACGCCCGCGGACGCGCACACGGCGGCCAGTTCGGCCTTGTCGGCCACGCGTTCGGCCAGCGTGTCCGGCATCGCCGGCAGCAGGTAGGAGGGCGCGAGTTCCTTCCGCATCCGTGCCACGGCGATCGCGCACGCGTCGTCCATCGGGACGAGGACGGCCGGACGCGCGATCCGGTCGGCCACGCGGCGCAGCACGCCGAGGATGTCGTCCGGGGAGGCTCCCGGGAGCGGCGGCGGATGCATCTGACGCACATAACGCGACACATGGACGGGACTTTTCGCTGAATCGGCGACGACATGCACCTCCACTCCCGCCCTGCCGAGCGAACGCACGGCGCCCAGTGTTCCGTGGTGAAAAGGATTACGGTCGATTCGTAGCAGGACGGCGGGGACGCGGGTGTCGAGTAGCGGCACGAGTTCTCACTTTCTAACGGATCGGCTCACCCGCACGGGCGGGCGCAGCACTCGAAAGTCGCAATGGCAGTGGCGCCATTCGGCTTCCTGTGCCTGACTTCATGTGACGGTTGGTCAATAAGCAGGACTACGGCGGAAGGCCGGACGAGAGCGAGGAAAGGAACAGCATGGCCCCTCACCACAAGCGGATCCGGGTCCGCTGGCTGGCCGCGGGCGTGGCGGTCGCAGCCGCGTCGGCCGTCCTGGCGGCCGGCCTCCCGGTGGAGGTGAGGGTGGTGCCGAACGACGATGCCCGTCCTCCGGCGCCGGTCCCGGCGGCTCCCGCGCCCGAGGTCCCAGGGCCCTCGGCGGGCAGTAAGGCTCTGACCTTCGGTGCCTTCCTCGGCTCCGACGCCCGTGGCGTGGCCCGCATGACGCAGTTCAGCCACTGGCTGGGCGGTGCCGAGCTCCGCGTCGGCCACACCTACCTGCCCGGCAACAGATGGCGCGACATCGAGGGTGCCCCCGGCTTCCTCAACGTGTGGGCGAACTGGCGCAACCAGGAGGACGACCGGATGCTGGTCCTCAACGTCCCGCTTCAGGAGCGCAACGAGGAGGGCGTCTCCGACGCGGAGGTCCGCCGGCTGGTGCGGCGGGGCGCGGCCGGGGAGTTCGATCACCACTTCCGTGCCCTCGCCGAGCAGCTGGTCCGGCTGAAGGTGCCGGACACCGTCCTGGTGCTCGGCTGGGAGATGAACGGCACCACGTACACCCATCGCTGCGGTCCGGACCCGCAGGCGTGGAAGAAGTACTGGAACAGGATCGTCACCACCATGCGTTCGGTGCCGGGCCAGAACTTCCGGTTCGAATTCACGCCGAGCCGTGGCCGGGACGCCATTCCCTGGACGGAGTGCTATCCGGGGGACGACACCGTCGACATCATCGGCATGGATGCCTACGACCAGCCGGCCGGGAAGTCGTTCGACCAGCAGATGAACGAGCCGTACGGGCTTCAGGACCATGTGGATTTCGCGAAGGCCCACGGAAAACCCGTCTCGTATCCCGAATGGGGACTCTTCCGCAACGGCGACAACACCGAGTACATGCGGCGCATGCTCGCGTGGATCGCCGAGCACAGGCCGCTCTACAACACGCTGACCGACTACTGCCCGCACGGCGTGTGGCAGTGCGAGGACGACAACCCGAGGTCGTCCGACCTCTACCGGTCCTTCTTCGGCGCCACCGACGAGGCGACGCCCCCCACCCCACCCACGCAGGAGCCCGTCCCGCCCACCGAACCGCCGGCCCAGGAGGAGTGCACGCCGGTGGACCTGGGCAGCTGGCTGGAGCACTGGCTCGGCGGGAAGCTCTGCCTCCGCTTCGACTGGTGGTAGGGCACCCGCCGGGAGTTCGACCGGGTCCACCGCCGTCACCGCTGTCCGCGCACATCGGCGGCGGCGGCCGGGCCCGGCACCGAGGCGGCGGGGAGCGGGTCGTCGTCCTGGCGGGTCTGCCTCGGCCGCGCCAGCAGGGCCAGACCGCACAGCAGCCCGCCCGCGCTCGCGCCCACCAGAGTGGTCACCGCTGTGGACGTGGACGTCGGCTCGGTCGGCTTCACCGCGCGTGAGAACTGCACGAGCCGGACCTGGGTGTTGTCGCTGGTGTCGTCCGCGTGCCGGGTCAGCGCGCGGGAGACCGCGTTGGCCATGTCGACGGCGAGGCCGCGGCGCGAGGAGGTGGCCGAGACGGCCACCATCGGCGCGTCCGGCGAGGTCGCCGTGCGCACGCTGTGCTGCAGCGTCCGCACCGGCACGCGCGCCCACACCTGTGCGTCCCCGAGCACCGCGAGCTGCGTGGCGGCCCGGCCGTACGCCTGCGCGAAACCGAGGGCGGAGTCCGGGCCGGACTTGTCGGTCGGTACGGCGATGACGTAGCTGGTGGCCGTGTACTCGGGGGGTGTGACCAGGCCGTAAGCGCCGCCGAGCAGGCCCCCGAGGAGGGTGCCGGCCGCGAGCACGGACCAGGACGGCAGCTTCCTGAGACGGGCCGGGGACAGGCGCTGACGGATCGGAGTGGTGGTCATGACGGGCTGGCTCCCAGAGGTGAGAGGGACGACGAACTGGAGAGCGCGGCCGCGTACACGTCCATGAGGCGGGCTGCGCTGCGGGTGATGCTGTAACGGTGTGTGACCTCCGGTGCCGTACGCGGCCGGGGTCCCGCCGCGCGGACCTCGGCGATCGCGCGGGCATACGCCTCGGAGCCGCCTCGCACCCGCCGGGCGCCGGCGGCGGCCGACGGCGGCAGGTCCTCGATCGCCGGGCAGGAGGCGTAGAGCACGGGCAGGCCGGACGCCAGCGCCTCCACGGCCGCGAGGCCGAAGGACTCCTCCATCGACGGGGACGCGAGCAGGTCCATCGCGGAGGTGAGCGCGGGCAGGTCGGGGCCGGGGGAGCCGTCGGGGACGTAGGGGCGTTCGCCGGTGAACAGGACGCGGTGGGCCACGCCGGCCTCGTGGGCCGTGCGGCGCAGGATGGGCTCGTCGGGACCGCCGCCCACCAGCAGCAGCCAGTGGTCCTCCGGGAGCCGGGTGAGTGCGTGGACGAGGACGTCGAACCGCTTTCCTCGGGCGAGCCGGCCGACGCCGCCGGTGACGTACGCGTCCTCCGGCAGGCCCAGGCGTCGCCGGGTGCACTCGCGCCGCTCCGGGTCGAAGCGGAAGCGGTCCACGTCGATGCCGTTCGGGACGACCTCGATGCGGGGTGCGGGCACGCCCCAGCGCTTCAGGCGGTCGGCCACCGTCGCGGAGACGGCGACCGTCGACGAGCCGAGCCGCTCGCTGGCGAGATACAGCGCGCGTACGCCTGGCGTCAGCCTGCGGCCCTCCATCTGTGAGTCGCCCAGGGAGTGTTCGGTGGCGACGACTGCGCGGACCCCGGCGAGGCGTGCGGCGGGCCGGCCGTAGACGCAGGCCCGGTACAGGTGCGTGTGCACCAGGTCGTAGCGGCCTGCGCGGATCAGCCGGGCCAGGCGCGGGAGGGCGGTCAGGTCGCGGTTGCCGTCCATGCCGATGTGCACGACGCGGACGCCGTCGGCGGTGAGGCCCTCGGCGACCGCACCGGGGTTGGTGAGCGTCACGACGTCGCAGTCGACGGGCAGATGGCGCAGCAGCAGGCGCAGTTGCTGTTCGGCGCCGCCGACGCCGAGGCCGGTGATGATGTGCAGAGCCTTCATCTCACAGGCCCTCCACCGGACGGCGGCGCAGCCGGTGCAGCCGGTGCTTGAGGTGCAGGCGCCAGGCCGTGTCGTCCTGGCCGACGTGCACCCGCGGCAGGGCGTGCGGACCGGTCAGCGGGCCGGGGTCGATGGCGCAGGCGTAGGCGTATCCCGCTTCCCGTACGGCCGCGACGGCGCGGGCGTCGACCGTGCCGTACGGGTAGCAGAAGCCGTCGACCCGGGCGCCGGTCAACTCCGCGATCAGCGCGCGGCTTTCGACCACCTCGCTCTTCAGAGTGGGGTCGTCCGCCTTGGTGAGGTCGACGTGGGTCAGCCCGTGCGAGCCGATCTCCACGCCCGCGGCGGCCGCGCGCCGGATGCCGTCCGCGGTCAGCAGTGGCTTGCGCGGGCCGAGCGGATCCCAGGCGTTGTCGCCGCCGAGCCGGCCGGGCAGGACGAAGAGGGTGGCGCCGCAGTTCCAGCGGCGCAGCAGCGGCAGGGCGTCGGTGACGAAGTCGGCGTACCCGTCGTCGAAGGTGAGCCCGACCAGTCCCCGCCGCTGGCCCCGGGACCGGGCGGCGAGCAGCTCGGCCACGGACACGCCGCGCAGTCCGCGCCGGTGCAGCCAGGCCAGCTGTCTGTCGAGCCGCTCGGGCGTGACCGTGATGCGGTAGGGGTCGTCCGAGCAGTCGCCCACCGAGTGGTACATCGCCACCCACGGGACCGGGCCCGGGCGCGGGGCGGGGATTCTGCCGGTGTCGAGGGAATCAATGGAAGCGACCATGTGTGAGCCTTCGTGTGACGGTGCGTACGGAGCGCAGTGCGGATGCGAAGCAGGTGAGCGGGACGAAGACGGCGGTCACGGTCAGGCAGCCCGCCGCGAGGCCCGCCACCGGGGACTCGGGCCGGCTCGCGACGAACGCCCCGGCGGCGGTGGCGACGACCGCGGCGAGCACCGGTCTGCTCAGCTCGGCCAGGACCTTCGGGAGGCGGATCGAGACGGAGTGGGGGCTGCTGCGCCGGGCCGCGCGCAGGCCGACGAGGAGCAGGGCGGCGGTGACGGTGATGCCGATGGCGTTGGCCGCGGCGATCCCCTCCACGCCCCAGGGGCCCACGGTCGCGGCGCCGATCGAGGACGTCACGGCGATGCCCACGGTCATCACGGCGACGGGGTACCAGCTGGGCCGGCCCGCCGAGAAGTACGAGCGGACCAGGGCGCCGACCAGGGTCTGGCCGAGCAGCCCGACGGCGTACACGCGCATGACGTCCGCCGTCGCCGCGGTGTCGCTCGCGGTGAACGCGCCCCGCTGGAAGAGCAGTTCGATCATCTGCGGGGCACAGGCGATCACCGCGCACATGCCCAGCAGCACCACACAGGAGGCCAGCGTCAGATCCCGCTCGACGCGGCTGCGGGCCCGTTCGGTGTCGCCGTCCGCGAGCGCCCGCGCCACCACCGGGAACGTGACGGTGCACAGCATCAGCGACAGCGTCATGGGGAGCTGGGCGACCTTCTGCGCGTAGTTCAGGTGCGAGATGGACCCGGCGGGCAGGGAGGAGGCGAGGAAGCGTTCGACGAGGACCTGCGACTGGCGGCACAGCGCGAAGAGCAGTACGGCGGCGACCAGGGCGAGTTGCATCGGCCGCTCCTCGACCTCGGCCCCGCCCCTGCCGGGGGTCGACGTACGCGACGCCAACTGCCGCCACAGCGACGGCAGTTGCACCGCCACCATCAGAAGGCCGCCCGCCGCGACGCCGATCGCCGCGGAGCGCACGCCCCAGCGCCCGCCGAGCAGGAACATCGCGGCGATGATGCCGGAGTTGTAGACGACGTAGATCGCCGCGGGCGCGAGGAAGCGGCGGTGCGCCCGCAGGGCGGCGCTGCAGTACCCGGCGAGCCCGAAGGCCAGCACGCAGGTCGCCGTGAGCCGGGTGCAGTCGGCGGCGAGGCGCGGGTCGGGCAGACCGGGCGCCAGGGCCTGGACGAGGTAGGGAGCAACGCCTGCGACCAGCGCGGCCACAGCGGCGAGTGCGAGGCACAGGCGGGGCAGGGTGGCGGCCACCAGAGCACGGACGGGGTCGTCCGGGGCGCCCCGGGCGCGGCGGGCCAGCGCCATGCTGAACGCCGGGATCAGCACCAGCGCCAGCCCGTCCTCGATGAGCAGCGTGGCGGCGAACTCCGGTACGGTCCACGCGACCAGGAAGGCGTCCGTGTCGCTCCCGGCGCCGAACAGCCGCGCCAGTGACTGGTCGCGCACCAGGCCGAGCAGTGAGCCGGCGATGGACAGGGACGCCGTGACGAGCGCGGCCCGGGCGAGAAACCTCCGGGAGGACGACGCCGGCTCGGCGCCGTCCCCGGCCAGGGTGGCGGTACGCGCCGCGGGTACGGTCGCCGCGCCGTCGGTTGCGGGTCCGGGGCTCTGCGAGGGCGTCACCGTCATCGCGCCACGGCCTCCTCGACGCGCTCGCGAACCCCGTTCCGGGGCACGCCGTCCACCCGCTGGTCCCCGGCCAGCGCCCACCACGCCACGAGCCCCAGGGCCACGGCGGTCAGGACGGTCGAGGGACCACCGATGTCCCCGTACACGAAGTCGGTCAGCAGCCAGACCAGCAGCCCACAGCCGACCAGTGCGCAGTCGAGTCCCGGTCCCCGGTCGCGCACGCGCAGCAGCCGGCGCAGGCCGCACACCAGCAGCGCCAGCCAGCTCCCGGTGAGCGCGAGCAGCCCGACCAGGCCCTGCTCGCTCAGCAGCAGCAGGTACATGTTGTGCGGCGACAGCAGCGGCTGCCGCTGGTACGCCGTTCCCGCGCCCGCGATCTCGCTGCCCGACGACAGCGCCAGGGTGGCGTGGCGGTCCCGGTACTCGGGAAAGCCCTTCATTCCGACGCCGGTCAGCGGCTGCTGGCGCCACATGCCGGTGGCGGACGCCCACAGGGTGTACCGGTCGACGACCGACTGGTCGGGGGCGTCGGTGACCTGCGCGATGCTGTCGATCCGCTGCTGCAGCAGCGCCGTGCCGACGCCGAACCCGCCCACCAGGATCACGCCGGCGGCGACCGCGGCCGCCGCCACCTTCAGCGCGCGCCGCAGCCCGGTCAGCGCCAGCTGCACGGCGCATGCCAGAGCGGTCGCGATCCAGGCGCCCCGGCTGAAGGAGAGCGCGAGCGGCAGCAGCAGGGCCAGCGCGCACCCGGCGGCGGCTGCCCGCTGCCGTACGGACGCCGGGCCCAGCGCGATCCCGACCGCGCACACCAGGCCGAGCGAGACGACCATGGCCATGCTCATCACGTCATGCGGCCCGAAGGTTCCGACGGCCCGGATGTCCTCGCCCTGGTAGGAGGCGCCGGTCCGGGTGACGTACTGGTGCACGCCCACGGCCCCCTGCCACAGCGCGAGTCCCACGAACGACCAGGCCACCAGCCGGAAGTGGGCCCGGTCGCGGACCAGCAGCAGCACGGCTGCCGGGACGAGCACGAAGATCTGCAGATAGCGCCCCAGGCCGGTGAGCCCGGCCTGGGGCGAGGACGCTCCCATGGCGGCGAGTGCGAGCCCCACGACCGGCAGGCCCAGCACCACGGCCGCGACGGGCGACAGCGGGCGCCGCCGTTCGCGCAGGAGACGGACCACGCAGTACACCACCGCCAGACCGGAGGCCACGTCGGCGGGCCCCGCTCCGTCCGGCGTCAGCGGCAGGGCCAGCAGGGCGGGCACGGCCACCACGGGCAGGACCGGCGTCAGCGCGCCGGCCCGGGCCGGGAGCGATGTCAGGGCGTGGCTCACGTCGCTCAGCCCCCCGTCGGGCGCACCAGCGTGGCCGCGGTGCGCAGCAGGATGCAGATGTCCTGCCACAGCGACCAGTCGTCGATGTAGGCGTTGTCGAACCGGCAGCGGTCCTCGATCGAGGTGTCGCCGCGCAGCCCGTTGATCTGGGCGAGGCCGGTGATGCCGGTCCGCATCCGGTGGCGGACCGCGTAACCGGGGTAGGTCTGGCTGAACTGGGCGACGAAGAAGGGGCGTTCGGGCCGCGGCCCGACCAGGCTCATGTCGCCCCGGAGCACGTTCCACAGCTGGAGCAGCTCGTCGAGCGAGGTGCGCCGCAGCGTTCGGCAGAACCAGCGCATCTCGATCTCGTTCGCCACGCTCCACCGGGTCGCCGACTCGTGCTCGTCGACCGGGCGGTGGGTACGGAACTTCAGCAGCGTGAACGGCTTTCCGTTCTTGCCGATGCGTTCCTGCCGGAACACCACGCCCGGCCCGTCGCTGATCCGCAGCGCCACCGCGCACGCCAGAAGCAGCGGGCTGACCAGCAGCAACAGCGTTCCCGACACGAGAATGTCGAGCGCCCGCTTGCCCACGCCGCCGCGGCGCACCGGGGACATGTCCAGACGCCGGCAGGAGAACCCGGCCAGCCGCTCCCGCGTCGCGTACGACGGGCAGTCGGCGTCGACCTCCCAGACCACGCAGCCCGACTCGGCCAGCGCCCGCAGCAGCGGCCCCTGTTCGGCGCGTACGGAGGGGTGAACGGCCAGCACGGCCCGCACCCCGTTCTGGATGACCGCACGCTCGACCTCCTCGCCGGTCGTCAGCACGGGCAGGCCCTCGGTGCCGTCCGGCTGCCCGGCGACGACCCCCACCGGCCGCACACCGCATCGCGGGTGGCGCAGCACGGCGGCGGCCACGCGCTGCGCGGTCGCGACCGGGCCGACGACGAGTGCGGTGTGCGGGTGGCGCAGCAGTGCGGCGCGCCGCCGCCCGTGCACGGCTCCGCGCAGCGCACAGCCGACCGCCGCCTGCAGGGCCAGGCCCGTCAGTACGGTGCCGACGGACAATGCGTGTTCCGGCCGGTACGCCGCCCAGAGCGCCGAGAGCGCCAGCCAGGCCACCGCGATGCGGCCGCACACGGCGGGCAGTTCCTCCAGCAGTACCGGCACCGGCGGCCGGCCGTCGCGCGGGCGCAGCAGCAGCGACGCGACGACCAGCAGGGTGACGAGCAGCGGATGACGCTGGGCCTCGGTGAGCGCCAGCGCGCCCGACAGGGCGGCGACGCCGTCCGTGACGAGCAGCGGGACCGGTGAGGCCGTCCGGGCCGGGCGGCGCGGGACGGGGAACCGGAAGCCGGTGGCGGTGCCGCGCGGCGGCAGGACCGAAACTGGTGAGAATCCGTGGTCCCGTGGCGGAAGGCCGGGGGAGGGCACGGTACGTTCGGCGGTCACGAGTGACTGGACTCCCTGTACTTGATGGGCTCGACGCGCTGTGTCGTCTGGTTCACCTCGGCGCCACGGCCCGTGCCGGGCGGCTGACCGTGCTCAGCGCCGTGGGCCTCGGGGGGCTCGACCGCATGGGAGGGGCGCGCGTTTCGGGCGGCGGGCCGGGTGCCGAGCAGGTCGCGGTAGACGTCCGCGAGCGCCTCGGCGGTGTGCCGCACGTCGTGGGTGGTCAGCACATGCCGGCGGCCACGGTCGCCGAGCGACGTGCGCAGCAGCGGGTCGAGCAGCAGCTCGCTGACGGCTCCGGCCAGCGCCGCCGGTTTCTCCGGCGGGACCAGGCACCGGGCGGCGAAGGAGGGCGGCAGGCTCTCGCGGGCGCCGTCGACGTCCGTGACCACCACGGGCCGCGCGCAGGCCATCGCCTCCAGCGGGGCCAGTGCCATGCCCTCCCAGCGGGAGGGCAGGACGACGAGGTCGGCGGCCTGGTACCAGGGGGAGGCGTCGGCGACGGCTCCCACGAACAGCACGGACTCCGGGGCGCGTTCACGCAGCACGTCGCGGTCCGGGCCGTCGCCGACCAGGGCGAGGCGGGCGTCGGGCACCCTGCGTACGACGGCGTCCCACGCCCGGAGCAGCACGTCCTGCCCCTTCTGCGGGCACAGCCGCCCCACGCAGACGGCGAGCGGCGCTGCCGGGTCGATACCGGCGAGCGGCGCGAGCCCGGCCCGCACGGTGCCGGCGTCGGCCGGGTGGAAGCGCTCGGGATCGATGCCGTTGGGGACGACGGTCCACCGGCCGGTGATCCCCGAGCGCACGCCGGTCGCGCGTTCCGCCTCGCTCACACACACCACCTGCGCGGCCCAACGCGCCGCCCATCGCTCCCACTGGAGAGCCAGGGCCGCGGTGCCCCCGCCGACCGCCTCGAACGACCAGGCATGCGGCTGGAAGACGGTCGGAATCCGCCCGCGCACCACGAGCCGCCCGGCGAGCCCGGCCTTCGCGCTGTGCGCGTGCACGAGATCGGGCCGCACCTCGTCGATCAGCCGGGCCAGACGCCGTACCTCCCGCACGAGCGACGGCCCCGGCGACCGCGTCGCGTGCCAGTGCCGTACGTTCGCGCCGAGCGCCCGCAGTTCGGCGGCGAGCGCGCTGTCGGGGCAGGCCACGGCGATGTCGAGGCCGTCCGCCAGCTGTGCCCGGACCAGGTCCGTCACCACGCGGGCGACCCCGCCGTCCACCGGTTGGGTCAGATGCAGGATCCGCGGCCGAGTGTGGGTGGGTGACACATGCATGTGCGCGGCTTCCTCGCTCACGAAGACGCTCGGGGCGGGCGGCAACGGGTTCACTGCTGGGCGTCGACAGCGGCGAAGAGCACACCGGCCCACACCGCGTCCTGCTGTGACCGGAGCCGGAAGGTCAACTGGTCACCGGCGTTCTGCAGGACTCGGCCGAGGTCGAACACATCGGAGTCGTAGCCGAGGGTGTTGGCGTGCGCGGGCACCCGCGACGCAGCGTCTCCGGGCTCGCTGATGGTGGAGTTCAGGACGTCGTCCTGGGGGTTGGCGGGGTCGCTGAGGGCGATGGAGGCGGACCCGTTGGTCACGGTGAGCGAGTCGCCGGCGGCGCCTCGGTCGCCGTTGTACGCCACCAGGCCCGAGCGGCCCCCCGCGCCCGCCGCAAAGCGCAGATCGCGCAGCTGGATCTCTTGTCCCGAGCCGGAGTTCAGCGGCACGAAGCCGTCCCAGACCGCGAGGTGACGCAGCGGCTCCGCCGCGTTCTCGTACGCCACCACCAGCGTCCAGCCGCCCCATGCCCCGGCCGCCGATCTGCCCATGGCCACATTGACCTGCGCCACGGTGTACAGGCCCGGCCCGGAATCCCGCACCAGCCGTGTGACGTCCGCCGAGGCCTGGAAGGCGTCCGTGCCGCCTGCCACCCGGTGTCCTACGACCGTGTCCGCGCGGAGCTCCTGGTACTCCCCGCCGGGTTCGGCGATCAGCACCCGCTCGTTGTCCTCCGGCGGCTTCTGTTCGCCGACGCGCAGGTTGCCGCCCCAGTACAGACGCGCGTACGTCACCCGGGAGCCCTGGGGCAGCCGGACCTCCGCGCGGGAGGAGTTGTAGGTGTTCGGGTCGCGGTCGACGTCGACGTAGAACATGTCGAAGTCGCCGTTCACGCCGGCTCCGCCCTGCTGGACGGTCGGGCACGAGGATGCGGTGTGGCAGGTGATGGAGACGTTCGCCGCGCGGACGATTCCGCCGTGCTGGAGTGCGCTGTAGCGCTGGGCGAACACGATGCTCTCCGCCTCCGGTGCGGCAGAGAGGGAGCCGCCGGCCGCCCATGTCAGGGCAAGGGCGAAGGTGCCTACGGTCGCACAGCGAAGCAGCGGACCCAGGGAATGGCGCATGACCGTCGGTGCCCTTTCGGAACAGGTGGCGGTGGCAACGGCGGAACGAGTGGGGTGTGTCCGCCCTGAGGGTGCGTCAGGCAGTTCGCAACTCTAGTCACCAAACGGACAAAGGCGACGAATATCGATGAAATCTGACAAGTGTGTCGGAACGGTGAAGTTCGGGCGGCCTGGTGCGGTCGGCGGGCATGCCGCCGGATCAGGCGGAGCGCGGCGGCAGGGTGAACGCCGCATCACTAAAAGCCTATGAACGGTTGCAGAACGTCACGGGCGCTCTCAGTGTGGGTTCAAGATCCAACCCCTGTCGAAAGGAACTCCCATGGGTGCTCTGCCCGCACGGCGCATGGCGACCAGTGCACTGTGCGCCGCCCTCCTGGTCGGGATCACCGGCCCCGCCGCCTTGGCCGCCGACTCGACCCGCGAGCACCGCCGTGCGTCGTCGTCCGATGCGCGACTCCGCGCTGCGGACGTGCGTATCGCGCAGGTCAGGGCCTACAACAGGGGCGAACTCGCCCCGGTCGCCGACCTGCTGAAGGCCGTGCTCGAGGCAGACGACGGCCGACTGTCCGCCGTCGAGGCCAGGAAACTGGGAGCGGCCGCGAAGCGCGCCCTGGACAAAGCGGCCGACAGGGCTCCCGCCCCGCGCGACGCCGAGCTGAGAGTGCCCGAGCGGCGCGCCGCTGACCTTGCGGACGACGAGTGGGACGAGCTGGACGAGCTGGTCGAGCTGGACGACGACTTGGACGACCTGCTGGATGACGAGCTGGACGCAGAGCCGGACGAGGAGTTGGATGACCAGCTGGACGACGCCGAGGAGGCCGTCGACGACCTCCTGGAGGCGATCTCGGGCGACCTCGATGACGTGCTCTCGGAGGTCGACGACCTGCTGACCGAGGTCGAAGACCTCATCGACGAGCTGGTCCTGCTGGAGACGGACTCGCCCGCTGTGTCGACGCTGCCCAGCACAGTGCCATCGACGTCGCCGGCCGTCACGCTCCCCGCGATCACGCAGGTGCTGCTGCCGGCCCGGTGAGCGTCGTACGACACGACCTCTCGCCCGTCCCATCGTGGTGCCGGCTTCCAGGGGGCGGCACCACGACTGTTGTCCTCCCGCCCCTGTGCCGGCATTCTTCCGACCGGCTCCCCATCAAGGGTCAGGTCTTTCAGAGATTTCATATGAGGTATCGGCAATCTTCGGCACCTCCGGTTTCCGCCCAGGCCAGGGCTCGTTAGGCACGGCGACAGAATCCCCACCGGCGACCTGCGTTGCCGATGAAAGGAAACCGATGAAGTCTCTGAAGGCCGCCGCCGTCGTTGCCGGGTCCTTGATTGTTGCCGGTTCCGCCACACCCGCGTTCGCCCACAACACCCCGGCCCAGACCACCCCCGGCCTGGCGCCCACCGGCCACAGCGCCCCCGACCTGGCTCCCACCGGTCAGGGTGCTCCGCAGGCTCCGGTCGGTCAGCCGGTTCCGTACCAGGCTCCGGCTGGGCAGGGTGCTCCGCAGGCTCCGGCTGGTCAGCCGGTTCCGTACCAGGCTCCGGCTGGTCAGGGTGCTCCGCAGGCTCCGGCTGGTCAGCCGGTTCCGTACCAGGCTCCGGCTGGTCAGGGTGCTCCGCAGGCCCCCGCTGGTCAGCCCGCTCCGTACCAGGCCCCCGCTGCTCAGGGTGCTCCGCAGGCTCCGGCCGCTCAGAGTGCTCCGCAGGCTCCGGCTGGTCAGGGTGCTCCGCAGGCCCCCGCTGGTCAGCCCGCTCCGTACCAGGCCCCCGCTGCTCAGAGTGCTCCGCAGGCTCCGGCCGCTCAGAGTGCTCCGCAGGCCCCCGCTGCTCAGAGCGCCCCTGACCTGGCGGCCACCGACCTCAGCGGCGGCGTGAAGACCAAGATCCCCCTCGAGGCGAGCGCCACGGGCGACAAGTCGCTGATCCCCACGGTGAAGGAGGCCGCGGCCGCACTGAACGAGGCCAAGCCGCTGCACGGCAATCTGTGGATGTAGGGCTCAGTCCCACCGTACGGAGTCGGCCCTCGGTGGTGTTCGGGGGCCGTTCTTCCGTATGCACGGCCATGGGAAAGGCGCTCCATGTCACCGGAACGGCAGTCGGTGATCACTGTCCTGGCCGCGCTGCGGTGACCGCGCGGGGCGTTCGGCGGTTACCGCTACGGATCAACCGAACCCGACGAGGAGTGAGCCATGGTCGTCAGCGTCGGCGAAGTACCGGTGGGTGCCGAGGACGGAACACCGGACCCGGCGCTGCCCGGCCCGGTGGGCAGGACACGACGGGATCTGGCGCGCGGACTGCGTGCCTGCGCGCTCACCGCCGCCCTGGCCTCGGCGGTCGCCGTCTTCCGGCCCTGGCACCCCGGAGCCGGACCCTGGAACGCCCCGGGCGACGCGGCCTTCGCCCAGACCTACCGCGGTCGCCGCATCCGCGGCGTGTGGATCCCGGCGCGCAGCGCCGCCGAGGGCGGCCGGTGGCACGTCACCGTGGACGGCCGCCCTCTGCATCTGATGCGCCGCGCCGACGGCACCTGGCTGAGCATGGTCGACCACTACTGCTCGTACCGGACACCGCTCGAGGCCGCCCGTGCCACCGTCGACGAACTCGGCCCCGGCCGGCTGCTGCACGCGCCGGCTCCGGGACCGGTGGACGGCGGACACCTGCACACGGGGCACCCGCATGGCGTACGTGCGTAAGGACGCCGGCACGCTCACCAGGGCCGAGAAGCGCCGGTTCGTCAACGCGCTGCTGGAGGTCAAACGGCGGGGAGAGTACGACGAGTTCGTGCGGATGCACATCGCGTACTTCTCCTCCGACGGCGAAAAAGGACTGCGCGCCGCGCACATGGCGCCCTCCTTCCTGCCCTGGCACCGCCGCTTCCTGCTCGATCTGGAGGAGGCGCTGCGCCGGGTGGACTCGTCGGTGACGGTGCCGTACTGGGACTGGACGCGCGACCGCACGACCACCTCCGCACCCTGGACGGCGGACCTCCTCGGCGGCAACGGGCGCCGCTCCGACCACCAGGTGATGACCGGTCCGTTCGCCTACCGGGAGGGCAACTGGACCCTCAAGGAGGGCGTGACCGACGCCCCGTTCCTCACCCGGGACTTCGGCCGCCCCCGCGCCCCGATCGACCTGCCCACGAAGAAGGATCTGGAGTGGGCGCTGAAGGACCCCGCCTACGACGTGTCGCCCTGGGACTCGACGGTCACGCGAGGTTTCCGCAACAAGCTGGAGGGCTGGGGCACCGGCCGGGGCAACACCTCCTGGCGCAACCACAACCGCGTGCACCGCTGGGTCGGCGGGACCATGCTCGGCGCCGCCTCCGTCAACGACCCCGTCTTCTGGCTGCTCCACGCCTTCGTCGACCTGCAGTGGTACCGCTGGCAACACCGGCACCGCGGAGCCCGCTACCTTCCCGCGACACCGCCGGGCCCACACGACAAGCAGCACGGCAGGGTCGTGGCCCGGCACGAGTCACTGCCGCCATGGGACATGACGCCGGAAGAGCTGGAGGACGTCGGCCAGCTCTACCGGTACTCGTGAGCTGACGCGGGTTCAGCGGAATCATGAGAAGAGCCGTGGTGCTCGGGGGTGTTGGGACTTTCGTCCGGCTCAGGAAGGCGCCGGCGGTCTTCTCCCCCGCCCACCGCAGCCGCCTGGCAGGGCTGGCTGCCCCCGGACCAGCGCTGCAGCGGCTGGTAGGTGAGGTCGACCGGAGTCGCCCGTCGCGGCGAAGGTGATCCTCCGGCGTCGGCCGACGCGGGCCCGGTCGGCTCGTGGGACGTGCGCGTGGTCGCCCGCGGTGGCTCGGGTCTCGGCCAGGTGCGGTGGCGGCAGTGTCGCCCCGCGCACGAGGAAACGTGTTGGCCCCGGCGTGCACCACAGCGCCGGGGCCCCGACAGCCGACAGCCTCAAGGCGTGCGGGACGCGGTTCAGGATGGCGGCACACCAAGACACACATTTAGCAGAAAATATGCACACTTCGGGCGTTTCTCGTGGCTGAAGCCAGAAAGATCACTTACGGTGAATCTGTCAGTGACCAGACCGTAACGGACTGTGTCGGCACGAGAAACGGAGAGGTAATGCGCAAGTACCAGAAGGTCGCAGTCGTTGTGGCCATGCTCGGCAGCGTCAGCTTCCTGGGCGCTGGCGTCGGCCACGCTGATGACCACGGGGACGGCAAGTTCAAGCTCGACAACAAGCAGCACCAGGAGTGCTCGGCGGACGAATACAACTTCACGGGCACCGAGACGGGCAGCGTCTTCGCCCCGACCAACCCCGCCACCGGTACCCAGATCATCGACCAGAGCGAGCGCACGTCGGTGAACTGCGCTCAGATCTTCTCGCTCGGCAGGTGATCACCGATCAGGTGATCTAGGCATGCCCGGGGGTCGGACCGGGTGTTCGCGCCCCGGGGCATGCCGTCTGGTTTCCTCGCCGGTCCGCGTGTGGGGACGTTCCGTCCGTGGCGTCGTCGTCCGCGGTAAGAAGTCCTGAGTCTTGGTTGGTGCACAGTGTTGTTCAGGGGCTGTCCGAACGGCGGTGGCCGGATGTGACTACCGGATTCGACCCCCGATGTGGGCGCGAAAGTGCCAAATTTGTGCCGCTTTTCAAGAAATCTGCACACTTGGGCGTTTCGTGCGCCAAAACCAGCAAACGTCGCCTAGAGTCAGCGACTGTCAGTGACCAGACCGTAACGGGCTGTGTCGACACGAGGAACGGAGAGGTAATGCGCAAGTACCAGAAGGCCGCAGTCGTCGTGGCCATGCTCGGCAGCATCAGCTTCCTGGGCGCTGGCGCCGGCCACGCTGCGAACGGGGATCCGAAGGTCAAGCTTGACAACAAGCAGAGCCAGGAGTGCTCGGCGGACGAAGTCAACTTCACGGGCAGCCAGACGGGTTACGTCTACGCCCCCGTCAACGGCGCCGGCTTCCAGCTCGTCGACGACAGCGAGCGCACGTCGGTGAACTGCGCTCAGATCTTCACCATCGGCAGGTAATCACCGATCAGGTGATCTAGGCAGGCCCCGGGATTGGAACCAAGTGTCCGAGCCCCGGGGCCTGCCGTTTTTTGATGTCCTTGCCGGTCCATGCATGGGGAGATCCTGCGTCGGCGGGTCGTCGTCCGTGGTGAGAGGTCATCATGCCGTGGTCGGCGCGGCCCCGGCCGGCCCGTAGACCGCGTGCGGCCGTCCGCAGTGGGGTCCGGGCGCTCTGCGGGGTATTCGGGGAAGCGTGGCGATGTACTCCACCGTGTGTTCGAAGGCGGGATCTTCTGTCGTGGCCAGTGACGGCCACGGTCCTCTGTGCGTGATGAGGGTGCCCGCCCGTTGCGGTCGGCGGTTGTTCGCACGGCGGCGGGGACGTGACTTCCCGGATTCGGTCACCTGATGCGTACGCGGCAGCGGAACGATGTGCATTTTTCAAGATATGTGCGTGATGCGAGCGTTTCTCATGGAAAAGGCCAGAGAGATTACCTAAGTTGAAGCCTGTCGGTGACCAGGCCGTAACGGACTGTGTCGACACGAGGAACGGAGAGGTAATGCGCAAGTACCAGAAGGCCGCAGTCGTCGTGGCCGTGCTCGGCAGCGTCAGCTTCCTGAGCGCTGGCGTCGGCCACGCCAACGAGGACGGGAAGGTCAAGCTCGACAACAAGCAGAGCCAGGGGTGCTCGGCGGACGAATCCAACTTCACGGGCGTCGAGACGGCCAGCGGCTACGCTCCGGTCAACGGTGCCGGCTTCCAGCTCGTCGATCAGAGCGAGCGTACGTCGGTGAACTGCGCTCAGATCTTCACCATCGGCAGGTGATCACCGGTCAGGTGATCTAGGCAGGTCCCGGGGCTTGAGCCAGGCGTCCGAGCCCCGGGACCTGCCATTGCCGGGTCATGCAGAGGGAGACTCCGCCGTCCGGTCACGGGTGGCGGCCCTGTCGGCGAGTCAACGCCGACCTGTCCGACGCAGAGTCAGGCCGCCTGTGTCAGTGGATGCTGCGTCCGGCGATATATGCGTATAAATGCCAGATTATGGCTTTTCGGGAAACTTACCTACTTGGGGCGTTTCGCCCATCAAAAATAACGAACATCCCCTACAGTCGGCGACTGTCGGTGGCCAGCCCGTTACGAGCTGTGTCAACTCGAGAACGGAGAAGTAATGCGCAAGTACCAGAAGGCAGCAGTCGCCGCGGCCATGCTCGGCAGCGTCAGCTTGCTGGGCGCTGGCGTCGGCCATGCTGTCGGCGAGGACCCGAAGGCCACGGCCGACAACCCGCAGCAGAACCAGAAGTGCTCTGCGGACGAGAGGAATTGGACGCTTATCAACATCGGGGACGTCAATCTCTCAATCAACGCCCTCGGCTTCCAGGCCGTCGACCAGAGCGAGCGCACGTCGGTGAAGTGCACTCAGGCCCGCCCTGCCGGCAGGTAATCACTTATCAGGATGCAGGCAGCCCTTGAGGCTCGACCAGGTGTCCGAGCCCGGAGCTTGCCGTCCGGCTTCGTTGCCGGTCCAAGTGTCCGGAACGACTCCGCAGTCCAGTCACGGAGACCGACTGTAAAGGAAAAGGCAGATGCTCAATTCGAAGAAGATCGCAGCGGCAGTGGGTGTCCTGGGGAGCTTTGCTCTGATCGGTGCCGGTGCCGTCCAGGCTTTCGCCGATGGTTCCGGCGCGTGCGTCGACGACGGCAACGGCTCCAAGCGCTGCTCACAGGTGAGGGAGTACCAGGTCACCACCGACCAGCACGGAAACATCACCGTCGTCAACGATTCGACGCAGGACTGTCCGGCTTCGGGTGGTCAGATCAACTGCGTCAGCGACTTCTCCGTCCCTGGCAAGAACTCCTGACGTCCGACCGAGACGGCCGAGGGGTCCACTTGTCGTCGGCGCCTGTCGCGTGAGTCCACCCGTGCGTCAGAGGATGGCCGGGACCCACTATCGGGTCCCGGCCATCCCGTATGTCCGCGTCCACCCATCTGTCGACGACCTGGGGCGATTTTCCAGCCGACGGTGGCCAGGGGTCGGCCTCCTTGGCCGGCGACGACGCCCACCACGAAGTCATGGGTGAGGCCGAGAGTCCACCCCCGGCGGGAGGGCGAGGCATGGTGCCCCGGGATGGCGCCGACAGCATCTGTACGGTCCTACACCGGCCGTGAGCTGGTACTTTCCGTTCACGTGGACGACCGCGGGGCAACTGCCAGAGCAGGACGGGCACGGGCCAGTGGACCGCGGCCCGGGCGATCGAGCAGGCAGTGGCAGTCGGCGAGGCGCAGACCGTCGTCACCTTCTGACCTGGCTGGATGGAAACATCTCCTGAACCAACTCTTGCACCATCTCTCGCATCAACTCATGCGCCATCTCTTACGCGAGCCTTTCGGTCGGCCTCACGTCTGTGCAGGTCACCGCCTGTCATGGCGTGGTCGGGGGCCTGACAATCCCCCTATGCGCTTCTCGCAGCCTCCCCGAAGCAAGGAAAAGAGAGAGTTGAGGGGCGGGCTGGGCAACGGTCGGCGCGGCTGAGGATCGGGCGGCTGGAGGTGGTGTCGCGCGTCGGCGGGGCCTCCGCGCTCCGTGCCGGTGGCACACCAGGGCAGGGGCACGCTGCTGAGCAATCTAAGGAAAGGCGCTTGGCCTATCTTCTGGTGAATCTGACGGAGACTATTCGCCGTGAGCATGGCACCGCCCCACCCCGGAGCTGGGGCGGCTCTGAGGCCGAGGCCCGTCGTCTGGACGGGACGGCGCACCTCGCGCGTTGCGCCTACCGCGGCCCCGCTTGCGGAGGGGGCCGCCGCTGGGACATCGGCGGCCGTATCCGAGCAGCCCGCCTCCGCGCCAACCTGACGCAGGAGCGGCTCGCCGACCATGGCCGGCCTGGACCGCCAGGCCGTCAATCGCATCGAGCAGGCCACTCATCGCCCAAGGGCGACAGCCTGATCCGCATCGCCGACCCGAGGCGCGTCGACCTTGCCCCGGCGGCGTCGGGGGGCGTCGGCCAGGGCCGCGGGGGATCCGCTACCGGCGCAGTCGGCGGCGCTGCCGGGAGCGGGGGTCAGTGGCGTGTCGATGCCGGGGCGGTCTGCCTCGGTGGCCGCTGGCACAGCTTCTTGTGCAGGTAGATGGTCGAACTGGCCCCGCTGGTACCCGGGTTGTCGACTTCGATGTACAACTCGCCCGGTGGGATCGGCTGGTCGCAGCGTTCGCAGAACATCAGCGTCCCCTCCGCAGCGTCAGGCGGAGCAGGGCGCGCCCGGTGGGGCACGGGTTGCCGTCGTCGTGGTGGCGGCACGGCTCGTACTTGGGGGCGTGCTCGAAGAGGGCGAGGAGGGCTTTCTCGCCAACGCAGCGGGGGCAGCCGCGGGGGAACCAGTCGTAGTGCCCGTCGAGCCGCTTCTTACGCCGCGGGCCGAGGTCGACAGCGATCCCCGTCGTGAAGGGGACGCCGTCCCAGACGCAGGCGCTGCCGCGTACCTGCTGTTCGGAAAGCTTGTCGAGAGACGGCAGCACCAGTAGTGCCAGTGCCTGGGCCGACACCTCTTGGGCGGTGCCGCTCACCGCACGGCCTCCAGTCCTCGCGGCGCCGGCATCTGATGTACGAAGCCGAGGGACTCCGCCAGCTGCGTGAAGAGCCGCTGAGCCTCCGCGCGGGACATGACCAGGTCGGCTGTACCGCGCAAATCGTCGACCGCGTACAGCGCGAGCGGCACGCGGACCTCTCCGGTGGCGCCGACGGTGGTGAGCGGCTCGTGTCGGCGGGTGGAGGCGTGCAATCGTGCTGGGAGGAGTGTCATGGCGGGCCCGTTCGGTAGGTGACTGAGCGCGGAGCGTCACCGTAGGGCCGTGGGCAAGAGAGAAGGGGGACAGATTGTCCCCCTGTCCCAGACTGTCCCCCTGGTCAGCCGGTTACGACGCCTACCTTCTCGGCGAGCTGGCCGGCCTCCGTGCGCGTGGGGCGTTGCGCCACAGGTCCGCGGCGACATACCGGGCGGACGGGGTGTACGAGACGGTCTCGGTGCTGATCCGGTGCGCCATCTGCATGATGTGTAGGGCGGCCGTGCGGTCGCCGCGCTGCAGGTGCCCGCGAGCAACTTCCACCCACAGGCGGGCGCGACGCTCCACGGAGGGCATGGTGTCGGGGTCGATGTCGTCGGCCAGGCCCAGAGCCTTCGCCGACTTGCACAGGTCGGTCGCGACGGAGATGGCGGAGAAGTCCACGTTCGCCCGCCCGAAGACCGTGCTCGGGTGTACGTAGCTACTGACGACCCGTCGTCGTTTCCGGTGATGGCGGACAGGTCGTGGACCTGGAGTGCGGCGGCCAGGCGCAGCAGCAGGTCATGGCTGCGTAGCTACTTGCCGCTGAAAAAGGGTTCAGGCTGGTGGCGGGGCTGATGCGGGGAAGCGGTGGCATGTCGTCGGCCTGCCGGTGGTCTCCGTTCACCGGCTGAGGACGGTCATCCGGTGGAGGTTGTAGGCGAGGATCCCGAGTCCGGCCCAGGTCTGGGCGCCGGACAGTCGGCGAAGGCGGGTGCGGCGGAAGCCGAAGCTGCGCTTGAGGTGGCTGATACGGGCTTCGATACCGACTCTCCAGTTGCGCATCCGTCGGAACGGGCGGCTGCGTTCGTACTCCCGGCGAGCCTTTCCCGGGGTTCCGTTGCGCTGGAGACCGATCCGCCGGACCCCGAGCTCGGCGAGCGTCCGGTCGTTGGCTGCGGTGCCAAGTCCGCGGTCGGCGACCACGGTTGTCGGCGCCCGGCCGACCAGCGCCGTCACCCGCTTGACCGAAGGCACCAGCTGCGGGGCATCAGCTGGGTTGCCGCGGTGGACCTGGTGGTCGGCAACGAAGCCGTTTTCTGCCTCGGCCACCAGCGCGGTGTAGCCGAACTGGGTGGGGTGCTGGGGCTTGCCCTTGCGGATCGGCCGGGCGTCCGGGTCGGCCAACGACACCAGCCGGTCGGGGATCTTGCGGGTCCCCGCCAGTCGTAACGCGGTCTGTTCCAGCAGGCGCTGGGTGCCCTCCACCGTCTCGGCCGGCTCACCGACCAGGCGTGCCAGCCGCCCCGACGGCCGCCCGCGCAGGGCGCGCCGCGCATTGTGCTCCACCGTGGCCACATCTCGCAGTGTCGCTGCGGCGATGGCGGCGACCTCGCCGGTGAGCCGATCGATCTCGCCCAGCGCCTGGCCGGTGCGCCGCCGCAGTGTGCGGGAGATCTGCTTCAGGCGGCGGCCTGCTGACCGGCTGCGATCACGGAAGCGGGTGCGCCTGGCGGCGCCGGCGGCCTTGATCCGGCGCACCAGCCGGCCCAGCCTGCGCACTCCGTGCTCCAGCAGGCCGGCGTCCGTGGGGTGGTCGATGTCGGCTTCGATGACGGTGGTGTCGATGCGCAGCCTGCGGCACCGCAGCAGCTTGTCCTCCACGAGCTTGCCCAGCAGCGCGGCGTTGAGCTGCTCGATGGCCGGGGGGCCGCTGCGGCGTACGAGTTTGACCAGCGTCGTCGGGTGCGGCACCGGGGAGGTCAGCGGGATCCGGCAGAACCGCCGCCAGCTCAACGAGTCCGCTACCTCACGGCACAGCGTCTCGTAGCCGAGCTGGTAGCGGTGCTTGAGATACAGCAGACGCAAGAGCGTTTCGACCGGAACCGACGGCCGCCCCAGCCGTTCGGCGGACACCGCCCGCCACGGTGCGACGAACCGCTCGTCATCCAAGTAGGCATCTATCCCGGCCAGTTCAGCGGGCAGCTGCCGCGCCTGCTCCGGCAGCACCTCCCACCACGTGTCCTGTGGCACGGACACACGCAACATCGCCACCACCCCCGGCCGGCCACGACCCAACACCACTGTGGCGGCCACGGACAACGCGCACCAGCTCTCCGCGCAGGTCACCCCATCAGGAGCCCCGACTTCTTCAGGGGCAAGTAGCTAGCGGTCGCCGGACTCGATTTTCTTCAGCCAGTCGACGCCGCGCCCGCAGAGTTGTGCAAGTACGGCCCGCGACATGCCCCGGGATTCCCGCAGTACACGGATGCGTTCGCCGACGCCGAGGTCTGCTGACAGGTCCACGCGTGCCCCCTCGGGTGCCGGTGCCGGTGCCGTTGCGGCCAGGCTACGGCGGCCGTCAATGCCCCGGGCATGACGCAGCATGGTGTCCACGAGCGTAGATGACCAAGGCGCTTGGCGTGTAAGCGATGCGCATCGGGCCGGCATGAAAAAAGACCAGCGTTTCCGCTGGTCAATGGGCGTTTGCGCCCCCGGCAGGACTCGAACCTGCGGCCAAGCGCTTAGAAGGCGCCTGCTCTATCCACTGAGCTACGGGGGCCGGGTGTGGTGGCCTCTGTCGTGGTGCCCGGGTGTGGGCTGATCCGTGACGTTGCCGGGGACAAGGATAGAGCTCCTGGATCCCTGCCCCTGTTGCTTCGCCTCCGTGGCTCGATGTGGAGGTTCGGTGAAGCGGACCTGATAATCGCAGGCGGGTGCGAATCGTGCATCGCTTTTCGCGCCACACGCGCCGGGTGTTGTGCACTCGTTATGCCTGGACTGTGCTCCTGCCCCAGTAGTCCCTTCCGTCCCTTGTGTTCCGTCGGCGCGCAGACATGCTCATATGCTTCAGATATCCCATAAAATTGGGCATTCTTCGCATGTGGTGACCTTGGACGTACGGCCTCAGCTGCTCGACGCACTTTCCGCGCTGCGCGACCGCGTCGCCGCCGCACGCTTCCCGCTGCCCCTTCCCGGGGCGCCACGTGCGCGTGCCAACCGCGACGAACTGCTCGCTCAGCTCGACGACTACCTGGTGCCCCGGTTGAGGGAGCCCCAAGCGCCGTTGCTGGCCGTCGTGGGAGGTTCCACCGGCGCCGGCAAGTCGACGCTCGTCAATTCCCTGGTGGGCCGACGGGTCAGCGAGGCGGGCGTACTGCGGCCGACGACACGGACGCCGGTGCTGGTGTGCCACCCGGAGGACCATCACTGGTTCAGCGGCATGCGTGTGCTGCCCGACCTCACGCGCGTGTGGGTGCCGCACCGGGAGTCCGACGACGATCTGCTGCTGCCGGGCGAGAACCCCGCGCGCGTGCTGCGCATCGAGACCGCCGATACCGTGCCGCCCGGCCTCGCCCTCCTCGATGCGCCCGACATCGACTCCCTGGTCGCCGACAACCGCACTCTCGCGGCCGAGCTCATCTGTGCCGCCGACATCTGGATCATGGTCACCACGGCGGCCCGGTACGCCGACGCCGTGCCGTGGCACCTGCTGCGGACCGCCAAGGAGTACGACGCCACCCTGATCACCGTGCTCGACCGGGTGCCCCACCAGGTGGTGTCCGAGGTCTCCCGGCAGTACGGTGCCCTGCTCACCAAGGCCGGGCTCGGCGACGTACCGCGGTTCACCGTGCCCGAGCTGCCTGAGTCGGCCTGGGGCAGCGGGCTGCTGCCGACCACCGCCGTGGCGCCGCTGCGCACCTGGCTCGTGCACCAGGCCCAGGACCCCGCGGCCCGGCAGCACGCCATGGCCCGTACGGCGTACGGCCTCATCGCCTCGCTCAGGTCCCGGATGCCCGAGCTGGCCAGTGCCGCCGCCGCCCAGTACGCGGCCGCCCTGCGGCTCACCTCCGCCGTCGACTCCGCCTACGACAGTGAGCACGCGCGCGTGCGGGGGCGGTTGCAGGGGGGCGCCGTGCTCGCCGGTGACGCGTTGAAGCGCTGGCGGGCCTTCCCGCTCGACTGCACCGCCGGTGAGCTCCTGGACGCCCTTGTGGAGAGCCTGTGCGAGCTGCTGCTGTGTGCTGTCACCGCCGCCGACGAGCGCATCGACGAGGCCTGGCGGCGCGAGCCGGCGGCGGACGCCCCGGAGCTTGCGGACCGCGACGCCTCCCTGGAGACCGCCGAGCACCGGATCGGGATGGCGGTACGGCGGTGGCGGCGCGAGCTCGAGGAGCACGCCGAGGACGAGGTGCGCCACCTCGACCGCAGCGTCGCTCCGGACCCCGAGGTGGTCTCCGCGCTGGTCGCCACCGTTCTGCTGGGCGGCCACCGGTCCCGGTCCGCGGGCGAGGGGATCGCCGAGCGGATCGGTGCCCACGGTGCGCTGCGGCTGCGGGAACGGGCCGGACGGCTGCTCGGCGAGTACGTGGACCGGGTGATGCACGCCGAGCGTGAACGCCGGCTCGCCCCGCTCGACGCCCTCGAAGTCCATCCCGAACCCCAGTCCGAACTCATCGCCGCGCTGTCCGTACTGCAGAAGGAGAGGTGACCGGTGACTGCCGTCACTGACCAGGACCACACGGAGCACGCCGATCCCGACCACCAGGAGGACGCGGCCTCCGTGAACGAGCGCGCAGACGACCGTGCCCCTGTGACGGGCGATTCCGGAAACCGTTCTTCCAGGGCGGGCGTTTCCGGACACAGAGTCTCTGAGCAGGCCGTTTCCGGAATGACCAAGGGGGGCGACTCCGGAAAGAGCGTCTCCAAGGAGAGTGCTGCCGAAAGGGACGTCTCCAAGGAGAGCGATTCGGGAAAGGGGCCCTCCTTCACGGAGGGCGACGGCGACCGCGGAAAACCCCTCCTCGAAGAGGGCGAATCCGTCGAGCGGCGCTTTTGGTGGGGGCGGCGCAAGTCAGGGGAGTCCGGTGTGCAAGGGAACGGGGACCACGCGCGCGTGCAGGCCGACCATGACCCCTACCGTGACCGTGCGAGCGAAGGCCGTACGGACGCCCGTACCGGATCTCCTGCGGACTCCCCTCCCCGCTCCCTCGCGGAGCCCCGTAGCGACTCTCCGGCGGAATCCGGGGCGGACTCTCCTACGGAATCCCGTGCGGACTCTCCTACGGAGCCCCATGCGGACTCTGTCACGGCCTCCGAAGGCACCTGGGACGACGGTCTGATCGCGCGGCGGGTGAACGAGAAGACCGCCGCCGAGCAGCTCGCGGTGGCGGAGAGCAAGCCGTCGGCGCCGCAGACCGTGGCCCCGCTCGCGTACGACGGTCCGACACGGTCCCGGCTCGACGCGCTGCGCGAACTGGTGGGCCTGTCCCGTACCCGGCTCGACAACAGGACGCTGGCCGAGGCGAGCCGGGTCCTCGACGAGGCGGCGGCCCGGCGCAAGCTGTCCGGGCAGCACACCGTCGTCGCCATCGCGGGCGCGACCGGCAGCGGCAAGTCGCAGTTGTTCAACGCGTTGGCCGGGGTGGCCATTTCGGAGACGGGCGTACGGCGGCCGACGACCGCCGCGCCCATCGCGTGCAGCTGGAGCGACGGCGCGGCGAGCCTCATCGACCGGCTCGGCATCCCCGGACGCCTGCGTCGCCGCCCGCTGCAGAGCCCCGAGGCGGAGGCGCAGCTGCGCGGGCTCGTCCTGGTCGATCTGCCCGACCTCGACTCGGCGGCCGTACAGCACCGCGAGCAGGCCGAGCGGCTGCTGGCGCTCGTCGACGCGGTCATCTGGGTCGTGGATCCCGAGAAGTACGCCGACGCCGTGCTGCATGAGCGCTATCTGCGGCCCATGGCCGGGCATGCGGAGGTCATGTTCGTCGTCCTCAACCAGATCGACCGACTCCCGGGGGAGGCGGCCCACCAGGTGCTCGACGATCTGCGGCGGCTGCTGGACGAGGACGGGATCGCCCTGGGGGAGTACGGCGAACCGGGCGCGACCGTGCTCGCGCTGTCCGCGCTCACCGGTGACGGCATCGGGGAACTGCGTGAGGCGCTCGGCCAGTTCGTGGCGGAGCGCGGTGCTGCAGCCCGCCGCATCCTGGCCGACCTGGACGCCGCGGCGGTGCGGCTGTGGCCGGTGTACACCACCGGGCGACGTACGGGGCTCAGCGAGCAGGCGCGGGACGAGTTCTCCGCGCGGCTGGCCGACGCTGTGGGCGCCACCGCCGCCGGCGAGGCCGCCGAGCGGGCCTGGCTGCGCAACGCCAACCGCGCGTGCGGCACGCCCTGGCTGCGGTTGTGGCGCTGGTTCCTGGAGCGGAGCGAACCCACCACGGGTCGGCTGCCGGTGCGCACGCAGGCGGACGAGCAGGCCACGGCGCGGCAGCGCGTCGAGCAGGCGGTGCGGACGGTGTCCGACCGGGCGTCGGCGGGGCTGCCGGTGCCCTGGGCGCAGGCCGTGCGCGAGGCGGCCGTACGCGGCTCCCAGGGGCTGCCCGAGGCACTGGACGAGCTGGCCGCGCCGGCCGGGCTGCCGACGGGACGGCCGCCGACACCGGGCTGGTGGCCGGTGGCCGTACTGGCGCAGGCGTCCATGACGCTCTTGCAAGTCGTCGGGGGGCTGTGGCTGGTGGGGCAGATCGTCGGGGTCATGTCGCCGAATCTCGGGGTGCCGGTGCTGCTGATGGTGGCCGGAATCATCGGCGGCCCGCTCGTCGAGTGGAGCTGCAAGATGGCGGCCCGGGGACCGGCCCGGCGGTACGGACTGGAGGCGGAACGGCGGCTGCGGGAGGCCGCGGCCGGGTGCGGCCGGGCCCGGGTACTCGATCCGGTGGCGTCGGAGCTGCTGCGGTACCAGGAGATTCGTGACCAGTACGGGCGGGTCGTCGGGGCGAGGGCCGGGGTGAGGTAGCCGCTCGGAAGGCCGACCGCACCGGTGGGGCGTGCGGGACGGGATCCCTCGAACGAGTGGTGGAGTTGTCCACAGGCTGGGGATGATCCACAGCCCTCTGCGGGCTCGGCTCGGCGGAGGCAGTCTGGCTTCGCGGCGATCGCGACGGACGCGGTCGCCACGAGAGCGGCGGCGCGCGCAGGGATGGCGGCCGCCGCGGCAGACGCAGCCGTACGGGACGGGCCCGTACGTATGCCTGCCCGGCGCGAGCGGCCGGGCGGGGGAGGGGAGCCAGAAGATGAACGAGACGATGGTCTGCGCGGTGGGCAACGTGGCGACGCAGCCGGTCTACCGGGAGATGGCGGCGGGACCGTCGGCGCGGTTCCGGCTGGCGGTGACCGCCCGGTACTGGGACCGCGAGAAGAGCACATGGACGGACGGGCACACCAACTTCTTCACGGTGTGGGCCAATCGGCAGCTGGCCACCAACGCGGCGGCGTCCCTGTCGGTGGGCGATCCCGTCATCGTGCAGGGCAGGCTGAAGGTACGGACGGATGTGCGCGAGGGGCAGAGCTGGACCTCGGCCGACATCGACGCCGTGGCGATCGGTCACGATCTGGCGCGCGGCACCTCGGCCTTCCGGCGCGCGAACCCCAAGAACGAGACGGAGACGACCGGTTCGCCGGCACAGGCCGAGCCCACCTGGGAGACGCCCGTCGCCGACACCGCAGGCACCGAGCCCCAACAGCGGCCGGAACCCGCGGCGGTGACGTGACGTCGGCTCCGGTCCGGTTCCGCCCCGGAGTCGTACGAGAGTGACCGAACTGCGGCTTATCGGCGAATGCGTGCCCGGACGGTCACGGTGGATTTGTCGATAAGCCCTGTTCGTGGGCCTCCTGGCGATAACGATTCCGAGTCGGATTGTCGGCCCGGCGGGATCACCGGGAAAGGTGGTGCGCCCGCATCCCTAGGATGCCGGGCATGGCTCTCGGGGCCTGAGATTCTGCTGGTGGGACCGTACCCCCCACGTCAACGGGTCCTGCTCGAAGGGGAATTCTGTGTTTTCTTCGTTCTCCGCACTGTCCGTGTGCGGGCGACAGGCGGCCCGTCTCGCCGCCGTGACGCTGGTGTCGGGACTGACTGTCGCTGCCGGGCCGGCCATGGCGGTGCCTGCCGCGGCCGGCTCAGGGGCGGCGCAGACCCACGGCGGGGCGGCGGCCACCATGGGCGGCCTGAAGACCTACGGCGCGGCGGTGGTCCACGCCGCTGAGGGCGACCTGGAGATATCCGCGGGCCTGTTCGAGATGTCCGTCGAGGGCGGCGGCACGCTGCAGACGTACTGCGTCGACCTGTACAACCCCACCCAGAAGGACGCCAAGTACCACGAGACGTCGTGGAGCGGCACCTCGCTGGGCGCCAACGACGACGCGGGCCGGATCCGCTGGATTCTGCAGAACTCCTACCCGCAGGTGAACGACCTCGCGGCGCTCGCGAAGAAGGCGGGCATCCGCGGCGGCCTCACCGAGCAGGACGCCGCGGCCGGCACCCAGGTGGCCATCTGGCGCTACTCGGACGGGGTGGACGTCGACGCCGTCGACCCGGAGGCCGAGAAGCTTGCGGACCACCTGGAGAAGAGCGCCCGGGACGCGGCGGAACCCGAGGCGTCACTGACCCTCGACCCGCCCGCGCTCTCCGGCCACCCCGGTGAGTTGCTCGGCCCGGTGACGGTGCACACCGACGCGGACAGTGTGACGGTGACCCCGCCGCCGGACGCCGCCGCCCACGGAGTGCGGATCGTCGGCAAGGACGGCAAGGACGTCACCACCGCGACGGACGGCAGCCGGCTGTTCTTCGAGGTGCCGGCGGACGCGGCGGCCGGTTCGGCCGAGCTGACCGTGCAGGCCTCGACGACCGTGCCCGTGGGCCGGGCCTTCGCCTCCGAGAGCAGAAGCCAGACGCAGATCCTGGCCGGCTCCAGCGAGTCCACCGTCTCGGCGACGGTGAGCGCGACCTGGGCGGAGAAGGGCGCGATACCCGCGCTGTCCGCGCAGGAGAACTGCGCCGAGGGCGGCGTGGACATCACGGCCGTCAACCAGGGCGACGAGGCCTTCACCTTCGAGCTGATGGGCGCCGAGCACACCATCGGCGCCGGTGAGTCGAGCACCGTGACCATCCCGCTCCAGGAGGACCAGGCCTACGACTTCACGATCACCGGACCCGGCGGCTACGAGAAGCGCTTCGCCGGAGTGCTCGACTGCCGCACCCAGGCCGACGAGGCCGACGAGGCCGGTGAGTCGACGCAGATCCTCAGCGAGCCGAGCCCGGCCACGGCAGGCGGCACCGCCTCCGACGTGAACCTCGCCGCCACCGGCAGTTCCGACGCGACGCCGGTGATCGCGGGCGCGGCCATCGGCCTGGTCGTGATCGGCGGCGCGGCCCTGGTCGTGGTCCGCAGGAAGAAGGTGTGACCCATCGAGCGCGGCGCGCCGGGGCTGCCGTACTGAGACGGCGAACCCGCAGGTCGGAAGCGCTGGGCCAGACACCGTCCCCCCAGGCCTGACCGCCAGGGGAGACGGTGTCGAAGACGAGGCGCGGCCCCTTTGACGCGTATCCGGGTCACGCCCCTGTGGGGGTCTGTCAGGTGCAGACCTTGCCGGTGGGCGGGAGCTGGCCGCGTGTCAGGTAGCGGTCGACGGCGGTGTCGATGCAGGTGCTGCCGCGGCGGTACGCGGCGTGCCCGTCGGCGTCGTAGGTGAGCAGGCGGCCGGAGGAGAGCTGGCGGGCGAGCGCCTTGGCCCAGGGGTACGGGGTGGCGGGATCGCGAGTGGTGCCGACGACCAGGATCGGAGCGGCACCTGGCGCGGTGAGGGGGTGTGCGGGCTGGGCCGGCGGGACCGGCCAGTGGGCGCACATCATGAGCAAGAGCCCCATCGACTCGCCGAACTGGGGCGAGGCGCGCAGGAACTGCGGCAGCGCCGCCTGGGCCTGCGCGGGGGTGAACCGCGGGCCGGTGGGGGAGCTCAGACAGTTGACCGCGTAGAGCGCCTCGATGGCATTGCCGGAATCGTCCTCTTCGGTGCCGAGGAGCTGCTGCAGCGCAGTGGTGTCACCGGCCAGCACTCCGCGGAGCGCGGCGCGCAGCTCCTCCCACAGGTAGTCCCTCAGCGCCGTCGTGACCGCAAGCATGAGATCTTCCCCGGTGACGGAGATGTCCTTGCCCCGCTGGATGGGGGCGCGGTCCAGGGAGCTTCGCAGCGTGTCCAGTCCGCGGCTGATCTCCTCGACGGAGTGGCCCAGCGGGCAGTCGGTGCGGGAGGCACAGTCGGCGGCGAAGGACTCCCAGGCCGTCTGGTAGCCGGCTGCGACCTGCAGGACGTGTTGGTATCCGTCGAGAGTGGGGTCGACGGCACCGTCCAGCACCAGCCGGCCCACCCGGGACGGGAAGAGATCGGCGTAGGTCGCGCCCAGGTAGGTGCCGTAGGAGATGCCGACGTAGTGCAGCCGGTCATCGCCCAGGAGCGCACGAAGCACGTCCATGTCCCGGGCCGCATCCAGGGTGCCGACATGGGGCAGCAGCCGCCCGGCGTCCCGTGCGCACGTGGTGGCAACCTGCTTGAACGCCTCGTCATAGGCGCCGATCTCCGCCGGGTCGGCCGAGAGGTTCGGGAGGAACCCCATGGAGGTCGCGGGTATGTCGGTCTCGCAGTCCACCGGGGTGCTCTCCCCCACGCCGCGCGGGTCCACCGCGACCAGGTCGTAGGAGGCGCGCACGGCCGGGGAGAAGCCGTCGGCGGTGCCCGCCAGGAAGTCGACCGCGGATACGCCGGGGCCGCCGGGGTTGACCAGCAGCGAGCCGATCCGTGCGCCGTTCCCGGTGGCCTTCTTCCGGGTGGCCTTCAGGAGGATGTCGCCTGCGTCCGGATGGGCGTAGTCCAGCGGCACCTTCACGGTGGTGCACTGGAACGGAGGGGAGTCGGGGCAGGGCACCCAGTGGAGCTCTTGCTGGTAGTAGCGCCGCAGTTCCGGTGAGACGGCCGCGTCGGTGGCGGTGCCGTCCGCCCCGGCCCTCTGCATCGCGGCGGGGGCTGCTGCGGGTGGGACATGCAGTGCGGTCAGCAGCACCCCACAGGCACCCAGCATCACCACCCTGCCGCGCAGCCTCCGCCTGGGTATTCGATCCGTGTCTCGGACAGCGATCATCGCCACGCCTTCCTTGTGCGCCCGTGCGATGCAAGGGCCTGTCGGATGCGGCTTCACAACGGGCCCCGGACACCCGCGCCCGGATCGGTCCCCCGGCGCCTCCCGTCTGCCGAGCCGTGGTCCGGGTCCTGTCCCGGAGCGGCTCTGCACCGTGCACTCCGTTGTGTGATCAGTCCATCACGTACGGTGCTCACGGGGTTGTTCGAGTAGGCCGAATGCGTGAACCGCGGCGAGCGGTACGGCCGGGTCATGCCCTGCCGCCGTCCCGTGCCGACTGATGCCGACGCCCCTTTCGCCACCCCGGAACCCGGTTCGAATCCTGCCGAGTCATGGCGATCGTCAGCCCACAGGCCGCGCCGGGCCGTCTCTGGGCCGTGCGAGGGCGTCCGAGGCCGGTCGATGACGACCGGCAGTGACAGATGAGCCTGGGGTCCTCGGAACGAAATCCCAGGTCAGGTCCCCTTGGCCATACGCGTTTCCCCCCAGGGCTGGCCGTCAGGCAAGATGGGGTGTATCTGCCCACTGCCAGTTTCAAGCTGCCGGACGGTTTCTCTTGGCTGAGTTCATTTACACCATGCGCAAGGCGCGCAAGGCGCACGGCGACAAGGTGATCCTCGACGACGTCACCCTGAACTTCCTTCCGGGTGCCAAGATCGGCGTCGTCGGCCCGAACGGTGCCGGTAAGTCGACCGTGCTGAAGATCATGGCGGGGCTGGAGCAGCCCTCCAACGGTGACGCGTTCCTGACGCCCGGCTACAGCGTCGGCATCCTGCTCCAGGAGCCCCCGCTGAACGAGGAGAAGACCGTCCTGGAGAACGTCCAGGAGGGTGTCGCCGAGGTCAAGGGCAAGCTCGACCGGTTCAACGAGATCGCCGAACTGATGGCGACCGACTACTCGGACGCGCTCCTCGAGGAGATGGGCAAGCTCCAGGAGGAGCTCGACCACGCCGAGGCCTGGGATCTCGACGCCCAGCTCGAGCAGGCGATGGACGCGCTGGGCTGCCCGCCCGGCGACTGGCCCGTCACCAACCTCTCCGGTGGTGAGAAGCGCCGTGTCGCGCTGTGCAAGCTGCTGCTGGAGCAGCCCGACCTGCTGCTCCTCGACGAGCCCACCAACCATCTCGACGCCGAGTCCGTGAACTGGCTGGAGCAGCACCTCGCCAAGTACCCGGGCACCGTCGTGGCCGTCACCCACGACCGGTACTTCCTCGACAATGTCGCCGGGTGGATCTGCGAGGTCGACCGTGGCCGTCTGCACGGCTACGAGGGCAACTACTCCAAGTACCTGGAGACCAAGGCCGCCCGCCTCAAGGTCGAGGGCCAGAAGGACGCCAAGCGGCAGAAGCGTCTGAAGGAAGAGCTCGAGTGGGTGCGGTCCAACGCCAAGGGGCGGCAGGCCAAGTCCAAGGCGCGTCTGGCCCGTTACGAGGAGATGGCCGCCGAGGCCGACAAGATGCGGAAGCTGGACTTCGAGGAGATCCAGATCCCGCCGGGGCCGCGGCTCGGCAACGTGGTCGTCGAGATCAACAACCTCAGCAAGGCTTTCGGCGAGAAGGTCCTGATCGACGACCTCTCGTTCACGCTGCCGCGTAACGGGATCGTGGGTGTCATCGGTCCGAACGGTGCCGGCAAGACGACCCTGTTCAAGATGATCCAGGGTCTGGAAGAGCCCGACGCCGGTTCGATCAAGGTCGGCGACACCGTCAAGATCTCCTACGTCGACCAGAGCCGCGAGCACATCGACCCGAAGAAGACGCTGTGGGCCGTTGTCTCGGACGAGCTGGACTACATCAACGTCGGGCAGGTGGAGATGCCCTCGCGGGCGTACGTCTCCGCCTTCGGCTTCAAGGGGCCGGACCAGCAGAAGCCGGCCGGCGTCCTGTCCGGCGGTGAGCGCAACCGGCTGAACCTCGCGCTCACCCTCAAGCAGGGCGGCAACCTGCTGCTCCTCGACGAGCCGACCAACGACCTCGACGTCGAGACGCTGTCGTCGCTGGAGAACGCGCTGCTGGAGTTCCCGGGCTGCGCCGTGGTCGTCTCCCACGACCGGTGGTTCCTCGACCGCGTGGCCACGCACATCCTCGCCTACGAGGGTGACTCCAAGTGGTTCTGGTTCGAGGGCAACTTCGAGTCGTACGAGAAGAACAAGATCGAGCGCCTCGGTGCGGACGCGGCGCGTCCGCACCGCGCCACCTACAAGAAGCTGACCCGGGGCTGATCTTGCGGCACATCTACCACTGCCCGTTGCGCTGGGCGGACATGGACGCGTACGGCCACGTCAACAACGTGGTCTTCCTCCGCTACCTGGAGGAAGCCCGTATCGACTTCCTGTTCCGCCCGGACAAGGAGTTCAAGCAGGGGTCCGTGGTGGCGCGCCATGAGATCGACTACAAGCGGCAGCTCGTCCACCGGCACGCGCCCGTGGACATCGAGCTGTGGGTCACGGAGATCAGGGCGGCGTCCTTCACCCTCTCCTACGAGGTCAAGGACGGCGACCAGGTCTACGTCCGGGCCTCGACGGTGATCGTGCCGTTCGACTTCGAGGCGCAGCGGCCGCGCCGGATCACCGCGGAGGAGCGGGAGTTCCTCGAGGAGTACATGGACGACGTGGACGCGGACGAGGGGGAGGCCGTCGCCGCATGACGGTGCTCCACCTCGCCGACGAGGGGGAGGCGGCGGACCTCGCGGCCTTCCTCTCCCGGCTGCTCCACTACGACCGTGGAGCAGCGGTGCGTCTGCAGGCGGCGGGCACCGCACTCGCCGTCTTCGGACGGCCGCCGTCCTTCGAGGTGCTGGCGATCCGGGCGGTGCGGCTGGCCAAGCCGTACGAGAACGGGCTGGACGTCACGCTGGACGTGACCGTGTCCGCCGGTGAACTGCTGGAGTCCGTGGACGAGGCGGCGGCCACGGCTGCCGTCCCGGCCGCGGTGACCGGGCCGCCATGGGCCGGCGTCATGCCGCCGCGCGGTGGCTGGCGGCCGGAGCCGGGGCTGCCGGACGCGGATGCGCTGCGGGCGACGGTCGCTGCCGCGGTGGCCGAATTCCGCTTCCGTACACAGGAGTTGGCGCCCGAGGGACGTACGCGGGCCGAACTCGACCGGATCGGGCGGGAGATCTGGTCCCGGACGGTCGGGGGGACGGCGCTTCCGGTACGGGCCGTGCACGCGGCGCAGTCCCTGGGGTTCCTTCGGCCGGTCACGCGCGCGGAGGACCTGGGCCTGTTCGCGTCGGGCGCCTGGCTGCGGCTGCGGACCCCGTACGGCTCGATCGCCGTCCGACGGGCAGGACTCGGGGCTCTGGGCGTCAGCGTGCGCTGACCCGGTCGCCCGCCCCGTCAGTCGCGTTCGCTGTTGTCCGGCCAGACGCCGATGTGGTCCGGCTCCAGTTCCAGGGCGACGCGGTCGCGCATGCCCAGGGTGCGGGTGTACTCGGCGGGGAGTTGCAGACGGCCCGCGCGGTCGAGCATGGCGTACTCGCGGGCCACCACCGTCTCGTGGCCGGTCGTCGCGTCGCGTTCGCTGCGGCGCAGGACCTCGGTGGAGGTGCGGCCGTCGCGGATGGCGACCGTGCGGCGGACCTCGTCGGCGACCGCCTGGTCATGGGTGACGATGACGATGGTGGTGCCCAGGTGTTCGTTCGCCGTGCGGAAGGCGGCGAAGACCTGCTCCGCGGTGTGGGAGTCGAGTTCGCCGGTGGGTTCGTCGGCGAGCAGGACCGCGGGGTTGTTGGCGAGGGCCACCGCGATGGCGACGCGTTGCTGCTGGCCGCCGGACATCTGGTGCGGGCGGCGGTCGCGACAGTCGGCGACCTCCAGCAACTCCAGGAGCTCCAGGACGCGTTCGGACTGGGCGCGGCGGCGGGCCCGGCGGGAGCCCGCGAGCTGCATGGGCAGGGCGACGTTCTGGGTGGCGGTGAGGTAGGGCAGGAGATTGCGGGAGGTCTGCTGCCAGACGAAGCCGACGACCTCGCGACGGTAGGCGAGGCGGTCCCCGGCAGTCATCGACAGCAGGTCGCGGCCGGCGACCCGGGCGGCGCCGGCGGTGGGGGTGTCCAGACCGGCGAGGATGTTCATCAGCGTCGACTTGCCGCTGCCGGAGGCGCCCACCAGGGCCATGAGTTCGCCCTCGCGGACGAGGAGGTCGAGGCCCTGGAGTGCCTGGACCTCCACGCCGTCCGTGCTGAAGATGCGGACCAGACGGTCGCAGGTGATCAGGGCGTCGTGGCCGTAGGCGGGGCGCTCGCGGTGGGCGGTCGCACGGTGGGCCAGGTCGGCGAGGGTGGGGTTCGTCGTCATCGCAGGGCTCCTTCGCCGAAGGTCGAGTGCGCCGGATTCGAGTGCGCCGGATGCGAGGGCGCCGGATTCGAGGGCGCGGAGTCGAGTGGCTGCTCATGGCTCATCGGGAGTCGCCCGCCCTCAGTTCTCTCACCGACCCCCGCCGTCCCGTCCACCACGCCTGCCCCACCGCCACGCCCACGCTCAGCAGCAGGACCGCCGCCGCCGGTAGGGCCAGCGACAGCGGGTCCGTGCTCAGCTGCGCCGGGCCCACCTCGGGCTGGGACGAGGGCAGGGCGATGGCCGTGAGGTCGATGCCGGGGGAGAGGAGGCGGATGGTGGTCCAGGCGGCGAGGGTACCGCCGAGGGCGGCCAGGGCGGAGTGGGGGAGCGACTCCAGGACGAGGAGCCGGCGGCCCTGGGCGCGGGTGAGGCCCATGGTGCGCAGACGGGCGAGGAGGGCGGTGCGTTCGGGGGCGGCGCGCAGGAGGGACAGGAGCAGGGCCAGGACGGCGTACCCGGCACCGGCCGCCACCGCCGCCGTGTAGAGGCGTTCGGCGCCGGACTGCAGCGGCGAGTCGACGAACCGTCCCCGCTCCTCGGCCCGCAGCTGTACGTGCGCCGAGTCGCCCGCCGCCCGACGCAGCGCGCCCCCGTCCAGGTGCTCGCCGGTCACCAGCAGCGCGGTCGGCCGGGCGGCCTCCGCGCCCAGCCCGGCGCGGTCCACGATCAGGAACTCGGTGCCGGTCACGGCCGGGGTGCGGTCCCGGACGAGGTCGATCCGGACGGTGACCGTGCTGCCGTCCGCCAGGCGGACCGGGAAGGGCCGGGTGCCGTAGGTCTCGGCGACGGCGGGGGAGGCAAGGGCGGGCAGGGGCGCCCGCGTGTGACCCGAGCGCCTCAACTCGCCCTCGTCGAAGGCTCCGAGGGACGTCCGCCGGGCCAGCGCCGCGTAGTCGTCGGGGTCGACGCCCGCCAGCGGTACCGACTGCGGGTCGCCGTGCGGTTTCGCCTGGTACGCGATGCTCGTCTCGGCCAGTCCGCGCACGCCGGGCGCCCGGCGGATCCGGTCGGGCAGGGCGGACGGCAGGGGGGCGGTCGCCTCGATACGGACGTCGGCGCCGATGGCGAGGACCGCCGCGCGGTCGCGGGTCTCCTGGACACCCGCAAGCACCGAGCCGCCGAAGGCGGCCGTGGTGAGGGCGGTGGACAGGGCCAGCAGCGGCAGCACCGCGGAGACGGACGTACGGGCCGCGCGGGCCAGCGACAGCGGGCCCACCGCGCCGCGCAGCCGGGCGGCCGGGCGGGCGAGGCCGCGCAGGGGGAGCGGGTAGAGCCGGATCAGGACCAGGGCCGCGATCATCGCCACCAACACCGGTGCCGCCGACGCCAGTTGATCGCCCGTCGTGCCCCGTCTGCGCAGCGTCTCGACCGCGCCGGCCGCCAGCACGACCAGCGTGAGTTCCGCGACCGTACGGCGCCGGGAAGGACGTACGGACGCCACGTCCTCGCGGTCGCCGTGGACGTGGATGGTCCGGTGCGTGAGCGCGGCGCGCAGGGGGAGCGCCAGGCAGGCCACCGCCGTGACCGCGAGGGCGGCGACGAGCGCGGGTGTGCGGCGGCCCTCGGGGACCGCGAGCAGCGCGGCGACGAGGCCGAGGGCGGCCGCGGGCACGGCCACGACCGCGGTCTCGCCGAGCAGGCGGGCCGCAAGGCCGGGCAGCCAGGCGCCGCGGGCGCGCAGCAGGGCGAGTTCGCTGCGGCGGCGGTCGGCGGCCAGACCGCCCGCCATCACCAGGACGACGAGGGCCACCGTTCCGGTACCGAACGCGGCCACGGCGACCAGCGGGCCGATGCCGGCGCGCTGCTCGTCGTAGGAGGTGAGCACGTCGTCGAGGTCGGTCGCCGCCTCCGCGCGCGGGTCGGTGGCCGTGCGGACCTCGCGCAGTCCCGGCCCCGATTCGAGCGCGGCGACCGCGGACTTCAGGGCCCCCAGGTCGTGGCCGTGCAGGGCGTCGACGTCGGGGGCCACCTGCCAGTAGCGCCCGGGGGCTCCGGCGGTGCCCAGCAGGGCGGGGGCCGCTTCGGGGGCGAGCAGCAGGGCGCCGAGCCAGTACCGGCTGCCGCTCGGGTCGTTCGGCACGCGGACCAGGGCGGGGGTGCGCAGCAGCGGCTGGGTCGACCAGTACGCGCCGGCCGGGTCGCGGGGGGTGACGATGCCGGTGACGCGCACGGCGAGCGGGGCGCGTTCCACGCCGGGTACGTGGATGACCCGACCGACCCTGATGTGCAGGCTCCTGGCGGTCTCGGCGGTGACCGCGGCCTCCACCTCCGCGGTCGCGGCGGTCACCGGCGGGGAGGACACGCGCGGCAGCCGGCCCTCGGTCAGCCGGGAGTGGCCGGCGAGCCCATGCTGGGCGGCGAGCGACACCTGCGCGGGCAGTCCGCTCGGCCGGGCCAGCCAGCGTTCGGGAACCTCCTGATTGACGGTGGTGCGCACGCCGTACGTCGACTGGTCGGGGTCGGCGACCAGTGGTGGACGGGCGGCTCGCAGGACGTGGGTGTACTGCTCGGCCAGGATGTCCGGGCGCAGTGCCTGCTCCCGCCGGCTCTGCTCCAGGCCGGGGTCGGGCTGTGGGGCGTACAGCTGGACGGTGGTGCGGTCGGGGAAGGCCTGCTCGACGGCCCGGCGCAGTCCGGCGTCCGCGTACCGGTCGACCGCGCGCGGGAACGCGGCGGCCAGGCAGGCGGTCATCGCCACCAGCAGTGCCAGCGCCCAGGCGGCGCCCGGGGCGGCGCGCAGCCGGGTGCGGATCCAGGGCGCGGCAGGGCGGACCGGCTTCGGCATCTCATTCACCCCCTGTTTCCCTGAGCGCCCGCGCCGGGTCCGTGCGGCGCAGCGCGAGTGCCGCGGTGACGAGCAGCGGGACGAGCGCAACCGCCGCCAGCAGGACGGCCACGCGGGGAACCGGAAGCTCCACCAGCACCTGAGGCACCGGCCGGGTGGCCTGCGCGGTCAGGACGATCAACGGGATCACCGCCCGGGTCAGTACGGTCCCCAGCGCGGCGCCCACCAGCAGCGCCAGCCCCACCAGGACACCCTGTTCGACGGCGACCATCCGGGCCAGCCGGCGACGCGGAGTGCCCAGGGCGCGCAGCACGGCGAACTCGGCGTCCCGCTCCCGCAGCGACCCCGCCGCGCTCACCGCGAAACCGACCGCGGCCAGCGCCGCCGCCACCCCGGCCGCGGCGGCGAACGCGGCCTCGGGGCCGGCGCCGAACGGATCGTCGCGCAGCTCCTCGGCGATCTCGTCCCGGACGATCACCTGCTCGGGTTCCAGATCGGGCCGGGCCCGCAGCGCGGCGGCCACCTCGGCGGCCTCGCCCGGCGCGGTCCCCAGCCACCACTCGGTGGGCGTGACGCCGGTGCCGTACCGGGCCTGCAACACCCGGTTTACCGACCGCAGATCGACGAGCAGAGCCCCTCCGTCGTGGTCGTCGGGCGTGGTCGGCAGCGCCCGTACCGCCCGGACGATCCGCACCGGCAGGGTGTGACCGCCGAACGCGACGTCCACGCGCTCCCCGGGGCGAGCGCCCGCCGACTCGAGGAAGCGGTCGGTGGCGACGGCCGTGATCTGCGGCGGCGCGGGCCGGCCGGCCTGCAGTCGGATGGTCAACGACGAGATGACCCAGGTGTATTCGTGGGGGACGTAGCCGGTGCCGTAGGTGACCGTGAGCGGTTCGGAGGAGCCGACGCGGGGGCGGGTGGGCCTGGTGTCGGCGTTGGGAGACGCGGCCGTGCCGTCGCTCTCGGAGACGGCCTTCCAGCCGGTGGGCAGCGGCAGCCGCCGAACCGTCCCGTCGGTGGCGGTGGCCGTCAACGCGTCGACGCTGAAGCGGTGTTGCTGGGCGCGGCCGAACGGCTGGCCCATGGTGAGGTGCAGACCGGTCAGGGTGGCCGGGCCGAGCGGGCCGTCGAGGTCGGGGGTGAGGGTGTGGCGGCGGCCGTCCGCGGGGAGTTCGCCGGCCGGGATGCGGTACGGCGTGCCGTAACGGTCCTCCACGACGAGGGTCACGTCCGCCGTCATGCCGGGGGCGGAGGCGCGCAGGCCTGCCGTCAGCCGGAGCCGGGCGGTGTGCGCGGGTATGCGGGCGCCGGCCGCCGATCCCTCGGGGCCCAGCCCGCTCAGCAGCGGCCGCACCGGCTGGGCCGTCAGATCCGGGCGCATCAGTACGGCGTCCGCTGCGTGTGCGGTGTCCAGGGCGAGCACGGTCGCCGTCCGGTCGCCGGACAGCGGCAGTTCCGTACGGACGGCGGGGGCCGCCTCGGCGACGTGCGGCACGGCCGCGTACTCCTCGGTGCGGCCCGGGCCGGCCTCCCCGGCGGCGAGTACGCGCACGGGCGCACCGGCGCGGAAGTCCGCCTGGTCGTCCTGCGAGCGGTTCCAGGAGGCGCCCTGACCGATCGCCAGCATGCCCAGCGCGACCGCGAGCACCAGCAGCAGCACCGGGCCCGCCCCGCGCATCGGGCGGCGGCTGAGCTGCCAGCCCGCGAGCGCGGCGGTCAGCCCGCGCCCGCCGGCCGCCCGGCGTTCGGCGAGCCGCGCCACCGGCGGCAGCAGCCGCAGCGTCAGCACCGTCCCGGCGAGCAGTGCCAGCGCGGGCGCCGACACCAGCAGCGGGTCGATGCCCAGGGTGCCGGCGGTGGTGCCGCTGACGGCGCCGGAGGTGTGCCGGTCCAGCTGCCAGTACGCGACGCCGGCCACGGCCAGCAGGCCGATGTCGGCGCCGGCGCGGACGGGGGTGGGGAGGGGGGCGCCGGAACGCGGCCCCAGCAACGCGCGCAAGCGCCCGGACCCGGACCCGGCGACGGTGCTGAGCCTGCGTTGAGCTCGCCCGCGCCGGCGGGGTACCGCTGCGCCCACCCTCCCCCACTCTCGGCTTCGCTCGAGCGGGGGGACCCCCATCGCCCCAGCGGCACGACTGCCCGCAGCTACGCGCAGCGCCGGCCCCGTCACCGCCAGCGCGCACCCCAGGGCCACGCCCACCGCCACCAGCCACACCCCACCGCGGCCCCCGGTCGGCACGTCCAGGTGCAGGCCGATCCGGGCCAGCGGTCCCTGCCCGGCCAGGAGCCGGGTCAGCGGACCGGACAGCAGCGGCGCGCAGATCACCGCGGGCGCGGCGAGCAGCAGTGCCTCCAGCGCGGCATGGCCCGCGATCTGCGTGCCGGAGGCGCCCCGCGCCCGCAGCAGCCGGGTCTCCCCCGCGCGTTCGGCGCTCAGCAGCCGGGCCACCAGCAGCAGCGCACAGCCCGCGAGCAGCACCAGCTGCAGGGCGACGATCAGCAGGGTGGAGCGGGAGACGAGCAGGGAACGGTCGAGCCGGTCGAGGACGGCGGGCAGCTGGGTGGCCGCGGCGGTCGTGCCGCTGAGCGCCGGCTGCTCGCGCAGTGCCGCGCTTCCGGCGCGGGCCGCCTCGCGCAGCGCGTCGACCCGGCCGGTGGACAGCGTGGAGAAGTCCGCCGACGCCAGCCAGCCGGACTGCCCGGTGCTCACCGCCTTGCCGGTCAGGGTCTCGGGGGCGGCGAGCAGCGGGCCGTACGTGGTGAAGCCGCCCTTGGTGATGCCGCGGCCGTGGAGGTCGTCCAGCTGCCAGTACGCCGCGGTCGGCTCGGCGGGACGGTAGACGCCGGTGATCAGGACGCGGGCGTCCCGGTCGCCGAGGCGGTCGACGACGGTGAGGCGGGCGCCGGGCTCCAGGCCGAGGCGCCGGGCGACGGTGCTGGGTACGGCCGCCTCGACGGCGTCGGCGGACGCGCGGGGGAGGCGGCCGTCGGTGATCCGCACCTGGGTGCTCTCCAGGGCGGCGAAGTACGTCAGGTCCGGGTCCGAGTCCTGCGCCGACCGCTCGTCGCTGGGGCGCAGGGCGCGGGGCAGGGCGTACGGCCCCGACCGCAGATAGCTCCGCACCGTCACCGGCAACCCGTCGAAGGTCCGCCGCGCCCCTTCCCGTACGGCCTTGTCGGCGTCCGCGCGACCGTCGGCCGGGACGTCGGCCTTGACGATCAGCGCGGTGTCGGCGGCGTTGCGGGGGTCGTGCAGGGAGTGGCGCAGCGCCGCGTCGCCGATCGCACCCGAGTAGGCGGTGAGCGTGGCCAGGACGGCCGTGGTGAGCAGGACGGTGAGCAGGGCCGCGGTCAGGAGCAGGCGGTGCGCCCGCGCCCGTAACACCACGAATCCCGCGAACCCCGTCACATGACCCCCCGCTGTCGTCCGGACCTCCGGGCGATGTTGGCAGAGGGGCCGCGCTCGGGTAAGCGCTTGTGGATCGGGCTTGACCGGATTGTGACCGGAATCCGGCGTTGTACGACCGGAATCCGGGACTCACCCCTCGGGCGTCAGTCCGGGGTGTTCACCATCGAGGCCGCCGCGTAGGTCAGGTAGTTCCACAGCGTGCGCTCGTGCTCCTCGGACAGGCCCAGCTCGTCGACGGCCACCCGCATGTGCTTCAGCCAGGCGTCGTGCGCGGCCCGGTCGACGGTGAAGGGGGCGTGGCGCATCCGCAGGCGGGGGTGGCCACGGTTCTCGCTGTACGTCGTCGGGCCGCCCCAGTACTGGATCAGGAAGAGGGTGAGGCGCTCTTCTGCGGGGCCCAGGTCCTCCTCGGGGTACATCGCCCGCAGGGCCGGGTCCTCGGCGACTCCCTCGTAGAAACGGTGGACCAGGCGGCGGAAGGTCTCCTCCCCGCCGACCTGCTCGTAGAAGGTCTGCTCCTGAAGCGTGCCGCGCCGAATCTCTTTCACGCTGTCCATGCTCTCAGACCGGGTGACCGAGGACTCAAGACCTAGGACCACCTCCGCCACCACGCCCCGAGGTACTCGCCTGGCGTCGCGAACCGCAGCACAGTGGACATATGGGCGCGCATGCACTCGACAAGGACCTGGAGGCCGTCGCCGCCTCGGTGCGGGCGGCGCTGGTGCAGGAGATCGACGCGAGCGGGGCCTGGGTCGCGGACCCCGTGTGGCGGGAGGTGTTCGCAGCGGTCCCGCGCCATGTCTTCGTGCCCTACTACTACATCGGGACCGTGGACGGCTACGAACGGCTCTGGGGCGAGGACCCCGACCCGCGCGCCCGTGAGCGCTGGGTGCGCGGCGCCTACGCCGACACCCCGCTGGCCACCCGGCTGCGCGACGGTGAGCTGGTCTCCTCCAGCAGCCAGCCGTCCCTCATGGCGCTGATGCTGGCCGAGCTGCAGGTGGCGGACGGCAACCAGGTCCTGGAGATCGGCGCGGGCAGCGGTTACAACGCGGCGCTGCTCGCGCACCGCCTCGGTGACGACGACCTCGTCACCACCGTCGACCTGGAGCCGGAGATCACGGAGTCGGCCCGCCGGCACCTGGCCGCCGCCGGGTACCGCCCGGTCGTCGTCACCGGGGACGGGGCGCGCGGGGTGCCCGAACGCGCTCCCTTCGACCGGATCATCGCGACCTGCACCATGTCGTCCATCCCGCACGCCTGGCTCGCCCAGTGCCGCCCGGGCGGCCGGATCCTGACCCCGCTGGCGACCGGCCTGGTCGCGCTGACGGTGCAGGACGCCGCGCATGCCGAGGGGCGCTTCCTGCACACGCCCGCCTATTTCGTGCCGCTGCGCGGCGGCGTCCGGCCCGAGCCGGAGCGGGCGTCCCTGGGCGCGGTGCCGCTCCGGGGCCGGCAGCACGAGCTGTTCCGGTTCCTGCTCGCCCTGACCCGGGGCAGCCTGGACCCGCTGGAGGCGTACGCGCTGTGGGAGGGCGAGGGGCACCCCCGTCGCGAGCGGTACGGCGTCACCGTCGCCGGCGAACACCAGTGGGCGTGGCTGGACGAGCCGGAGGGACCGTACACCTGGTCCCTCCGCTGAACAGTTCTAACCCCGGCGGATGGTGATCGTCGTCCAGGCGCCCACGTGCACCCGGTCGCCGTCCTGGAGTGGTACCGGCACGAAGGGCTGGATCGGGTCCTCCGAGCCGTTGACCGTGGTGCCGTTCGTCGAGTTCTGGTCGACGACCGCCCAGGTGCCGTCCGGCTGCTGCACCAGCACCGCGTGCTGGTGCGAGACGCCCGGGTCCTCCGGCGGCACCGACAGGTCGATGTCGGGGGTGTCACCGGTGGAGTGCCGGCGGCGGCCGATCGTGACCTGGTTGCCGGAGAGCGTGCGCTGCTGCTCCGGGGAGTACGCGGGCAGGTTCAGGCCCGCGGCCTCGGGACCGGAGCGCTGCATCATCGCCATGAAGTACTCGCGGTCCGGGCCGATGGTCGCCGTCCAGGTCGCCGGCCGCTGCGGGGCGCCGGGGCCGGGCGGCGGGGGCGCGGTCTGCGAGCCGGGCTGGGGATAGCCGTAGCCGCGGGGCTGACCGGGGCCCGCGGAGGACGGCGGGGAGATCACCCAGTCGTCACCGCCGCCGAAGGACGGGCCGCCCGGCTGCGGACGGTTCCCCTCCTGCGGGAACGCGGGCGGGGCGGGCGGGCCGGGCTGCTGGAACGCCTGCGGAGCACCCGGGTGCGTACCGGGGCCTCCCGCGGGACCGGGCGGCGGCGGAACCGGCCGCGACGGGTCCGCGCCGAAGCCGGGCTGGCCGGGGTGACCGGGCGGGCCGGGAGGACCGCTCGGGTCGCCGCCGAAGGGCGGGCCCGGCGGGATCGGCTCGGCGGGCCGGTTCATCTGCGAGGGCCGCGAGCCCTGGTACTCGTACGACTCACCGCTCCCGAAGGACGGCGGGGCGGGTGGCCGCTGGAAGCGCGGGTCCCCCGGGCCGGACGCCGACGGGCGCGGGGCGGCCGGGGTGTACGAGGTCGCGGTGTTCGTCAGGAAGTTCCACCGGCACTCCTCGCAGAACGGCGCGCCGCCCTCACGGGGCGTACGGCACTGCGGGCAGAGTTCCGGAGCGGCGTCCGGTACGGCGGACAGGTGCGGGCGTCCGCCGGGCTGGCCGGCGTTCGGCCCACCGGGCTGGCCGTTCGGGCCGGGCGGCGGCGGGAAACCGTAGCCGCCGCCTGCGGGGGGCGGTGGCGGAGGGGGTGGTGGTACGGCACCGGCCATGCGGTGACCGCAGACCTCGCACCAGTCGTCGGAACCCGACTGGTGTCCGTTCGGGCAGGTCGGCATGTCGGCGCTTCCCCCTCTCCTTTCCGGCCGTCCGGCCGGATTTTCTCCAACCCCAAGGGGTCAGGCTCGCTGCTTTTCAGGGTCCTGCTACGTCACTTCTTCACACGAACAGTCTTTGTCGACCGGGTCTCGAGAGTCATCTCGTCGGCCTCCTCGACCTTCGCCTTCAATCGCACAGTACCTGTCGCGGCATCGACCACGTCCACCACCTTCGCAAGGAGTTTCGCAGTATCCGCATTCCCGGAGGCGCTGGCGAGCTGAACGGCCCGGCCCAGTTTGGCCGTTGCTCCATCGATGTCTCCCGATTTGCGCAGATCCAGTCCTTGTTGGATGACTTGCGCCAGTTCGGCCTGACCGGTGTAGTGGGCCACTTGCGGGTTGATCGAGGTCGAGGCCGCCATGTCGTCGGTCCAGACGGCCCGGACCAGGCCCTGGGCGCCCAAGTTCTGCGTCGTACCGTCGGGTTGCGGGATCACCAGGGAGACCCGCGCGGCCAGCATCTCCTGGCCGATGGCGGCGGGCGGGACCTCGACGCACACGTGGTAGTCACGGGACTCGTCTCCCCAGGAACCGGTGGGGTAGTCCCCGGCGCGCGGGCCCGCCTCGGTGCGCCGGTCGGTCAACTCCTCGACGGTCGGCGCGACTTGCTTGACGAACTTGATGGTGGTGCCGACCGGGGTCCACAGCCTGAGGGCGACGTCCGCGACCTCCTTGCCCATGGCCGTCTCCATCATCTGCGTGAAGTCGGCGGCCAGTCCGGCCGGGTCGGCGACGATGTCGGCGGTGCCGAGCAGGGCGGAGGCGATCCCTGTGACTTCTTTCACTTCCCAGTCGGTGCCCACGCCCCGGGCGTCACAGGTGAAGCGTCCGGCACAGGCGTCCAGCGACGCCTTGAGGTCCTCCGCGGACTCGTGCTCGTTGCGGCCGTCGGTGAGCAGGATGCCGTGCCGGATGGCGACGTCCGCCGAGGACAGCAGCCGGTCGGCAAGACGCAGCCAGGTCCCGATGGCCGTACCACCGCCGGCGCTGAGCTTGCGCAGGGCCTGCTTGGCCTGCTCGCGGGTGGTGGCGTCGGCGACGGCGAGACGGCCGCCGCCCGGGTAGACCTCCTTGGCGACGTGCGTGCCGCCGATCACCGCGAAGTGCACGCCGTCGCGCAGGGTGTCGACGGCGGCGGACGTCGCGTCCCGGGCGTTGCGCATCTTGGTCGGCGGGTAGTCCATCGACCCCGAGCAGTCGACCATGATCGCCACGGCCGCGGACGGGCCCTCGCCCGGCGCGTAGAGGTGGGGTGCCGCCACCGCGCTTCCGATCGTGCCGCCGCCGGTCGCGGTCACCGTCACGATCGCGTTGACCTCCCGGCCGCCCTCCGGCAGGTACTCGTTCTGGTACACATCCATCGAGAACTGCGGCACGTTCGACTTCGAGAAATTGGCCATGCCCTATCGGCTCCCCCTTGAACGCCCCGCAGGATGCGGGGCGACGACGGAATACGGACCGGTCCCCTCCGGTCCGTCGAGGCGTCCCCGTACGCGGCCTCAGGCCGATCCTGCCCCCTGCGGCGGGGCCGGGAACGGCACGAGGGCCACTGTTACGTTGTCGTGGCCCCCACCGTCCAGCGCGTGACCGACCAGAACCCGGGCGCCGTGCAGCGGACGGACGGCGGCGTCGGCCGGGAGGACGTCGGCCATCTCCTCGGCCGCCTCCGCGTAGTTCCACAGGCCGTCCGTGCACACCACCACCACACCCGGCCGGTCCGGCTTGAAGGAAGCGGTGTGCGGCTCCAGTTCGTAGGCGTCCGCACCCAGCCAGCCCGTGATCGCGTGGGCGCGCTCGTCGGCGTACGCCTCCGCCTCGTTCATCAGGCCCGCGGCGACCATCTGCGCGGCCCAGGAGTCGTCCTCGGTGAGCCGGGCCGGGGGCGAGGTGCGGTCCACCGGCACCCAGTAGGCGCGGCTGTCACCGACCCAGCCGACCACCAGCAGGCCCGCGGTGACCACCGCGCCGACCAGTGTGCAGGCCGGGGCGTTCTGGTGCGGGGCGTGCTCGCGGGCTGTGGCGGGTTCCTGCGCGAGCGCGTTGACCGCGTGGGCGGCGGCGACGATCGCGTCGTGCATGGCCTGCTGCGGGTGCGTGCCGAGCGGCAGGGCGGCCAGCAGCGACTCGCTCGCGGCGCGGGAGGCGGCGAGCGAGGCGTCGTCGGGGCGGGTCGCCGAGGACACGCCGTCGCAGACGATCGCCACCAGGGCGCCCGAGCCGTCGGGCAGCGCGGTGCGGCCGATGCCGAACGCGTCCTCGTTGCGGTGGTGGCGCAGACCGCGGTCGCTGACGGCCGCGATCGGGCCGTACTCCTGCTCCATGTGGTCGCGTTCGCGCGGCTGGGCGTGTCCGCAGTTCTCGCAGTAGCCGTCGTCGTCGACACGGCCCGCGCGGCACGCCACGCACAGCTTGGCCGGGTCGGCGGGCGCCGCGGCATCGGCGGCGACGCGCGGGTCCGGGGCCTGGAGGGGGTACTCCTCGGGTTCCCGGGAGCGGTCGAAGCGGACGCCGGTCGCGGTCGGGGGCGGTGTGGCCGGAGACAGGGGAGCACCGCCCGAGTCCGGGCCCGGGAGGTCCGCCGGCAGATGTACCGCGGGGGGTGCGGCGGAGCTGTCCGCGCCGGCGGCGACGGGCCAGCCGGCCGGCGGCACCACAGCCGGGGTTCCCGAGCCGTTCAGGGTGAGCGTCGGGCCGTCGTCCGGCCGTGGCGGTACGGCGGACAGGTCGTATCCGCAGGCACCGCAGAAACGGTCACCCGACTCGAGCGGCTCCTCGCAGCTCGGACACCTCGACAAGGCGGCCTGCTGGGGCATCTGCGACATCAACTACACCCATGTCCGGGGGCGGTAACGGTTGGCACGTTCCACCAGGTCGATCCTCTCCTCGCCGCCCCGCGCCAGCCGGGCCAGCGTGCGGTACGAACGCTCCAGGCCGAAGCGCAGGCCTCGTTCGTCCAGGCCGCTGCCGAGCAGCGTCCGTCCCCCGGCGGCATGGGGGTCCCCCCGTCCGGCCGGGGCCGGGTGCGGGGGAGGGACGGATCCCTGGCCACCGGAGAGTATCCAGTCCAGGGCACAGCCGAGCACCTCCGTGACCAACTGCTCGCGGCGCGTCGGATCCAGGCGGTACTCATCCAGCGCCTCCACCTGCCCGGCGGCGGCGCTCAGATCCTCCAGGAAGGGTACGTCGGAGCCGACCGCCGTGCGTTGCCGGAGCCGGGCGCGCACGGCCGCCACCCGGGCCGCCGTGTAGTGGATGGACGACTCCGGCACCGACTCCAGCGTCGTCACGGCGCTGCGCCGGTCGCCGGTCGCGAGCTGGACGCGGGCCAGGCCGAAGGCGGCGCTCACATAGCTCGGGTCGGTCGACCACACCAGGCGGTAGTACTCGGCGGCGTTGTCGAGCTGGCCGAGCACCTCCGCGCACAGGCCGAGCGCGAGCTTGGGTGCCGTCTCGCCGGGGAAGGCGTCGTAGATCGCGTCGAAGGCGAGGGCGGCTCCCTCGTGGTCGCCGGTGACCAGCGCGGTCACACCCCGGTACCAGACCACCCGCCAGTCGTCGGGCCGCTCCGTCTCCAGGGTGCGCAGGGCGTCCAGTGCGGCGGCGGAGTCGTCGTTCTCCAGCCACGCCCGGATCTGCCGCAGCCGCGTCTCGATCGACGGGGCCGGCGCCGCGGCCAGCGCACTGAGCAGCTCGGCCGGGGCGGTCGCCATCAGGCCCGCGAGGAAACCGGCGTTGGGGTCGCCCGGGTCGACGCGGGGGACGGGCAGCGCGAGGGCGGCGGCAGCGGTACCGACGGGTTTGACGAGGCCGGCCGTGGTGCTCGGCGCGGCGCCGGTGAGCTGAGGCTGCTGCTTCCGCGCCCGTACGACCCGCGCCCCGAGCCGCGACACCTCACCCTCCAGCGGCGGGAACAACTCCGTGTCCGTCACCCGCAGTTCCGGTCCGAACAGCGTCGACAGTGACGGCCGTGCCCGGCCCGTCTGCAGCGACACGACCTCGCGCAGCACCCCCGTCAGCTGCTCCGACATCTCCTGCGCGGAGGCGAACCGGCGGGCCGGGTCGGGGTCGGTGGCGCGGACCAGGAGCCGGTAGAAGGACTCGTACTGGCGGAAGACCTCGATGTTGTCGGGGTCGGGCAGGGAGTCGACGTAGACGTTGGTGTAGCCCTGGAAGTCGAAGGTGAGGACGGCCAGGGTGCGGGCCACCGTGTACAGGTCGGACGCCACCGACGGGCCGGCCTCCGCGACCTCCGGTGCCTGGTAGCCGACCGTGCCGTAGATCGCCGACTCGTCGTCGTCCATGCGGCGCACCGCGCCCATGTCGATGAGCTTGAGCTGGTCCTCGGTCTGGATGGCGTTGTCGACCTTGAAGTCGCAGTACAGCAGGTTGCGGCTGTGCAGGTGGTCGAGGGCCTCCAGCGCCTCGATGCCGTACGCGCAGGCCTGCTCCACCGGCAGCGGGTCGCGTCGGCCCTCCGGAGTGCGGCGGGCGTTCGCGATCTCCTTGAGGGACTTGCCGCCGACGTACTCCATGACGATGTAGCCGTCGAGGGAGCCGGTGCGCTGGTCGAGGTGCTCGACGAAGTTGTAGATCCGCACGATGTTGGCGTGCTCGATCTCGGCGAGGAAGCGCCGCTCGGAGATCGCGGCGGCCATGGCGTCCTGGTCGCCGGTGTCGAGCAGGCCCTTCAGCACGACCCAACGGTCCGACACCGCCCGGTCGACGGCGAGGTAGATCCAGCCCAGGCCGCCGTGCGCGAGGCAGCCCACGACCTCGTACTGGCCGTGCACGACGTCGCCGGCCTTCAGCTTCGGGACGAACGAATACGGGTGGCCGCACTTGGTGCAGAAGCCCTCGGTGCGCCCGGGACGGTCCCCGCGGGCGCGGCCCACCGGCGCCCCGCAGTCCGAGCGCGAGCAGAACCGCTTGCGCTCCGGCACCTCCGGGTTGTCCAGGACCATCGCGCGCGGGTCGGGGCGCGGAACCTGCGGCACCTGGACCAGCCCGGCACCCAGCCGGCCACGGCCGGAGGAACCGGCGGTGGAGCCGGAGCTGCGCACCGACACCGAGCGGCCCGTCGAACGGCCCGACAGCGCGCGCGACAGCCGCCCCGACACCGAGCGGCGGGACTTCGACGACTGCGACGACGTACGCGAACTGCGCGCACTGGAACGTGAGCTGCCGCTGCCCGCCGAACCGCGCGAGCCCCGGCCGCCGCCCGTGATCCCGGTGGGCGGCGATGCGACCATGCCGCTGGCGGACACCACCGGCGCCAGGCCGCAGGTGTCGCAGTAGAGCTCACCACCGCCGACGTCCTCGTACGACCCCTCGCAGCCGGGCCGCTGGCAGGACTGCTGTGCCTCACTCATCTCGCTGCATCCCCCTTGTCGCTCACCGCGCCCGGCCCCCTGCGGTCCTGCGGCCCCGCCTGCCCCGGCACCCGCGGGGCGGTGCCGAGCAGATCGGCCGCCGTCTGCTGGTAGCGCTGCACGGCCTGTTCGGCGACCCGCAGGTCGCAGGGTGCGCTCCACAGCATGCGGCGCGCCGCGTCGTACCGCTCGATCAGCAGCGGGTCCTCGGCCAGTCCGTGCCGGGCGACCTTCGCCTTGTACGCGTCCAGACGGCCGCGCAGCTCCGCACGGACCGCCAGGGGTGCGGTGACGGCGGTCAACGACTCGCGGGCGCGCAGCAGTTCGTCCTCGGCCTTCTGCTCCAGGGACTCCAGGAGCGGCGACAGCCGGTGCCACTGGGCCTGTCTGCGGTACTCGGCGGCCGCCGCCAGCTGCTCCTGAAGTGCGGTCGGCGGTCCGCTGACGACCGGCACCTCCGTGGCGGCGATCTTGGCGAGGACCTCGCCGCGCGCGGTGCGGGCCTCGGCGAGCGTGCGGTCGGCCCGGGACAGCACGTCCCGCAGCTTGATCAGCCGCTGCTCGGCATCCTGGCGGACCGTCAGTACGGCGTCGATCTCCCGGCGCACCTCCTCCAGGGCGCGCGCCTCACGGTCGTACACCGTGGTGTCCGGTCTGCCGCCGCCCGGTGCCGAACTGCCCTCGGCGGGCAGCCAGAACGCCAGCGGATCGGAGACCACCTCTTCGCGCAGCTTCGTCAGCGTGCGCGTGATGCGCTCCAGGTCGTCGCCCGCCGGGTGCTCGCCGGGGCGCACGCCGACGGAGTGCGCGAGCCTGCGGGTGCGCTGGAGCTCGGCGGCCAGTAAATCGATCCGCGCGGGCAGCGCGGACCACACCGCGTCGGCGGCGACGACCATGTCCAGCGACGTCGCGTACAGCTCGTTCATCCGGTCCACCAGCCCGGCCAGCGAGAACTGCTGGCTGAGCTTGCCCGTGCCGTGCAGTGTGGGCGCGTTCGCCGTGGCCGCGGCGCTGCCGGCGACCATGACGGACTCGCCGCGCAGCAGCTCGGTCAGCTCCAGCAGGTCCTCGCGGCTGGACCAGCGGCGGCGGGCGCGGATCTCGCGGGCGGAGCGCAACGCGCCCGTGTACGCGTCGAAGTACGCCCACAGCAGCGTGATCGACGCCTCCGCGGCCGCCCAGCGCTCCTTGGTCGTGCCGGTGAGCTCGGCGCCCTCGAGGAGTCGGCGGCCCGCGTGGTCCTGCAGGGCGAGGAGCGAGGTCTCGATGGCCTCGTGTTCCGCGCCGAGCCGCGCCAGCGCACGGTCCACCTCGTCCCGGTCCATTACCGGACCGGAGGCTCCCGCGACGCCCATCGATCACCTCTCGTTGCTGGTGTGTTCCGTGCCGGCGTGTGCCGGTGTGTGCCGTCGGCCGTCCTTCATCCGGCCGTCTGCCGACGGCCGGTCATGCGTAGGTGGGCCGGGGCGGAGTCGCCGACTCCGAGTCACTGCCCAGCGTGGCCGACAGCCATGTGCCGTACGACCGCTTCCAGCCGCCGTCCTCGCGGTAGTCCTCCAGTATTCGGTTGACCCGGCGTACCAGATCGTCGGCGTCCTTCTTCATCGCCACGCCGTAGTACTCCGTGGTGAAGCGGTCGCCCTTCAGCTCCACCGTGGGGTCCTGCGCGGCCTGGCTCGCGGCGAGCGCGCCGTCCGTCACCACCGCGTCGACCTGGCCGAGTTGGAGCCGGACCAGGCAGTCGAGCTGGTTGGGAACGGTGACGGAGATGTCGGTGGAGGCGGGCAGCCGGCCGGCCTTCCGGTCCGCGTCCAGTTTGTCGTACGCCGTGGAGCCCTTCGCCGAGCAGATCTTCTGGTCGGCGAGGGTCTCGTCGTAGCCCTCGATCGTCGAGGAGGTGGGCGCGAGGACCTGCTGGCCGGTCAGGAAGTACGGGGCGGAGAAGGCCACCTGTTCCAGTCGGTCGCAGTTGATGGTCATCGTGCGCACCACCATGTCGACCTGCCCGCTCTGGATCGCGGGGATGCGCTGGTTGGTGGGGATGGCCTTGAACCGGATCTTGTCCGCATCGCCCAGCAGGTCCTCGGCGATCCGGCGGGCGAGGTCGATGTCGAAGCCCTCCAGCTCGACGTCCTTCGCCGTGCTGTTCGGGTTGCGGTAGCCCCAGCGGTAGCTGTTCTGGTCGACGCCCACCGAGACATAGCCGCGCTTCTTGATCGTCGCGATCGACGCGCCCTCGGCCGTCGACGGGGACAGGCTCTGGTCCTCGGGGTCCTTGCACTCCTCGGCCTTCGCGTGCGACCCGTCGGCCACGCCCTGGCCACCGACGCCCGTGCTGCCGTCGCCGGCCGGCCGGGTGTGCGGCAGCAGCAGCGCGAAGGCCACGGCGAGGGCGCAGACGACGGCCATCGCGCCCACGCCGCCCCAGCCCTTCAGGCTGGCCCGCAAACGTCGTGCATGCATCGTCACGCCCCCTTTCACCGGTACTCCGAAAGCCTGCGGCCGATGCCGAGCACCGCGCCGGCCGCGCCCAGCACCGCAGGGGCGGCCGCGCCGGCCGACAGGCCGGTCATCGCGTCCAGGCCGTCGCCCGCGGCCTGCTGGAACTCACGCTGTTCGTGCTTCAGGGCGGTGTCGAGGTTCTTGTCGACGTTGTCGAAGCACTCGCCCGTGGGTTTGTCGCTCTTCGCGCCGATGACCTTGTTCAGCGCCGCCTGGTAGTCACCCGCGTCGTCGGCGGCACGGGCCTGCTGGTGGCGGTCCTGCCATTCGTCCATGTTGCCCACCGCCGACCGCACGGGCTGCTCGCCGGACCGGTCGTCGGCGAGGGACTGCGCCGCGGTGAGGCCCTCGGCCAGGTCCTGCATCGACTCCTTGTAGGCGACGTCGAACTTGTCCTGGAACTCGCCCGGCTTGACCTCGACCGTCTCCGCACCCCGGCTGACCAGGGTGAGGTTCTCGTTGCCACGCGCCTTGAGGGAGGCGATGCGGGCGTCGTGCAGGACGTTCAGCGAGCGGACGCCGTGGTCGTAGGAGTCGTTGAGGCCGGCGCGGGCGACACTGTGGCCGACGACGAGCCAGAGCAGGACCACGGTGGTGGCGGCGCCGGCGGCGACCAGGCCGTGGTTCAGGACCCGGTTCGTGCGCCGGTAGTTGCGGTGCTGCGCCCAGGCGAGGGCCGCGAGGGCGACGATGCCGAGGGCGATGGCCGCCCACGGGTAGGGCGTGGCGTCCGCGTAGTCGCCGCGCAGCCGCTCGTTCTCCGACTTGTAGAGGTCCTCGGCCGCCGGGAGCATCTCGTTCTGCATCGTGTCGTTCGCGTAGCGCAGGTAGGCGCCGCCGAGCGGGTAGCCCTGGCGGTTGTTGGCGCGGGCGCGTTCGATGAGGCCCTTGTACTGCGGCAGGAGCCGGTTGAGTTCGGCGATCGTCGCGGCGGACGGGGAGCCGGGGTCGGAGTTGTTGGCGGCCGTGACGAGCTTGGCCGCCGCCGTGCGGATGCCCCTCTCGTAGCGGTCGCGGGAGGTCTTCGTCTCCTGACCGCCCGCCAGGAAACCGCTGGACGCCGCGGTGTTGGCGTCGGCGAGGGAACGGTAGATGTCGGCCGCGGCGGAGCTGAGGGGCTGGCTCTTGTGCAGGACGTCGTCGGCGGCGGACGCCCGGTCGGTGGCCTGCCAGGCGGTCACCGCGCCGAAGGAGACGACCAGCAGGGCGAGGACGGCGCCGATGATGCGCAGCCGGCCCGGCTCGGTGGTCGCGGCGGCGCGCACCCGGTCCACGCCCTCGGCGAACGCGGTGCGGCGGGGCGGCTCCCCGGCGGGTGCCGGGGAAGCGGGGGAGCCCGTGGAGGTGGGCTGCGGCGGGATGCCCGGCATCGTGGGCAGGCCGGAGCCCGACGCCGGGCCCGGTGGTGCCGTGCTGCTTTTCGGCGGTTGTGTCACTCTTGACCTCCCCCATGGTCATCCGTCGCCGCCAGTATCGCTGCCGGGACTGACATCCGCACCGGCCTTGCCCCGATCTTGATCGGATCGCAGTGCGGTGAAGCGTATTTCGGCGCACCGCGGAGCGCCCCGCACCGCCCCCTGCCCATGAATACGCCGGTGGAATCGGTTCGGTTCCACCGATCCGGCGGTCAGCCCTCGAAGTGCGCCCGCAGCCGCGCCTGCACCCGCCCTCCCGCGCCGATCCGGTCCAGCCCCAGCAGCGCCGCCCCCAGCACCGGGCTCGCCGTCACCACGCGGGGGACGGCCTTCGGCGCCCGGGCGCCCAGCAAGTCCCGGATGCGGTCGTCGAGTCGGGCGTGCCGGGCGGCGAGGACGCTGCCACCGAGCAGCACCGGGGTTTCCTCGGCCAGCAGGTCCAGCCGGGTCAGCGCCACCGTCGCCATGGTCACGACCTCGTCGGCGAGCCGGTCGACGATCGCACGGGCGACCGGGTCGCCGCCGGCCGCCGTGGCGAACAGAACCGGCGTCAGTTCGTGGCGCCGCGCGGGTTCCAGCCGCTCCAGGTGCAGTGCCTCGATCAGGGCGTACACGGAGTCCAGCCCGAAGTGCGCGGGCAGGGTCCGGGCCAGCTCGGTGGGGCTGCCGCGCCCGTCCTCCGCGCGGGCCGCGTGGAAGAGCGCCTCCTCGGCGAGTCCCCAACCTCCGCCCCAGTCCCCGGAGATACGCCCGACGGCAGGGAAACGGGCGGTGCGGCCGTCGGGGCGCATGCCCACGCAGTTGATGCCCGCGCCGCACACGACGGCCACCCCGCGCGGCTCGGGGACACCGGCCCGCAGGATCGCGAACGTGTCGTTGCGCACCTCGACGGTCGTCCCCCACGCGCGCGTGTGCAGCGCGGCCGTCAACCGCTCCTCCTCGACGGGGAAGTCGGCATTGGCGAGACAGGCGGAGACGTGCGTGACGGAGGTGACTCCGGCCATGGCCCAGGCACGTTCCACCGCCTCGGCGAGGGCGTCCGTCGCCGCCTCGACACCCACGGCCGGCGGCCGGAAACCGCCGCCGCGGGCCTCGGCGAGCACGGTTCCGTCGGCCGCCACGACCGCGACGTCCGTCTTGCTGTTGCCCGCGTCGACGGCGAGGACGGCTGCGGTCAGGCCCACGCGAGGTGCTCCCGGTTGTGTGCGATCAGCTGGTCGGTGAGGGTCTCGGCGTACTCGTACTGGCCGATGAGGGGATGCGCGAGCAGCGCCCGGAAGACCCGGTCGCGGCCGCCGCGCAGGGCCGCCTCCAGCGCCAGGTCCTCGTACACCGTCACGTTCGCCATGAGACCCGCGTACAGGGGGTCCACGGTGGCGACGGGCAGCGGAGCCGGCCCGCCCTCGGCCCGCACCGCCGCCTGCACCTCGATCACCGCGTCGTCCGGCAGGAAGGGCAGGGTGCCCCGGTTGAGGGTGTTCACCACCTGGTACGGGCTTCCCGCGCCGCTCAGCAGCGCCGCCGCCAGGTCCACCGCCGCCTCGGAGTAGTAGGCGCCGCCCCGCCGGGCCAGCAGCGCCGGCTTCTCGTCGAGCGCGGGATCGCCGTACGTCGTCAACAACTCCCGTTCCATCGCAGCCACTTCGGCCGCCCGCGAGGGCTTGGTGCGCAGCTCCCGTACGACCTCGTCGTGCGCGTAGTAGTAGCGCAGGTAGTAGGAGGGGACCACGCCCAGGCGGTCCAGCAGGGCGCGCGGCAGCCGGAGGTCCGCGGCGATCGCGTCGCCGTGCTCGCGGAGCAGCTCGGGCAGGACGTTCTCGCCGTCCACGCGTACGCCCGTCTCCCAGGTGAGGTGGTTGAGGCCCACGTGGTCGAGGTGGATGTCGGCCGGGGCGACGCCCAGCAGTGCGGCGAACTTCCGCTGGAGCCCGATCGCCACATTGCACAGCCCCACCGCCTTGTGACCGGCCTTCAGCAGGGCACGGGTGACGATGCCGACGGGGTTGGTGAAGTCGATGATCCAGGCGTCGGGGTTGGTACGACGCACCCGTTCGGCGATGTCGAGAACGACCGGGACCGTGCGCAGCGCCTTGGCCAGGCCGCCCGCGCCGGTCGTCTCCTGGCCGACGCAGCCGCACTGAAGCGGCCAGGTCTCGTCCTGCTCGCGGGCCGCCTGGCCGCCCACGCGGAGCTGGAGCAGGACCGCGTCGGCGCCTTCGACGCCCGCGTCCAGGTCGGAGGTGGTGACGACCCGCCCGTCGTGCCCCTGGCGGGCGAAGATACGGCGGGCCAGGCCGCCCACCAGGTCCAGACGGTCCGCCGCCGGGTCGACGAGGACCAGTTCCTCGATGGGCAGGGTGTCCCTGAGCCGGGCGAAGCCGTCGACGAGTTCGGGGGTGTAGGTGGAGCCGCCGCCTACGACGGTGAGTTTCATACGGTCTGTCAACCCCTTTGGGCGAGGCGCCGATGGAGCGTCAACAGCGAACGCCCCCGGGCAACGTAGTCGTTACTCAGGGGCGGGAGGGAACTGGTGGTCAGTTGTCGACGAAGGGCTTGGTATCCAGGGTGGGGTAGGGCGTAGGCAGGGGGAGCGGCTCACCGAAGTTGACCTTGTCGTCGGTTGCGTAGTAGGCCTCGGTGGGGTCGTCGCCGGGGAGGACGGGGTCTGTGTAGCAGTGAGCCGTCTTGGAGTGACGGTCGATGAGGACGTAGACCGGAACGCCCGCAGCGGCGTAGGCGCGGAGTTTGGGGCCTGTGTCCGTTTCATGGTTGGTGGAGGTGATCTCGCCGACCAGAGCGAGCATGTCGATGGGGTACCAACCCTTGTTGGCCTTGGAGTAAGCCTCGTCGAGCTCGGACGGTCGACGGCGGCGGACATAGAAGTCGGGGACCACCAAGGCCATGGTGCTGCCGTCCTTGTGGGCGGCGCGGTAGCCGTTGTTGAAGCCGGCCAGACGGACCCCGGCAGCTCGGAACTGGTAGTACAGCTCCCCGGCTCCGTCGTTGTGGTGGTCGTTCGGTTGCGGCGGCACGATGGCCATCCCCTCGACGTACTCGGGCCGAGTCGGCGCCACGGACGCCTCCTCGATCGCGATCAACAGATCGATGGGGTCCTGCTTCGGCTTCACGGCCTGCTCCGGGATGGGGTCGGCGGTCATCGCTGAATCTCCTCGTCGCGTCGCTGCCAGGCTACGCCCGTGCTGGGTGCCCCGGCAGAACCATGGAGTACGCGGCTCACGTGCGATCCCGGAATGCCCGACCGTTCACTCGAACGAGTGTGCTGAACCGTTCCGCTACTTCGTCACGCTCGGCGGCGTCAGCGGCGTGGCCGCCTGGGCCTGCGGGGACGTCGTGTTGGCGTACGCCGACGGGGCCGCCATCCCCGCCGTCGGGTCGGTGTCCGCCTCCGTCTCCTGCTGCAGCGGCAGGCCGCCGACGATGCGGATGCCCTCGCTGTCGAAACGGCGCTTGATACGCCAGCGCAGCTCGCGTTCGACGGTGAGGGACTTGCCCGGCATGGTCCTGGCGGAGACGCGGACGACCATCGAGTCGAGCAGGACGCTGTCCAGGCCCAGGATCTCGACCGGGCCCCACAGCATCTCGTTCCAGGGGTCCTCCTTGCTCATCGCCTCGCCGACCTCGGTGAGCACGGCCTTGACGTGGTCGAGGTCCTCCGAGGGGCGGACCGTGACGTCGACGCCGGCCGTGGCCCAGCCCTGGGAGAGGTTGCCGACGCGCTTGACCTCGCCGTTGCGGACGTACCAGATCTCCCCGTTGTCGCCGCGCAGCTTGGTCACGCGCAGGCCGACCTCGACGACCTCGCCCGAGGCGACGCCCACGTCGATGGAGTCGCCGACGCCGTACTGGTCCTCCAGGATCATGAACACGCCGGACAGGAAGTCCGTGACGAGGTTGCGCGCGCCGAAACCGATCGCGACGCCCGCGACACCCGCGGACGCCAGCAGCGGCGCCAGGTTGATCTCGAAGGTGGCGAGGATCATCAGGCCCGCGGTGCCGAGGATCAGGAAGCTCGCCACCGAGCGCAGCACCGAGCCGATCGCCTGGGAACGCTGCCGGCGGCGCTCCACGTTCACCAGCAGACCGCCGATCGCCGTACCGTCCACCGCCTGCACGGTGCGGTTCATGCGGTCTATCAGCTTGGTGATCGCCCGCCGTACCGCCACCCGCAGCACCGTCGCGATCACCACGATCAGCAGCACCCTGAGGCCGATCGCGAGCCAGGTCGACCAGTTCTCCTCGACCCAGCCGGCGGCGTTCGTGGCACTCTCCTGGGCGTCCCGGAGAGAGGGAACGGACGGGGCCGTCTCCGACGGGGACGGCGACGGCGACGAACCGGCGGCGAGCAGGTCCGAGAAGGGCGACACAGCAGGTACCTCCAGGTGCAGCGGTCCGCCCCCGGTACGGCGGTCACAGTTCAAGGTCGTGAAGGTGGTCAAGGTCACGGAAAGGTCACCGGGCGGGCGGATTCACCACACTATCGGGGCATCGTGCGGGGATCGTTGCGATGTTCGAGGGAGAGACGGCGTCCCCGTGGGGATGAACAGACCAGACGAACACCAGGTGGGACGAGCAGTGACACCAGGAGGGGGAATGAAGTGGTCGTGATCCGGGGGAGGAATCGGATGTGGTCGAAAACACTCCCAGCCCGTTACCGGGACATGGTGGCGCTTTCACCAGGCATGAGGGGAGACTGACTGCAGATCGTCCCGGCGCGAGCCACGCGCCGCCGGCGTACAAGGAGGCATCCGTGCCGCACGTCCTGGTCCTCAACGCGTCGTACGAGCCGCTCGGCGTCGTACCGCTCCGCCGCGCGCTCGTCCTCGTCCTCGAGAACAAGGCCGTATGCCTCGAGGAGTCCGGCGCCTTTATGCACAGCGCAACCGTCACAGTCCCCGCACCCAGCGTGGTCCGGCTCAAGCGATTCGTCCGGGTCCCCTATCGGGGACCCGTTCCATTGACCCGTCGAGCGCTGTTCGCGCGCGACGGGGGCCGGTGCATGTACTGCGGTGGCGTCGCAACCAGCGTCGACCACGTCATCCCGCGCTCACGCGGGGGCAAGCACGTCTGGGACAACGTGGTTGCGTCCTGCCGTCGCTGCAACCACGTCAAGGCCGACCGTCACCTCGGCGAGATCGGCTGGCGGCTGCGGCACAAACCCGCCCCGCCCACCGGCCTGGCCTGGCGCATCATCGGGACCGGCCATAGGGATCCGCGCTGGCTGCCGTACTTGCAGCCGTACGGCGCGGACGACGCCTTGGCCCGGATCGACGGCATTTCCGCCTGACGATCCGGGCTTTTGCATGTCCCGGCAGCGGGCCTGCCTACGGGACCGGGGAGACCTCCGTCACCCCGGTCCCGTAGGCGTGGCCTGTCCTGTCCTATGCGTACCGAAGCTCCCCCGGCCGCACCGACCGCCGCAGCAGCGGCAGGGAGGTGACCGCCGCCAGCAGGCAGGCGGCGTACACGCCGGCCGGCACCAGCAGCGCGGCCCACGGCGTCGACCAGCCGCCGCCGTCGGCGAAGCCGGCGTACCCGGTGCCGATCGCCATGCCTCCGGCGCCCGCGAGGAGCACCGCCGGTGCCAGCGGCAGCGCGGTCTCCAGCAGCAGAGCCTGGCCGAGCACCGCCTGCGGCACCCCGGCGGCGGCCTGCGCGGCCAGCCCCCGGCGGCGGGTGGCCAGGGACTCGGCCGTGCCGACGGCGAGCGAGGAGAGCGTGATCGCGAGGGCCACGGCGATGGCGGCGGCCGTCAGGTCGAGGCCGGTGGTGTAGTAGGAGGCGTCCTCGGACAGCTGCTTGTCCGAGTGCAGTACCTCCAGCAGCACCTGCCGGATTCCCACGAAGGCCGTCCCCACCATCGTCACCAGCAGCACCGCCGCATGCGTACGGGCGGCCGCCCACGGGTCGTCGCGCAGCCGTTCCGCCGCGATCAGCACCGCCGGGCGGTCGGTGCGCGACGCGAGCAGCCGTCCGGTCAGCCGGGCGGTGGCGCCGACCAGCCACAGTGCGGCCGTCCCCGTCACGATCAGCAGGGTGAAGACCAGCAGGGGCGCGGAGGGGGTGGACCGGTTGCCCGAGTCGGACACGACGGCGTACGACCCGAGCGCCACCCCCGCGAACAGCAGTACCGCCAGCAGGAACATCACCCCCGGACGGGACTGCGGCCGCACCCGGCGTACCCGGCCCAGCGGCGAGGCCACCACCCGGCGCAGCGCCAGCACGCTCACCAGGGCACCGGTCACCGGCACGGCCGCCGCCACCACCGCGATCCCGGCCCACGCGTAGCCGCTCGGCACCTCCCACGCCACCAGCAGAAGCAGCACCGAGAACACCGTCCCGACCGCCGAGCCCACCAGGCAGGCCAGCCCCGCCTCGGTAGCCGCGATCCGCCGCACCTGCCACGGCGAGGCGCCGGCCAGCCGCAGCCCGGCCAGCCGCCGGTCCCGGTGGACCGCGCCGATCCGGGCGCACTGGCCGAGGAACCCGAAGACCGGGATCAGCAGAAGCAGCAGCGCGACGACCACACCCCCACGCTCGCCCTGGTTGTCCAGCAGTCCGTTCGCGAACGGCACCCGATGGTGGCCGCGCAGCGCGGCCAGCGTCACCGCCGCCAGCGCGAACCCGGTAGCGAGCAGCGCGCCGAACGCCGTCAGCGCGACCCGCCACCACTCGCGCCGGTCGGATCCCCGCGTGAGCAGCCAGGCCAGCCGGATCTCGGCCCTCATGCGGCCACCTCCGCGCGAGCCACGGTCCCGTCGCTCAGCGTCACCTCGCGGTCCGCGTACGCCGCCACCTGCGCATCGTGCGTGATCAGCAGCACCGACGTGCCGGACTCGCGGGCCGTGTGCACCAGGGCCGTCATCACCTGCTCGCTCGCCAGCGAGTCCAGCGCGCCCGTCGGCTCGTCCGCGAAGACGACCTTCGGCCCGGTGACCAGGGCGCGGGCCAGTGAGGCCCGCTGCGCCTGCCCGCCGCTCATCTCGCCCGGCCGCAGCGCGCCCTGCCCGCGCACCCCGAACCGCTCCAGCCACTCGCCCGCCCGCTCCTGCGCCTGTCTGCGCCCGGCGCCGCCCAGCATCAGCGGCAGCGCCACGTTGTCCAGGGCCGTGAGCTCGGGGATCAGCTGCCCGAACTGGAACACCACACCGAACTCGGTGCGCCTGAGCTCGCTGAGCCGCCGCTCCGGAAGTCGGTCGATGTGCTCCTCGCCGTACGACACCGAGCCCCCGTCGGGCCGGACGATCCCGGCGAGGCAGTGCAGCAGCGTCGACTTTCCGCTGCCGCTGGCGCCGGTGACGGCGAGTATCTCGCCGGCCTGCAGTTCGACCGAGGCGCCGCGCAGGGCCTCGGTCCTGCCGTGCGCCTTGGTGAGGTCACGGGCCGCGAGCAGCGGCACTGGGTTGCTCATGCTGAGTCGACCTCCGCGGTCAGGGTGGTGAGCCGGGCCGCCGTGGTGGTCATCCAACGGAGGTCGGCGTCGAGGTGGTTGAGGGCGTAGTCCGCCGAGAGAACGGTCGCGAGGTCGGCGCCCGGGCCGGTCTTGACCGCCGTGAGCTGCCGCATGCGCTCCATATGGGCGGTGCGCTGGGCGTGCAGATAGGCGGCGGGATCGCCGCCGGACAGGATCGAGACGACGACCTTGGCGAAGATCTCGTTCGTGACGAACGGCGCGGGCGGGGCGACCTCCCCGGCCCAGTGGGCCAGTTCGCGCTCTCCGTCGGCCGTCGAGCGGTACTTGGTGCGCTCGGGGCCGCCGTCCGAGTCGGTGCCGTCGACCTCCGCGAGACCGTCGCGGACCAGGCGTTGCAGGGTCGTGTACACCTGCCCGTAGGCCAGCGGACGAGCCTGTGGGAAGCGCTCGTCGTGCCGTCGCTTCAGGTCGTAGCCGTGGCTGGGACCCGTGGCGAGCAGTCCGAGCAGGATGTGGCGGGTGCTCATGGAGATCATTATGTACTGAGTACATGTACTGAGTGAATAGTTGGCACGGAAAAAAACCGGACGGTCTGAGCAGGCTCGGTTCGCCACCGGAACGCACGAATGTGACGAGAAGGGCATTGTCGGTCGTGGGGCGTCTGGCTTCGCGTTCGCTGGGTAGGGCTGCGATGAACCCGTTGCCGAACAAGGAGGCCACCGTGGCCGCATCCGCACACCTGCTGCTCTCGGCCCTGTCCGAACGCTCCAAACGCCCGGCGGACCTCTCCGCCCACGCCGAGGACCTCCATCTGTGCATGTTCAGCGCGGAAGGAGCCTGCGCCCAGGCCCCGCTGACCAGCGAGCCCCCGCTGCCCGACGCCGAGCCCCTCACCAGCGAGCCGCCGCTCGCCGCCCCGGACGCCGACACCACGAGGCCGTAGATGACCGCATCCCGCCCGGGCGAACCCCCCGACGAAGACCTGTGCAGGCTCGCCGAGCTGCACGGCGTCGCCACCTCCTACAGTCCCTCCCCGGACCGTACGGTCACCGCCTCGGCTGCCGCGGTCGTCCGCACCCTGGGCGCCCTCGGCGTCGACGCCGGCACCCCCGAGGCCGTGCGCACCGCGCTCGCCGCCCGGCGCCGGGAACTGGACGAACGGCTGCTGCCGCCGACGGTGGTGTGCTGGGGCACCGCCGCGCCGGACGCCCTCGCGACGCTGCCCGCGGGAACCCGGCTGCGGATCGAGACCGAGCAGGGCGAGACCCGCGCCTCCGCCGAGCAACTCCCACTCGGCATCCACCGGTTGACGGCCGTGGCCCCTGACGGCCGTACGGCCGAGACCCACCTGGTCGTCGCCCCGGCCCGCCTGCCCACGCCCACGGGACGCTCGTACGGACTCCTCGTCCAGCTCTACTCCCTCCTGTCGCACCGCTCCTGGGGCATGGGTGACGCCGGTGACCTCGCGGAACTCACCGCCTGGGCCGGCCGCGCCCTCGGCGTCGGATTCGTCCAGGTCAACCCGCTGCACGCGGCCGTGCCCGGCGCCCCCACCGACCCCTCCCCCTACCGCCCCTCCTCCCGCCGCTTCCCCGACCCCGTCCACCTGCGCGTCGAGGCCGTCCCCGAGTTCGCGTACATCGGGGACCGCGAGCGTGTGCGGGCGCTGACCGAGCGGGCCGAACGGCTGCGGGAAACGGTGCTGGAGAAGGGCGCGTTGATCGACCGCGACGCGGTGTGGGAGCTGAAACGGGAGGCGCTGGAGCTCCTGCGCGACGTGCCCCTCGGCCCCGGCAGACGCGTCGCCTACTGCGACTACCTCGCCGAGCAGGGCCAGGCACTGGAGGACCACGCCACCTGGTGCGCCCTGGCCGAGGTGCACGGCCCGGACTGGCACCGGTGGCCCGCCGGTCTGCGCGACCCGCGCTCGACGGAAACCGCCCGCGCCCGCGGCGAGTTGATGGGCCGCGTCGACTTCTTCTCGTACCTCGCCTGGCTCACCGACACCCAGCTGACCGCCGCCCAGCACAGTGCGCGCGAGGCGGGCATGCCGGTCGGGATCGTGCACGACCTCGCGGTCGGCGTGCACCCCCAGGGCGCCGACGCCTGGGCGCAGCAGCAGTACTTCGCCGCCGGGATGTCCGTGGGCGCCCCGCCGGACGCCTTCAACGCCCGCGGCCAGGACTGGGGCCTGCCGCCCTGGCGCCCGGACCGGCTCGCCGCCGCGGGCTACGCCCCCTTCCGGGGCCTGCTCCGGGGCCTGTTCCGGTACGCCGGCGCGCTGCGCATCGACCACGTGATGGGACTGTTCCGGCTGTGGTGGGTGCCGCGCGGACTGCCGCCGACGGAAGGGACGTACGTCCGCTACGACGCCGAGGCCATGCTCGCCGTGCTGGTGCTGGAGGCCTCGCGGGCCGGGGCGCTGGTCATCGGCGAGGACCTGGGGACCGTCGAGCCCGGCGTACGGGAGACGCTGCGCGACCGCGGGGTGCTCGGCACGTCGGTGCTCTGGTTCGAACGCGACTGGGACGGCGACGGCCGGCCCCTGCCCCCCGAACGCTGGCGCGCCGACTGCCTCGCCACCGCCACCACCCACGACCTGCCGCCGACCGCGGCCCGTCTCACCGGCGAACACGTCGAACTCCGCGACCGCCTGGGCCTGCTCACCCGCCCCCTCGACGTGGAGCGCGCCGAAGCCGCCGCCGACACCGGCGAATGGCTGGCCCTGCTCACCCGGCTCGGCCTGCTGCGGGGCACGGGCGGCGGTCTGGTTACGTCGGAGGAGGAGGCCGAGATCCAGGCCGTCCACCGCTTCCTGCTGCGCACCCCCGCCCGGATGATCGGCGTATGGCTGCCGGACGGGGTCGGTGACCGGCGCCCGCAGAACCTTCCCGGGACGTGGGACGAGTACCCGAACTGGCGGCTGCCGGTGGCGGACGCGGAGGGGAGGCCGGTGACGTTGGAGGACCTGGCGGGGTCGGCGCGGCTGCATGCGCTGGCCGAGGTGCTGCGGGGGAACGTCGGTCGGTGTTGATCAGCCGACGCCGGTCTCATAGGGCACCCCGGACGCGCGTATCAAACCGGCGTTGGATACGTTGGCACCGTGGACAAGAAGAACGCCCCGCGCGCCGGCGCCCTGGCTGCCGGTACGACGCTGATGATGCTGCTCATGACGTCCCCCGCGCTCGCGCTCACCCCGGACGACGGTGACGACCCCGGCACGGGCCTGAGCGTCATCGAGACGCTGGGGCTGTTCGTCATTGCCCCGCTCGCGCTGTTCGCGGTCATCGCCGGGCTGGTGATGGTCCTGGACAAGTCGCACAAGCAGAAGGACACGACCAGCACCAACATCACGACCAAGGCCGGCTCGAAGGCCTGACGCAGGGCTCCGCACGAGCCCGCCGCGCACCTCCCGAGGGCGCCGTCCCCGTCGTCGTACGCACGCGCACAGCGCTGTACGCCGACGGGAACGGCGCCCTCGGCATGTTTCCGTGGGCGTGACTCAGGGGCTCACGGGCTCGGTGCGGTGAGGTAGCGCTGAAGCGTCGGTGCCAGCCAGGCCACGATCTCCTCGCGGACCAGCGCCACGACCGGCGGGAGCCGCAGGACGTAGCGGGTGAGCGCCAGCCCGAGCACCTGCGCCGCGCAGAGTGCGGCCCGGATCGGTACTTGTTCCGGGTCGGGGCAGACGTGGTGCGCGGTCGGCAGCAACTGGTCCCGGAAGATGCCCTGCATCCGCTCGGCCCCGGCCTGGTTGGTCACCCCGACCCGGAGCAGGGCCGTGAGCACCTCGTTCTCCTCCCACATGTCGAGGAAGTGCGTCACGAGGGCGCGGCCGACGTCGTCGCGGGGGAACGCGCCGAGGTCGGGCAGCTGGAGATCGATGGCGACGGCCGCGGCGAAGAGGCCTTCCTTGTTGCCGTAGTAGCGCATCACCATCGACGGGTCGATGTTCGCGTCCCTGGCGATGGCCCGGATGGTGGCCCGCTCGTATCCGTCGGCGGCGAAGCGCTCGCGGGCGGCGTCGAGGATGGCGGTGCGGGTTGCGTCGGAGCGGCGGGAGGCGGGCTTGGAGTCGCTGTCGTTCATGCCAACAAGCGTAGGCCAACACAAGTAGGCCAACAAGCGTTGACATCTCCGGCCGCTGCGCCCTACTGTTGCCAACAAGCGTTGACCAACAGACGTTGGCCAACAAGCGTTGGCACCCAGGAGGTCAAAATGAACGGCAACCTCGGCACCAGCACCCCCCGCTCCGTCATCGTCGTCGGCGCCGGCCCCACCGGCCTGCTCCTGGCCGGTGACCTCGCCGCCGCCGGCGTCCCCGTCACCCTCCTCGAAAGGCGCCCCCGCAAGATCAGCAACCTCTCCCGCGCCTTCGGTGTGCACGCCCGCACCCTGGAGCAGCTCGACGCCCGCGGCCTCGCCGACCCGCTGATCGACACCGGCGCCACCATCACCGAACTGCGACTCTTCCGCCGCCTGGCCCTCGACCTGGGCACGCTGCCGTCCCGCTTCCCGTTCCTGCTCATCACCCCGCAGTACGAGGTCGAGCGGCTGCTGGAGCGGCGGGCCCGCGAGCTCGGGGTCGAATTCGCCCACGAGAGCGAGGTCGTGGGGCTGCGACAGGACGACACCGGCGTCGACCTCGACGTACGCGGCTCGGACGGGACGGTCGTGACCCACCGCGCGGCGTATGTCGTCGGCGCGGACGGCCATCGCAGCGCTGTACGGGAGGCGATCGGCCTGCCGTTCCCCGGCGTCTCCGTCATCAGGTCCCTGATCCTGGCGGACGTCCGGCTCGCGCAGCAGCCCGAGGGCGTGCTCACCGTCAACGGCGAGGGCGACGCCTTCGCGATGATCGCCTCCTTCGGCGACGGCTGGTACCGCGTCATGGGCTGGAACCGTCGCCACGAGGTGTCCGACGACGCCCCGCTCGACCTCGACGAGGTCAAGGAGATCACCCGCCGCGCCCTGGGCACCGACTACGGCATGCACGACGCCCGCTGGCTGTCCCGCTTCCACAGCGACGAGCGCCAGGCGCCCAAGTACCGGGTCGGCCGGGTGTTCCTCGCCGGCGACGCCGCGCACATCCACTCCCCGGCCGGCGGTCAGGGCATGAACACCGGCCTGCAGGACGCGGCCAACCTCGGCTGGAAGCTCGCCGCGGCCGTCCAGGGCTGGGCGCCGGAGGGCCTCCTGGACACGTACGAGGCCGAGCGCCACCCGGTCGGCAAGGCGGTGCTGCGCAGCAGCGGCGGGCTGGTCCGGCTCGCGCGGGCGCACAGCCCCGTACTGCGCGCAGCACGCGCTCTCGTCTCGGCCTTCGTCAACCTGGCCCGCCCCGCCCAGCAAAAGGCCCTGGCCCAGATCTCCGGCATCGGCTACAAGTACGCGGCTCCCCGCGGCTCCCACCGCCTGACCGGCACCCGCATCCCGGACGTCGCCCTCAAGAACGGCCGCCTCTACGAGGCCCTGCGCGGCGGCCGCTTCGTCCTCATCACCCCCGCCGGGTCCTACGAGGAGTCCGGCGACCGCACGAACCGCCTGACCGTGGAGAGCTGGGCAGGCGACCGGCGTACGACCGTCCTGGTCCGCCCCGACGGCTACGTGGCCTGGGCGGCGGAGAACGCGGACGCCACGGCCGTGGAGACGGCCCTGACCGCCGCGCTCGGACGCTGAGCGCTCTGCCATCGCCGAAGGGGCGGGTGACCGGACCGGTCACCCGCCTTTTCGCACCGGCTACGCGGCCGCGGCGTCCGCCGCCCGGGCCTTCAGCGCACGCTCGATGCCCGCGCGCGACTCCGAGACGAGCCGGCGCAGGGCCGCGTTCGGCTCGGCCGAGGACAGCCAGGCATCCGTCTTGCGCAGGGTCTCCTCCGAGACCTGGACCGCCGGGTACAGGCCGACCGCGATCTGCTGGGCGATCTCGTGCGAGCGGGACTCCCACACGTCCTTGACCGACTCGAAGTACTTGTCGGTGTACGGGGCGAGCAGTTCACGCTGGTCGGTCTGGACGAAACCGCTGATCACCGCCTCCTGGACGGCGTTCGGGAGCTTGTCGGAGTCCACGACCGAGGCCCAGGCCTCCGCCTTGGCCTCCGGCGTCGGACGCGCGGCCCGGGCGGTCGCCGCGTGCCGCTCACCCGCTGCCGTCCTGTCCCGCTCGTACTCGCCCGCGATCTCCGCCTCGTCGAAGCGGCCCACCGCGGCCAGCCGCTGGACGAACGCCCAGCGCAGCTCGGTGTCCACGACCAGGCCCTCGATCGTCTGCGAACCGTCCAGCAGCGCCTCCAGCAGGTCCAGCTGCTCCGGCGTGCGCGAGGTCGCCGCGAATGCCCGCGCCCACGCCAGCTGGTGGTCGCTGCCCGGCTCGGCTGCCCGCAGATGCGCCAGCGTGGCGTCGGTCCAGCGGGTGAGCAGCGCCTCGCGGGTGGACGGGGCGGCGTACAGGTCGATGGCCAGCTTCACCTGCCGCTGCAGCGACTGCACGACGCCGATGTCGGACTCCTTGGCGATGCCCGACAGGACCAGGGAGAGGTAGTCCCGCGTGGCGAGCTCGGCGTCGCGCGTCATGTCCCACGCCGACGCCCAGCACAGCGCCCGTGGCATCGACGCCGAGAAGTCGCCCAGGTGCTCGGTCACGAACGCCAGCGACTGCTCGTCCAGGCGGACCTTGGCGTACGACAGGTCGTCGTCGTTGAGCAGGATCACCGCGGGTCGGCGCCGGCCGGCCAGGTGCGGTACGGCGGTCAGCTCACCGTCGATGTCCAGCTCGATCCGTCCGCCGTCGTCGTCCCGGATCAGCTTGCCGCTGTCCTCGTCGAGGTCGTACAGGCCGACCGCGATGCGGTGCGGGCGCAGGACCGGCTCGCCCTTGGCGCCGGCGGGCAGGGCGGGGGCCTCCTGGCGGATCGCGAAGGACGTGATGACACCGTCGGCGTCCGTCTCGATCTCCGGGTGCAGGATGTTGATGCCGGCGGTCTCCAGCCACTTCTTCGACCAGGTCTTCAGGTCCCGGCCGGAGGTCTCCTCCAGGGCGCCCAGCAGATCGGACAGGCGGGTGTTGCCGTACTCGTGCCGCTTGAAGTAGGCCTGCACGCCGCGGAAGAACTCGTCCTCACCGACGTAGGCGACGAGCTGCTTCAGTACGCTCGCGCCCTTGGCGTACGTGATGCCGTCGAAGTTGACGAGCACGTCGTCCAGGTCGCGGATCTCGGCCATGATCGGGTGCGTGGACGGCAGCTGGTCCTGCCGGTACGCCCAGGTCTTCATGGAGTTGGCGAAGGTCGTCCACGCGTGCGGCCAGCGCGACTCGGGGGCGGCCGCCTGGCAGGCGATCGACGTGTACGTGGCGAACGACTCGTTCAGCCACAGGTCGTTCCACCACTCCATGGTGACCAGGTCACCGAACCACATGTGGGCCAGCTCGTGCAGGATGGTCTCGGCGCGCGTCTCGTACGCCGCGTCCGTCACCTTCGACCGGAAGACGTACTGGTCGCGGATGGTCACCGCGCCCGCGTTCTCCATCGCGCCCGCGTTGAACTCCGGCACGAACAGCTGGTCGTACTTCTTGAACGGGTACGCGTAGTCGAACTTCTCCTGGAACCAGGCGAAGCCCTGCCGGGTGACCTCGAAGATCGCGTCCGAGTCGAGGTACTCGGCGAGGGAGGGACGGCAGTAGATGCCGAGGGGGACGCTCTGGCCGTCCTTCTCGTACACGCTGTGCACGGAGTGGTACGGGCCGACGATCAGGGCGGTGATGTACGTCGAGATCCGCGGGGTCGGCTCGAAGACCCAGACGTTGTCCTTGGGCTCGGGGGTGGGCGAGTTGGAGATGACGGTCCAGCCCTCCGGCGCACGCACGGTGAACTGGAAGGTCGCCTTCAGGTCCGGCTGCTCGAAGGACGCGAAGACGCGGCGGGCGTCGGGGACCTCGAACTGGGTGTAGAGGTAGGCCTGGTTGTCGACCGGGTCGATGAACTTGTGCAGGCCCTCGCCGGTGTTCGTGTACGCGCAGTCGGCGACGACCCGGAGGATGTTGCGCCCCTCCAGCAGTGCCGGCAGGGCGATCCGCGAGTCCTTGAACACCTCGTCGGGGACGAGCGGGTCGCCGTTCAGGGTGATCTCGTGGACGGTCGGGGCCACGAGATCGATGAAGGAGTCGGCGCCGTTCTCTGCGACATCGAAGCGCACCGTGGTCACGGACCGGTAGGTGCCGCCCTCCTGCGCGCCGGAGAGGTCGAGATCGATCTCGTACGAGTCAACGGTGAGCAGCTTCGCCCGCTGCTGCGCCTCTTCGCGAGTCAGGTTTGTGCCAGGCACGCGGTCATCTCCTCGTTATGTGTCGGTTGCGCCATCCTTCCACGGGACCTGCACGGAACGCGATGTCCGTTTACCGCCGGTGGGCGGAGCGGACGAAGGGGCGCCCACCGATCGAGCGGTGGGCGCCCCTCTGGCGTGTCGGCGGCGCCTACGCGCTCAGCTCTGCCGCCACCAGCTCCGCGATCTGCACCGCGTTCAGCGCAGCGCCCTTGCGGAGGTTGTCGTTGGAGACGAACAGGGCGAGGCCGTTGTCCACCGTCTCGTCGCGGCGGATGCGGCCGACGTAGGACGGGTCCTGGCCGGCGGCCTGGAGCGGGGTCGGGACCTCGGTGAGGGCGACGCCGGGGGCGCCGGCCAGCAGTTCCTTGGCCCGCTCGACGCTGATCGGACGGGCGAAACGGGCGTTGACCTGGAGCGAGTGGCCGGTGAAGACCGGGACGCGGACACAGGTGCCGGAGACCTTCAGCTCGGGGATCTCCAGGATCTTGCGGGACTCGTTGCGGAGCTTCTGCTCCTCGTCGGTCTCGTTGAGGCCGTCGTCCACGATCGAGCCGGCCAGCGGGAGGACGTTGTACGCGATCGGCGCCACGTACTTGTTCGGCGCCGGGAACTCGGCCGCCGAGCCGTCGTGGGTGAGCTTGGGTGCGTCCTCGCCGACCTTCTTGACCTGCTCGAACAGCTCGTCGACGCCGGCGAGGCCCGAGCCGGACACCGCCTGGTAGGTGGCGACGACCAGCGCCTCGAGGCCCGCCTCCGCGTGCAGCGGCTTCAGGACCGGCATCGCGGCCATCGTCGTGCAGTTCGGGTTGGCGATGATGCCCTTGGGGCGGCTCGCGATCGCGTGCGGGTTCACCTCGGACACCACGAGCGGCACCTCGGGGTCCCGGCGCCAGGCGGAGGAGTTGTCGATCACGACCGCGCCCTGCGAGGCGACCTTCTCGGCCAGTGCCTTGGAGGTGGCGCCGCCCGCGGAGAACAGCACGATGTCCAGGCCGGTGTAGTCGGCCGTCGACGCGTCCTCCACCGTCACACCGTCGAGGACCGTCCCCGCCGAACGGGCCGAGGCGAACAGGCGCAGCTCGGTGACCGGGAAGTTCCGTTCCGTGAGGATCCTGCGCATGACCGTGCCGACCTGACCGGTGGCTCCGACGATTCCGACCCTCACGGCGACTCCTTTACCTGGCTTGCGGGGCGCCCCGTCCCTGACCGGGGGCCTTTCCATCATGCGGGGCACCTGGGCCCCCGTGTCCAATTCTTTGCCCTTGTGCCCGAGGAATGGGACACCCACCCCGTCGGCGTCGGCTTTCCTGCGTGAACCTCCTCTCAGTTTCCGGACAGGTGTGACGTACGCCACAAATGGAGTCGAACGTTCCGGCCCGCACCCGCGTCATAGAGGAAACGCGGCGAGGGGAGGGGCGGCTGTGCTGCGCAGAAAGACCCGCCGCGACCAGGGGGGCGACGCCCAGGACGACCCGCTGGACGCGGCGCAGGAGCGCCGGGTGCGAGCGGTGCTCGCGCTGGGCGGGGTGCCGCAGGCGGACCTGCTGGACGGGGTACAGCAGGTCCGCCTGCGGCTGCTGGAGCGGGCGGCGAGCGGCCGGGAGGCGCCGCGGGACGTGTCCGCGTGGGCAGCGGTCGTCGCCTCCAACCTCGCCATGGACTGGCACCGGGCCAAACGCCGCCAGGAGCGGCTCGGCGAGCGGCTGGCCGCCCTGCGCCAGCCGGCGCACCCCTCCGGCGAGGACACCAGCGTGCTCTCGGTCGCCGTCGCCCAGGGCCTGGACGAGCTGCCCGACGCCCAGCGACAGGTCCTCGTGCTGCGTTTCTTCGCCGATCTGCCGGTGCGCGGGATCGCCGAGGAGCTCGGCATCCCGGAGGGCACGGTCAAGAGCAGGCTGCACACGGCGGTACGGGCTCTGCGCGCCCGCCTGCACGAGGACGAGGTGGTGTGACGTGACCGCCGAGCACAACACGCACGACGGAACCGGTGGACTGGACGCACTGCTGGCCGCGATCACGGACGAACCGCTCCCCGACGAGGCCCGCGCCGACGCCGCCTTCATGGCCGAGCACCGCTCGGCGACTGCCGACGTGGCGCTGCTGCGGGAACAGCTGGAGGTCATCGGACGGGTACTGACCGAGCCCGCGAAGCCGAAGGCGGCCCCCGAACCCGAACCCGAACCCGTGCCCGTACGTCCGCGTCGGCGCCGTCCCTTCGCCCTCGCCCTCGGTGCCGTCGGAGTGGCGGCGGCCGGTGCGATGGTCGTGGGCATGGGCTGGCTGTTCGTGCAGGCCGGGGGCGGCAGTGGGGACGACGCCGGTGCAACGAGCGCCGACAGCGCACAGTCCGAGTCCAAGGACGCCGGCCCCCTGGGCTCCCCGCCCTACCTCGCCTGCGCCCGCCTGGTCGCCGAGGGCGACGTGACGGACGTCCAGCCGGTCCCCGGCGAACGTCAGGAACGCATCACCCTGGACGTGACCCGTTCCTACAAGCCCGCGAAGGGCGAGGACGAGGTCACTTTCGTGATCCGGACGAGCGCGGGTCTCGACGAGGGCGATCACCTCCTGGTCGCCATCCCGCGCGGGTCCGCGTCCCCCGACTTCTGGTTCGTCGGCGAGCGCGACATCGCTCCCCAACGCCAGACCCTCACCTGGGCGTTGCCCGAGTCGCGGACCACGGCCTGCGAATAGCGGAAGCAGGAGAAAGGGCGGGCGCCCGCACGGACGCCCGCCCTTCGGTTCAGCCGCAGTCGGCTACGGCGTGACCTTCTCGATCTTCACGTTGCCCGCGCCCGCGACCGTGCCGCGCGCGTTGACCAGCTGGACCTGCCCGAAGAACTCACGTCCCTCGGGCGCGGCCGCCAGGGCGGTGACGCTGCCGGAGACCGTCGTGGAGTCGCCGGTGCCGAGCTTCACCGGCGACTCGTCGACGGTGACGGAGCCCAGGACGGCGGAGAAGAACATGTCCTGGTAGTCGTACGCGGTGGAGCCGGCCGGCACCGAGTAGCCGACGACCCGGACGGTGTACGTACCGGCGGCCGGGGAGGCGATCGAGACCGCCTCTTCCGAGTCGCCGTCGGCGGCGGAGCCGACCTCCTCGCCGGACGCGTCGTACACGTACAGGTCGAGGTCGGCGGCCGCGTCCGAGACGTTGCCGACGGCCACGTCGAGCGAGGTGGCGCCCGCGGGCACCTCGACCGTGGTGGTCTGCGTGGCACCCTGCGCGATGGTCGGGCGGGTCGTCTTCGACGAGCCGAGCGGGCCGCCGGCCAGCTTGCCGTCGATCGCGGCGTAGCCGTTGGTCACCTTCCAGGAGGCGGCGGCCGGGGTGCCGACCTTGGCCTCGGGCACGGTCACGGTCTCCGGGTCGAAGGCCGCGCCGAGGACGGTGACGTCCAGCTTGTAGGGGTTGTCGAGCAGCGGCGACGTACGGCGCGACTCGACCTCGATCTCCCAGACGCCCGGCTGCGGGTCGGCGTACGAGCGCACGTCCGGGCGGCAGGTGTTGGCCGGGTTGGTGTAGTTCGGGTAGCAGTTGATCGTCGACGTCGGGTCGGACGGGACGCCGAACGGGTGGATGGCGATGAACCGGGTCTGGCTCTTGTCCTTCAGCCCGCCGATCGCCACCTCCAGCGACTTGGCGCCCTCGGGCACGGTCACGAAGTACGACTTGGTGCTGTTGCGCTGCACCGAACCCGACGCGGAGTAGGTGTACTTCAGCGGCGCCGAGACCACGACCGTGCTGAGGACCTGCTTGTCGACGCCCTCGGTGCGCGGGTCGTCGACCTCGAGGATCGCGCTCTTGAGGCCGGCGGACTTCGGCGCGGCCTGCACCTTGACGGTCACCGGCTGGTTCAGCGGCAGCCGCACCTCGTCGGAGCCGACGATCCGGAACGTGTCGCCGGCGTTGTTGTCGAAGTCCAGCTCGTGCCGGACGGCACGGTCGGCGCCGGACGTACGGGTGAGGGTGATCTCGTACGTCTTCTTCTGACCGGCCTTCAGACCGCCCTCACGGTCGTAGAGGCCCGTGCCGTAACCCGGCGTCTTCAGCGCCCAGTCGATCGCGGTGTCGACCGGCGCCTTGACCGTGTACGTGTGGGCGGTGGCGCCGCCGCGGATGGCGTCCCAGGCGTCCACGATGTCGATCAGGCCCGCGCCCTCCTCGTAGGCCTGGACCCCGCTGATGTGGTCGGCGGTCGAGGTGAGCGCCGTGCGCAGGGTCGCCGGGGTGAGGTCGATGCCCTTCTGCTTGGCGGCGGACAGCAGCAGCGCGGAGGCGCCGGCCGCCTGCGGGGAGGCCATCGAGGTGCCCTGGAGCATCGAGTAGCCGGCCGGGAGCTGGTACCCCGCCTCGGCGACCGGGCCGCCGGGCGACCAGGTCTGGGTGGTGTTGATCGCGGCGCCGGGCGCGGACAGCGTCGGCGTGAAACCGCCGTCCTCACGCGGGCCGCGCGAGGAGAACGGCATCATCGCGTACCGCTTCTCCACCTTCGAGCCGTAGTTGGCCGCCCAGGTCTCCTTGGAGATGGTCGCGCCGACCGAGATCACCTTGTCGGCGAGGGACGGGTCGCCGATGGTGTTGGCGCCGGGGCCGGAGTTGCCCGCGGAGATCACCAGCTGGACGCCGTACTCGTCGATCAGGCGGGTGTACAGCTCGGCGCGCGCGTTGTTGCCGTCGTTCAGCGCCGGCAGACCGCCGATCGACATGTTGACGATGTCGACGCCCCGGTTGACCACGAGGTCGATCATGCCCTCGGTGAGCGCGACGTTGGTGCAGCCGCCGGACCAGGTGCAGGCCCGGGAGGAGACCAGCTTCGCGCCGGGCGCGGCGCCGTTCATCTCGCCGCCGAACAGGCCGTTCGCGGCGGTGATGCCGGCGACGTGGGTGCCGTGCGAGCCCTCGATGACGCCGATGCTGACGTAGTCGGCCTTCGCACCCGCGGCGTTGTAGACGACGTCCTTGCGGATCTCTACGACGAACGGGATGCGCTCGACGACGTCGGTGGCCGGGTCGTCGGTGCCGAAGTAGCCGACCTGGAAGCCGTCCTTGTACGGCTTCATGGCCTGGTCGTCGGTGAAGTCGAGGTCGTCGTCGAGGTCGACGCGGGCCGTGCCCGAGGCGGCGTCGTACAGCACACCCCAGACGTCCGTCTTGTCGCCGTCGCGGTTGAGGTCGCCGGCCATGTCGCCGCCGGTGGTGGCGGACTCGGAGAAGTAGTCGAACTTGTAGGTGCCCTCGGGCGCCTTGAACGTCTCGGTGCCCAGTGACTCGGTGGTGATCGAGAACGTCGGGCCGGAGACCGAGGTGGTCATCCGCCGCCAGGTGCCGTCGCCGTCGGTGACCGGGTCGGTGGCGGTCACCCAGTCGACGATCTTGCGCTCACCGGTCGTCGTCTTCTGCAGCGCCGGGTGCCCGAGGTCCACGCCCGAGTCGAGGATGCCGATGGTGATGCCGCGGCCGTCCGCCTTCGGGTGGTCCTCGACGAACTCGACGGCGCCCGTCTCGAAGGAGGGGTTGTACGGGTTCTCGGCGGGGGTCTTCTCGCCGGGGGCGGGATACGTCCCCGTGGCACCGGCCTCTTGTGAGCCGTTCGGCGCCGGGTCGTCCAGCGGGATCTCCTCGCGCAGGTCGATGCCGTGCACGGAGGACAGCTTCACGGCGGCGGCAATGGCCGCGTCCGCCTTGCCGGTCGGGACGGTGGCACGGACGTAGCCGAGCTTGTCGTGGGTACGGCCGACCAGGCCGCCGTCGACCGAGTCGAGCTGCTCGGCGACCTGCTCGGTCCGGCCGGGCGCGGTCGCGACCATCATCGTGACGCTCTTGGCGCCGTCGGCCTTGGCCTCGGCGAGCAGATCGGCGTCGTCGGAACCGAGCTTTTCGTGGGCGGACTTGACGCCCGGGTCGGCTGCCGCCGGGGTCTGGTCCGCGGCGAGGGCCACGGGTATCGGCCCGGCCGCGGAGAGCGCGGCCACCAGACCGGCGGCCACGGCGATACGGGCCACGCGTCTCGCGCCCGATATCGGATCGCTCTGGGAGGAGGGGGTCATCGGCATCCTTGTTGGTAAAGGAACGAGACAGTCCGGAATTTGATCCCGGACGACCGCTCAGCCTTACGCAAGAGGCGCATGTTTGGGGAGGGTTGACCGAATCGCAATGGATGCATGGGGAAAACCCGCGATGCGCATGCAGGGACACATGGGGTGAGCGGAACTTTTCGGGTGTCGGTCGGCATTCCCGGTTCCACGGGTTAACGTCCCTGCGTGCGCAAGAAGCTGAGGGTGGCGGCCTACGCCATATGCGTCCGCGACGGCCAGGTCCTGCTCGCCCGCTCCCCGGCACCCGACGGCACTCCCGAGTGGGTGCTGCCCGGCGGCGGCATGGAACACGGGGAGGACCCGTACGACACCGTCCGCCGTGAGGTGCGCGAGGAGACCGGCTACCGCATCGAGGTCACCGGCATCCTCGGCGTCCACTCCCTCCACCGCACCTTTCCCGGCCGCCGCTTCCGTCAGGCGACCGACCAGCACGGCGTACGCCTCGTGTACGAGGGGACGGTCGTCGGCGGCGAACTGCGGCACGAGATCGGCGGTTCCACCGACATGGCCGCCTGGCACGAACTGGACGCGGTGGCCGCCCTGCGCCGCATCGGGCTGGTCGACCTGGGCCTGAAACTGTGGCGCGAGCGCCCGGCCGCGGGGCGGGTCGACCCGGCCTAGGGACAGGTGTGTTACCCCGTCAGATGAACGCCGAGTGACCGCTCACGGGCCGTTCGACAAGCGGTCGTGGGCGCGCAGGGTAGTCCAAGATCGACGTACGGTGATCGGCGCTGCCCGTTGGCGTCTCATTAACGCGCAGGTCATTCCCGGTGCCAACGATCCAGAGCGAGCGGGGGGTTCGCGACGCGGCCGTCCGCGACCACTGCCGACGCGTTCGCACTCGGGGAGAGAAGCGCCATGTCGCGCATACGCTCTGTCGCCAGCTCCGCCGCCTCCGCACTGGCGGTCGACCGCCGTACGGTCCTCGCCGCCGCCGGAGCGGTGTCCCTGTCCGCCGGCGTCGGCTACGCCCTGCGCCCCACCGACAGCGAGGCCGCGCCCGCTGCCGCCGCCTCGGAGGGCGAGGCGCCGATCGCGTCCTCCCGCAAGGCGCCCGTCGGGCCGCTCGCCCCGTACGCCCGCGGCACCACCCTCGCCACCGTCGCCGCGCCCCGCACCAGCTCCGGTTACCGCCGGCTCGGCGACGGCCCCGGCTGGCGACGTGTCGTACGCAACGAACTCGCCGCCCCCAAGTCCGGCCGCGGCGAACGCCGTACCGCACTCGCCGCGTTCGTGCAGCTGACTGACCTGCACATCATCGACGCCCAGCACCCGCTGCGCCTGGAGTTCCTGCGCTCCACCGACGTGCACGCCTGGCGGCCGCAGGAGCTGCTGACCGTGCAGGGTGCGGTCTCACTGGTCGAGCGGGTCAACGCGCTGCGCGGCGCCCCCGTCACCGGCGCCCCGCTGCACTTCGCCATGACGACCGGCGACAACACCGACAACAACGCCCGCACCGAACTGGAGTGGTTCCTGACCGTCATGAGCGGCGGCCGCATCACCCCCAACTCCGGTGACCTGCGCCGCTACGAGGGCGTCCAGAACAGCGGCCTGAAGCAGTTCTGGCAGCCCGACTCCAGCGTCCGCGACGCCGACAAGGAACGCGGCTTCCCGCACCTCGACGGCTTCCTCGCCGCCGCCGTCCGCGAACTGCGGAGCCCCGGCCTCAACCTGCCCTGGTACTCCACCGTCGGCAACCACGACTCCCTCCCGCTCGGCTGCTACGGTCACGGCGACTCCTACCTCGCCGACTTCGCCGTCGGCGGCAGGAAGCTGATGAGCCTCGCCCCGGCCGAGGCGAAGAAGCTCCAGGACACCATCAAGCAGGCCACGGACCCGATCGGCACCCAGTTCCGCGACCTGCTCAAGGCCCACACCCGCGACCTGCGCCCCATCACCCCGGACGAGCGCCGCGCCCCCTACACCCCGGCCGAGTACGTCAAGGCCCACCTCGACCCCGCGTACACCGGCCCGGGCCCGGTCGGCCACGGCTACTCCACGGCCAACGTGGAGGCGGGCACCCAGTACTACAGCTTCCGCATCGCCGACGACGTCATCGGCATCAGCCTCGACACCACCGACCCCGGCGGCCACTACGAGGGCTCCATCGGCTCGGCGCAGCTGCGCTGGCTGGACCGCACGCTGCGCGAGAACAGGGACTCGTACGCGATCGTCTTCAGCCATCACACCAGCAAGACGATGGACAACCCGCGCCCCGACCCGGCCCGTCCGAACGAGCGCCGGCACAACGGCGACGACGTCCTCGCCGTGCTCGGTCGCCACCGCACCGTCCTCGCCTGGGTGAACGGCCATATCCACCGCAACGACATCACCCCGCACACCGGCTCCGCCGGCCACTCCTTCTGGGAGATCTCCACCGCCTCGCACGTCGACTTCCCGCAGCTCGCCCGGATCATCGAGCTGGTCGACAACAAGGACGGCACCCTGTCGGTCTTCACCACGCTGGTGGAGTCGGCGGCCCCGCACCGTACGGACTTCACCGACCTCTCCCAGACCGGCCTCGCCGCCCTCTACCGCGAAATCTCCTTCAACGCCCCCGGCGCCCGCACCGACCTGGCCGGCGCCGCACGCGACCGCAACACCGAGCTGCTGCTGAAGAAGGGCTGAAACCCGCCCGAGCGGGGCGCGGCCGGGTCATGCACGAGGAGGGGCCGCTGGGTTCGGCGGCCCCTCCTCTCCCCTCCTGGCGACTGTCCCGGTCCGTCACTAGCGGGGCAGCACCACGACATACGCCGCCGGGTCCCGGTCCGCCGACGCCATCAGCGCCGTACGGACGACGGTCGCCTGCTGTTCCATCGAGTCCCGCAGCTTCTTCGGCGTGAGGTGGACGACCGTGATGCCCAGCCGCTCCAGGTGCTCACGTTTGCGGGCGTACTCCGACCACAGCCCGTCGTCGTCCTGCCGATGGCCCTGACGCGGTGCCCGGGTGTCCAGCTCGAGGGCGACCGCCTGCTCCGGCCAGTAGGCGTCCAGACCGCCGAGGTGGGGGCCGCCCGGCAGCCGCAGATCGACGTTCCAGACCGGGTCCGGCAGGCCGTACTCCCGCACCATCCGGTACAGCCGGTCCTCCGCGATCGCCCGGCCCTCGGCCAGCAGCGAGTCCACCGCGTCCACCACATGCGGCCGGCTCAGCAGCTTCGCGTTGGTCAACTCCCGTACCACCACCGCCGGTTCGCAGTGCCGACCGCGCACCGCCTCGGTCAGCAGCCGGCGCACGGCACCCGCGTCCGCCAGATCCGCCACGGCGTCGGCCAGCGCGCGCGGCACCGGAGCCACCGGTACGCCGGTGATCTGCCGGGGGGTGGGCAGGGCCGAGGTGCGGACGATGCGCACACAGCCCGTCGAGCGGAGCCGGCGCAGCCGGGGGACCAGGACGTCGAGACGGTCCAGGGAGAGCAGCGGGGGAGCGGCCGAGAAACCGTGCAGGTTCAGTGCCGCGAGACCGGTGATCATCGCCTCGGCGTACACGGGACGGTGCGGGTCGTCCGCGTCCGGTTGGGAGGGCACGCCCGGCGACGACTCGCGGGCCGCGTACATCAGCACCGCGTGCAGTCGCTCCTCGCTGGTCGGCGGGCCGGGGTGGAGGAGGAACACGCCCGGCAGGATCTGCTGCCAGGGGCCGCCGGAGCGGCACTGCTCGTTCATCTCCGCGGCGGGGACACCGTGCGAGCGGAGCTGGGCGGCCGTCATGACACGGCGGTGCACCTCGGAGAGGTGACGCAGGGGGCGGGGGGAGAGCGGGGTGTTGTGGTTCATGACCCCGAAGTTCCCGTACCCGAACGGCCCCCTAACCGCTGTTACACGCCCGTCGACAATTCCGGACAAGCTCGCCCTAAAGGACGGATGTTCGGATGCCGAAACCTCCTGGTCCGTTCGGGTGGGCCAGAAGGGTTACGGTTCCGATTACCCGGATTCAGTAACGACTTACGACCGCCCGGCTACCCGCCCCAGCGACAGCTAACCGGCCGCCGCATCACACGCCTGCCCGCGCAACGCCCGAGCCAGATCGTCCCGCGCCTCGAGCACCAGCCGCCGCAACGCCGGCGCAGCCCCCTCATGCGCCGTCAGCCACGCGTCCGTCGCCGCCAACGTCCCCTCGGAGTCCTGCAACCCCGGGAACAACCCCCGCACCACATCCATCCCGATCTGAATCGACCGCTCCGCCCACACCCGCTCGATCACCGCGAAGTACTTCTCGGCGTACGGCGCCAGCAACTCCCGCTGCGACGGCTGCCCGAACCCCGCGATCGTCGCCTCGACCAGCGCGTTGGACAGCACGTCCGACTCGACGACCTGCGCCCACGCCTGCGCCTTGACCGCCGCAGAGGGCCGCGCGGCCAGGCAGCGGACCTGGTGACGCTTGCCGGACGCCGTGTCGTCGCGCGCCAGCTCCGCCGCCAGCCGCTTCTCGTCGGCGACCCCGTGCGCGGCCAGCGGCTCCAGGAACGCCCAGCGCAGCTCCTGGTCCACGTCCAGACCGTCGATCTTCTCCGTCCCCTCCAGCAGCCCGAGCAGCAGCTGGAGGTCGGCCTCGGCAGCCGCCGTGGACGCGACGAACCGCGCCCACGCCAGCTGGTGCTCACTGCCCGGCTCGGCGCGCCGCAGCTCGCGCAACGCACCGCCGGCGAGGAGCCGCTCGCCGGTCTCCCGCCAGTCGGGCGCCGCGTAGTGGACGAGCGCCGAGTTCGCCCAGGCGTGCAGCATCTGGAGCACGCCGATGTCGGACTCGCGGCCCCCGTACCGCAGCACCAGGTCGATGAAGTCCCGCGCCGGCAGCAGCGCGTCCCGCGTCATGTTCCACAGCGCCGACCAGCACAGGGCGCGGGCGAGCGGATCGGTGAGGTCGCCCAGCCCGTTCTTCAGCGTCTCCAGCGAGGCCGTGTCGAAGCGGATCTTGCAGTACGTGAGGTCGTCGTCGTTGACCAGTACCAGCTCGGGCGCCTCCGCCCCGGCCAGCTCCGCGACGACCGTACGCGGACCGTCGACGTCCGCCTCGGCCCGCGCGTACCGCTCCAGTGCACCGGATGCGGCGCGTCGGTACAGCCCCACCGCCACCCGGTGCGGCCGCAGCTCCGGGTGCGACTCGGCCGCCTCCTGCACCACGGTCAGCTCGCCGACCCGGCCCTGCGCGTCCAGCAGCACCTGCGGAGTCAGCGAGTTGACCCCGGCCGTCTGCAGCCAGGCCCGCGCCCACGCCCCCATGTCCCGCCCGCTGGTCTCCTCCAGGACCGACAGCAGGTCACCGAGGCGCGTGTTGCCGTACGCGTGCCGCTTGAAGTAGCGCCGCGCGCCCTCCAGGAACGCGTCCTGACCGACGTACGCCACCAGCTGCTTGAGCACCGACGCGCCCTTGGCGTACGTGATGCCGTCGAAGTTGAGCTTGGCGTCCTGCAGGTCACGGATGTCCGCCGTGATCGGGTGCGTGGAGGGCAGCTGGTCGGCGCGGTACGCCCAGGCCTTGCGGCGGTTGGCGAAGGTGATCCAGCCGTCCTTGAAGCGGGTCGCGCCGACCAGTGAGAAGGCGCCCATGAAGTCGGCGAAGGACTCCTTGAGCCACAGGTCGTCCCACCACTCCATGGTGACCAGGTCGCCGAACCACATGTGGGCCATCTCGTGCAGGATGACGTTGGCCCGGTTCTCGTAGGACGTCTGCGTGACCTTCCCGCGGAAGATGAACTCCTCCTTGAAGGTCACCAGGCCCGGGTTCTCCATCGCGCCGAGGTTGTACTCGGGCACGAACGCCTGGTCGTACTTGCCGAACGGGTACGGGTAGTCGAAGTGGTCGTGGAAGAAGTCCAGGCCCTGCTTGGTGACCAGGAAGACGTCGTCGGAGTCGAAGTAGGGCGCGAGGCCCTTGCGGCACATGGCGCCGAGGGGGACCTCCAGCGTCGTACCGTCGTCGAAGGTACGGGAGTACGTGTCCGTCACGTAGTGGTACGGACCCGCCACCACGCAGGTGATGTACGTGGAGATCGGCTTGGTCTCCGCGAACCGCCATACCCCGTCGGCGAGTTGGCCGACACCGTTGCTCCACACCGTCCAGTCCTCCGGCGCCTGCACCTCGAAACGGAAGGGCGCCTTCAGGTCCGGCTGCTCGAAGGTGGCGAAGACCCGGCGGGAGTCGGCGGGCTCGTACTGCGTGTACAGGTACACCTCGCCGTCCTCGGGGTCGACGAAGCGGTGCAGGCCCTCACCGGTGCGCGAGTAGGCGCACCGGGCGTCGACGATCAGTTCGTTGTCGGCGGCGAGGTCCTCCAGCAGGATGCGGGTGCCGTCGAAGACCTCACTGGGGTCGAGGTCCCTGCCGTTGAGCGAGACCGCGGTGACGCTCGGTGCGACCAGGTCCGCGAAGCTCGCCGCGCCCGGCTCGGCGCAGCGGAACCGGATCGTGGTCACGGACCGGAAGGTCCGCGGCCCGCCGTCCCCGGCGTCGGCGCCCACCGCGGAGCGCACGTCGAGGGACACCTCGTACCCGTCGACGGACAGCAGGGCGGCCCGCTCCCGGGCCTCGTCGCGGGACAGATTCTCACCGGGCACGGGCGGCACTCCCTCAAGGCTGGTCGGTTACGGCTGATCAGGACCGATCCTGCCATGTGCCCCTGACGCCGGGCAGCAGGGAATGAGCGGCGGGCCGACGATGTTGCCGCGTTCAAAGACCGCTTACCGAGGAGAGCCATGTCCGAGACCGCGACGACCTCCACCGAGAAGACCCGAGTCGACTTCTGGTTCGACCCCCTGTGCCCGTGGGCGTGGATGACCTCCCGCTGGGTGCTGGAGGTGGAGAAGGTCCGTGACATCGAGGTGCACTGGCACATCATGAGCCTGGCGGTGCTGAACGAGGACAAGCTGGACGAGCTGCCCGAGGAGTACCGGGAGATGCTCGCGAAGACGGCCTGGCAGCCGGCCCGGGTGGTGACCGCGGCCTGGCAGAAGCACGGTGCCGAGGTCCTGGGCCCGCTCTACACCGCTCTGGGCACCCGCTTCCACAACCGTGGCGAGGGCCCGACCCGGGAGGCCGTCGCCGCCGCCCTGGCCGAGGTGAACCTGCCCGCGGACCTGATCGACTACTTCGACCAGGAGGACTTCGAGTTCGACGCCGAGCTTCGCGCCTCCCACAAGGAGGGCATCGACAAGGTCGGTCAGGAGGTCGGCACCCCGGTCATCGCCGTCCCGGGCCCCGACGGCGAGCAGATCGCCTTCTTCGGCCCGGTCGTCACGCCCGCTCCCAAGGGCGAGGAGGCCGCCCGCCTGTGGGACGGCACCCTCGCGGTGGCATCGGTCCCCGGTTTCTACGAGATCAAGCGCACCCGCACCAAGGGCCCGGACTTCAGCAACCTGTGAGCTCCCCGACGGAGGCGGCCCCGCGAGTCACGTCCTCGCGGGGCCGCCCCTTTTCTCCGCCTGCCGCGTGAAAGGTGAGAAGACGATCACGAGGCAGGACGACTCGACGGGCCGTTACGGCGCCGGCAGCAGCACATCCGCCCGGGACTTCGCGGCCTCGTAACGCCGGGCCACGTCCTGCCCGACGTCGCCCTGGAACCCTTATTGCAAGTAGCTTGCAACTACACGTTAGCAACAAAAAGGCCCTCACGTGGGCAACGTGAGGGCCTGTGGGCAGGGGTGGAAACGCGTCAGTTCCGGGGGCGTGCCTTCTGCCAGGCGTACCCGATCAGCGCCAGGACCAGCGTCATGCCGCCCGTCGAGTACAGCTGCACCCGCGTGTCCGGCTCCCGCACCATGAGGACGAAGATCGAGGCCATGCCGGCCAGCGCGATCCAGGTCAGCACCGGGAACGCCCACATCCGCACGACCAGCTTCTGCGGCGCCTCCCGCTCCAGCCGGCGCCGCAGCCGCAGCTGCGAGACCGCGATGAAGATCCAGACGACCAGGATGACCGCGCCGATCATGTTCAGCAGCCAGGGGAAGACGTCGTCCGGACGCCAGTAGCTGAGGACCACGCAGACGAAGCCGAAGACGCAGGAGGCGAGCACGGCGAGGCGCGGTACGCCGCCGGAGACCTTGCCCAGCGCCTTGGGGCCCTGCCCGCGCTGCACCAGCGAGTAGGCGATGCGCGAGGAGCCGTAGATGTTGGCGTTCATCGCGCTCAGCAGCGCGACCAGCACGACCACGTTCATCACCTGTCCGGCGCCCGGGATGCCGAGGTGCTCGAGGGCGGCCACGTACGGGCCCTTCTCGACGACGGCCGCGGAGTCCCACGGGACGAGGGTGACGACGACCGCCATCGAGCCGATGTAGAACAGCGCGATGCGCCACATCGCCGTACGGACCGCGCTCGCCACGCCCTTGACCGGGTCCTCCGACTCGGCCGCGGCGATGGTGACCGTCTCCAGGCCGCCGTACGCGAACACCGAGGCGAGCAGGCCGATGACCAGCCCCTCACCGCCGCCCGGCAGGAAGTCGGTCAGATTGCTCGCGCCGGGGGAGTCGGTGCCGGGCAGGACGCCCGCGATCGCCAGCACGCCGAGGACCAGGAACAGCGAGATCGCGCCGACCTTCAGCGCCGCGAACCAGAACTCGAACTCGCCGAAGTTCTTCACGGCGGCCAGATTGGCCCCGCAGAACACCACCATGAACAGCGCCACCCACGCCCACTCCGGCGTGCCCGGCAGCCAGCCGGTGACGATCTTCGCGGCGCCGATGCCCTCCAGGCCGACGGCCGTGCACAGCAGCACCCAGAACGACCAGCCCGCGGTGAACCCGGCCCACGGCCCGATCGCCCGCTCGGCATGCGCGGAGAAGGACCCCGAGGAGGGATACGCGGCGGACATCTCGCCCAGCATCCGCATCACCAGCATCACCAGGAGGCCGGAGAGGATGTAGGCGAGGACGATCGAGGGCCCGGCAGCGGCGATACCGGCGCCGGAGCCGACGAACAGCCCGGCGCCGATCACGCCACCGAGGGCGATCATCGACAGGTGGCGCTGCTTCAGGCCATGGGAAAGAGACACGTCCGGCTTCGGCGGCGTCTCGACAGAGGTGCTGGGCATGGGCGCGGCTCGTCCATTACGTCGTACGGGAGAGGGGTAAAACGCCCACAGTCTGGGCGGCGTTCCCGCTCGCGGGGGCGCGGTGTTCACTATCCGGACACCGGAGACACGGAGTGTACGGCTACGCTCACGGGCGGCTCGAGCGCATGTGGATGGGTGTGCGGATTGGTGGAACCCTACAGTCCGCTCCCTGTCCGCCCCTCGTGACGCACTCATCCTCACCTCAGTGACCAGCGTCACGCCCACTCACGTGTAACCACCACTCTTTGTGCAGAGCCCACTACGTCGCGGCTCCCGCCTTTGTGAGCGGTGACGGTGTCGGCCTCAGGCGCCCTGGGTTAGCGTCACGGTGTCCCGAACCGCCCTCACTCGCGGAGTCCCCATGAGCACCGCTGCCGCCACCCCCGCCCTCCAGGGACGGGTCCTCGCCGACCTGCTCCCCTCCTCCCGTGTCCGGGACGTCGCCCTGGTGGCCGGCGGTGCCGTGCTCACCGGCCTCGCGGCCCAGCTCGCCGTGCCCGTACCGGGCTCCCCGGTGCCGGTGACCGGCCAGACCTTCGCCGCGCTGCTCGTCGGCACGGCCCTCGGCGCCGGTCGCGGTTTCCTCTCGCTCGCGCTGTACGCGCTGGCCGGTATCGCAGGTGTGCCGTGGTTCGCGGAGGGCGGCTCCGGTGCGGCCGCCCCGTCCTTCGGCTACGTCATCGGCCTGCTGCTCGCCGCCACCGCCGTCGGCGCCCTGGCCCGCCGCGGCGCCGACCGCTCCCCGTGGCGCATGGCCGGCGCGATGCTGCTCGGCGAGGCGATCGTCTACGCCGTCGGCGTCCCCTACCTGGCCCTCGCCACCGGCATGTCCGCCTCCGCCGCGATCGCGGCCGGCCTCACCCCGTTCCTGATCGGCGACGCCCTGAAGGCCGCCCTGGCGATGGGCGTGCTGCCCACCGCCTGGAAGCTCGTCGACAAGCGCTGACCGAGTCTTGCCGGACACCGACCGGGGCGCGGGAAACCGTGCCCCGGTCGGTGTTTTTTTGGTGCTCATCCCTCCTGTTGCCGCCTCGGCCGCCGCTGCGACCACCACAGACCCGCCGCTCCGGCCGCGACCAGCGCCCCGCCGGCCGCGGCCAGCGGCAGGACGTCCCGTCCGACGCCGGTCCTGGGCAGCTCGTCGCCGCCCGGCGCGACGGGCTTGTTGTCGGTGCCGAGCAGCAGCGGCGTGGCCGGGGCGTTCGGCGACGGGTTCGCCGTACCGAACGGAACCGGGCCCTGCTGCCAGAACGTCTTGCTTCCGTCACCGTTCTGGACGGGCAGGCAGATCTTCCCGGTCCTGCCCAGGTCGTAGGCCGCGTCGACGTCGTACGACTTCGACGCACCGGCGGCGAGACTGTCGAGCGAACAGCTGAATCCGCTGTTCGAACCCTCGGGCAGATCCTTTTCGGCGATCGGGGAGCAGCCTGGGACATTCCTGACCGTCAGCCCGTCGAAACCGACGACCCAGAGCCTGATCGGCCCGCTGTCAGCAGTCCCCTCATTCTTCACCGTGGCGGTGATCTCCGTTTCCTCCGAACCGTTGTCGACCGAGATCTTCTCGGGCAGCAGCGTGCTCAGTTCCACCCCCGCCGGTGCCTCGTCGACGGCCTTTCCCCCCTTACTGCTTCCGGGTCCCTGATCGTCCGCGCCGGCGGTGAAGGAAAGGATCATCACCGCCGAGAAAGATGCCGCGACCAGCGATCCCGCGATTGTCGTCGTACGACGAGCACTCATGTTCGTCCCCCTTGGCTGCGCCTGAATTCGCAGTACTTGAAGAGGTACCACAAGATTTCTCCGCACTATGCTGGTACGGCCTGAAGTGTGGCCATTGTGTTTCAGTCATGGGGTTGTCGAGGGGGTGCAGCGAATTGCCGGGGAATACGCGAAGTGGCGGTGTTCCAGGGTTATTGGTGACCGGGCGTTATCGGTTGGTCGAGAGCATCGGCCAGGGGGGAATGGGGCGGGTGTGGCGGGCCGCCGACGACATGCTCGACCGGCCGGTCGCCGTCAAGGAAATGCGTATCGACGGCCTGGACGCGGAGGACGCCCGGACCCGCCGTGAACGCACGTTGCGCGAGGCCCGGGCCACCGCCCGCATCGACCATCCCAACGTGGTGCGCGTGTATGACGTCGTGGACGAGGGCGAACGCCTGTGGATCGTCATGGAGTTGGTCGACGGCCGCTCTCTGGAACGGATCATGGCCGAGGACGGGCCGCTCGGACCGCGCGAGACGGCACGGATCGGACTCGGCCTGGTGGAGGCGCTGCGCCAGGTGCATGCGCGCGGAGTGCTGCACCGTGACATCAAGCCCGGCAACGTCCTGGTCGAGCACGACGCCCGGCGGATCGTGCTCACCGACTTCGGCATCGCCGCGATCCAGGACGCCAAGGCGCTCACCATGGTGGGCATGCTGGTCGGCTCGCCCGACTACATGGCCCCCGAACGGGTCTCCGGCCGCCCGCAGGGACCGCCCTCGGACGTCTGGTCCCTGGGCGCCACCCTCTGCGCGGCGTTGGCCGGCCGCTCTCCCTTCTCCCGCGACACCACCCTGGCCACTCTGCACGCCGTCCTCTACGAGGAACCCGAACTCCCCGCCGCGGCAGGTCCGTTGCGGGACATCCTGGCCGCCCTCCTGCAGAAGGAGCCGTCCGCCCGACCGGGGCTGGAGGAACTGGAGACGGCGTTGCGGCCGGTGGCATTCCCGGAGCCGACGCCGACGGTGATGGGACCGGGGGCGGTGCCGGGGCCGGTGCCCTTGCCGGAGCCGCAACCTGTGGCGCACCCGGTACCGGAGCCGCAACCTGTGGCGCACTCGGTACCGGAGCCGGAACCCGTGGCGCATCCGGCGCCGGAACCGATGGCGAACCCCGTCCCGGAGCCGCCGGAGCCGGCCCAGGAGCAGCCGACACCGCTCCTCGTACAGCCGCCGCACCTGCGCCCACCCCCCGAGGGGCCCCGCCCGCCGGGCGTTTCACTCCTGCGGGCCGAGGCGGTGACGGAACGGCGACCGGCCGCGATACCGCCGGGCAGCGAACTGCCCGGCCCCGCCGTCCCGTCCGCGCCACCCCGGCGAACCCGGCGCCGCACCACCCTGGTGGCCGCCACCGGCGTGCTCACGGCCGCCGCGGTGGCCGGGATCGTCCTCGCGGCGACCGCGGAGTCACCGGACGACACCCGGACGGACACCAAGCCCCCGCCTCCTCCGTGTACTCCTCGTCGCCCACCGTCGAGGGCACCTCCAGGCCGCCGACCCTGCCGCCGGGCGCGCGGGAGGAGGCCGGAGGGTTCGCGTGGACGACACCCGAGGGCTGGCGCCGGGACGTGAAGACGGGAGCGGAGGTGCACTACACCTCCCCGGCCGGCACCCAGGAACTCGTGGCGAAGTCCTCCCTCGCCCGCGGCGACCTCATGGACTCCTGGCGGACCTCGGAACGCAACGCCCACCAGGGCCAGGACTACCGCAAGATCCGCCTGGAGGAGACGACGTTCCGCGGCCACCCGGCGGTGGTGTGGGAGTACACCTTCAGGCTGGAGGGCGTCCCCTGGCACGCCCGCCTGCTGGGCTTCGAGGCGAAGGGGAAGTCGTACCAGATCAACACCTGGTACCAGCCGGCCGGAGAGGGAAAAGCCCTCGCGATCTACGAGGACGTGAAGAAGAGCTTCACCCTGCTGTGAGGGACATCGGACGCCCTACGCAGCCGAGGGCCCCGCGGCGCGACGCCACGGGGCCCTCGACCACCACTGAGGAGGCGGCGCGTCAGTCGCCCACCGACACCTTGTCAGGAGCACCGACGGCACCCCGGCGCTTCTGCCGGACCACGGCGATCGCCAGCACCACGGCCGCGACCAGCAGCGACAGCAGCACGGTCTTGCGTCCGTCGTGCTCGGTGTCGGTCAGCATGTAGCCGAGCACGAACACGATCAGCGCGGCCGTCGCCCAGGTCAGATACGGGTACAGCCACATCCGCACGACCAGCTTCTCCGGCGCCTCCCGCTGGATGATCTTCCGCATCCGCAGCTGCGAGAAGCAGATGACGAGCCAGACGAACAGCGCCACGGCCCCGGAGGAGTTGACGAGGAACAGGAAGACCGAGTCCGGGAACTTGTAGTTGAAGAACACGGCCACGAACCCGAACACGACGGAGACGAGAATCGCCGTCCGCGGCACACCGCGACCCGTCGTCCGTGCGAAGGCCTTCGGCGCATCCCCGCGCTCGCCCAGCGAGAACGCCATCCGGGAAGCGGTGTAGAGGCCGGAGTTGAGGCAGGACAGCACCGACGTCAGCACGATGAAGTTCATGATCTGACCGGCGTGCGCGATGCCGAGGGAGTCCAGGGCGGCCACGTAGGAGCCCTTCTCGGCGATGGCGGGGGCGTCCCAGGGCAGCAGGGCGACGACGACGAAGATCGACCCCAGATAGAACACGGCGATACGCCAGATGATGCTGTTGGTCGACTTGGTCACGGCCCGCTGCGGGTCCTCGGACTCGCCGGCCGCGAGGGTCGCGATCTCGCTGCCCATGAAGGAGAAGACGACGAGCAGCACACCGGTGAGGACGGCGCCGGGCCCGTTGGGCAGGAAGCCGCCGTGCTCCGTGAGGTTGGAGAGTCCGGCCTGCTCACTGTCGGCCCCGGGCAGCACACCGAAGACGGCGAGCCCGCCGACGACGATGAACGCTCCGATCGCGACGACCTTGATCCCGGCGAACCAGAACTCGAACTCACCGTAGGAGCCGACGGAGACGAGGTTGGTGGCGGTCAGCACCACCATCACGATCAGCGCCCACCCCCACTGGGGCACGGCGGGAATCCACCCCTCCAGAATCGCGGCCCCGGCGGTCGCCTCCACCGCCAGCACGACGACCCAGAAGAACCAGTACAGCCAGCCGATGGAGAACCCGGCCCAGGGGCCGAGCGCGCGGTCGGCGTGCGCCGAGAACGAGCCGGACGTCGGATTCGCCGCGGACATCTCACCGAGCATCCGCATCACGAGCACGACGAGCGTGCCGACGAGGGCGTACGACAGGAGGATGCCGGGGCCGGCGGTGGCGATACCGGAACTGGACCCGACGAACAGGCCTGCGCCGATGACACCACCAATGGCGATCATCGACAGATGACGGTTCTTGAGCCCGGCCTGGAGGCCGTGGCCGGGGTCACCGGTGCCTCCGGGGTCGGTTCCGGCCTTCGTCAGGGTCGGCTGCGAAGTCATGGGACGGGTTTCCTTTGCGCCGGTCGAGCAGTTTCCCCGTACGAGCCCGCCCGAGCGGTGTGCGGGGGGTGTACGAATCGGTCCAGTGAATCGGAGGTGAACGAATTCGGGAACCTTTGATTCCGGATCGTTACTTGAGGTTTTCTTGAGATTCTGTAGTGTTACTCACACTTTCCGCCTCGCCGACCCGACGCGCCTGCCCCGAAACCGGCATGACACACTCGTTTCCATGCGCGTGTACCTCGGCTCCGACCATGCCGGTTTTGAACTCAAGAACCACCTCGTCGAGTGGCTCGAAGCGGCCGGCCACGACCCCGTCGACTGCGGCCCCCACATCTACGACGCCCAGGACGACTACCCGCCCTTCTGCCTCCGCGCCGCCGAGCGCACGGCCGCAGACCCCGAAGCCCTCGGCATCGTGATCGGCGGCTCCGGCAACGGCGAGCAGATCGCCGCGAACAAGGTGAAGGGCGTGCGCGCGGCGCTCGCCTGGAGCGAGGAGACGGCGTCGCTGGGCCGCCAGCACAACAACGCCAACGTGGTCGCGGTGGGCGCGCGCATGCACGCCCTCGACGAGGCGACGAAGTTCGTGGAGACGTTCCTGAACACCCCGTTCTCAGGCGACGAACGCCACGCACGCCGCATCGAGATGCTGAAGAGCTACGAGACAACCGGCGAACTCCCCCCGATCCCGCCGCACCACCCTCAGCAGTAACTGCCCGGGCAGGGCGAAGCCCGGCGACGGCGGCTGGACACCCGCGAGGAGCGTGCGGAGACGCAGTCCTGCGGGGGGTGCGGAGACGCACCCCCGCAGGGGAGCAGGGACGCAGTCCCACAGGGATGCAGGGACGCACCCCCGCAGAGATGCAGGGACACAGTCCCGCAGGGGTGCAGGGGCGAAGCCCCGCGAGGGGTGCAGGGGACGCAGTCCCCGCCGGGGTCTGGGGCGGAGCCCCAGGCCGAGGGGCACTTCCCTCCCGACCGAGTCGGGCGGGTGGGTGGGCGAGGCCGGGGTCTGGGGCGGAGCCCCAGGGGCGTTCACCCTGAACGGACCGAGTCGGGTGGGTGGGCGAGCCCCGCGGAAGCGCAACACCCCTCACCCAACCGGAAGCAACCGCGTAAGAAAGGAGCCGCCCCGTGCCGGAGGGCCACACCATCCACCGCCTGGCTCAGGACTACGCCGCCCGCTTCAAGAACCGCGGCCCCGTCCACATCACCAGCCCCCAGGGCAAGTTCTCCGACGCCGCAGCCCTCCTCGACGGCTCAACCCTCCACACCGCCGACGCCCACGGCAAACACCTCTTCCTCGGCTTCCGGGACCCCGCCCCCGAAAACACCGACTGGATCCACATCCACCTCGGCCTCTTCGGCAAGGTGACCCTCGGCGAGGCCAGCGCCAGCGCCCCCGCACCCCCGCCCACGAACACCGTCCGCCTCCGCCTCGCGAACAGCGCGTCGTACGTCGATCTCCGCGGCCCCACGACCTGTGCGTTGATCACGGACGGCGACAAGCGTGCGATACACGACCGCCTCGGCCCCGACCCCCTGCGTGAGGACGCCGACCCGCACCTCGCCTACCGGCGGATCTCCCGTAGCCGTACGACCATCGCCGCCCTGCTCATGGACCAGAAGGTCATCGCGGGCGTCGGCAATGTCTACCGTGCCGAGGTCCTCTTCCGGCACCGCATCGACCCGTACCGCGCGGGCAAGGACATCACCCCCGCGCAGTGGGACGCCATCTGGGCGGACCTCGTCGAGCTCATGCGCGAGGGTGTCCGCAACAACCGCATCGACACCGTCCGCCCCGAGCACACCCCGGAGGCGATGGGCCGCCCGCCGCGCGTCGACGACCACGGCGGCGAGGTCTACGTCTACCGCAGGGCCAATCTGCCCTGCCACATCTGTGGCGGCGAGATCCGCACCGCCGATCTCGCCGCCCGCAACCTCTTCTGGTGCCCGGAGTGCCAGACGCCGTAACGCGGCTGACCCCGCGTCAGAACCCGTGCGGCAGCCAGGGCGCCACCGTGGACGCGAACCCCACCGACGCCTCCGCCAGCGCCCCCGCCCGCAGCTCCCGCACCCGTCCGGCCGCCGCCAGCGACCCGAGGCTCACCCCGCCGAGATACACCGCCCCCAACTCCCGTACGGACAGGGCGAGATCAGCCGCATCCGACGTACGCACACACGACGCCCCCTTCGCGTCCCCCGTCAGCCGCCAACGCCCGGCGTTCCAGGGGCAGAAGTCGTCCGCCACCTCGAACACCACGTCCACCGGCGCCTGATAGGTACGCGCCTCCAGCGCGGCCCCGACATCCACCAGCCGCACGTAGAGCGAGTCCCGCAGCCGTGGCTGGCACCGCCGGATGTCGGACACCAGGTGCTGCCACGCTTCGTCGACCGGCCGCCCGCGCACGGTCAGCGTCGTCGTCAGGTCGATCCCGAACAGGAACCGCCACAGCGCGGCCTCCGTCACCGGGTCGAGGGCGGCCGAATCCGCCAGCGCCACCGTGCCGTTGTGCCCGGTCACGCCCCATCCCAGCCTGACTCGGAAGCGCGCGTAGCCGGTGACCTCCCCGTCCCGTTCGGCGACGACGCACTGCAGCGGCGACGCTCCGTCCCGCTCGCTCTCCGGGTCGAGCAGCCCCACCCGCTCCCAGCCCGGCTGCCGCGCGAGCATCCCGGGACGCCGGGGCACCAGCCGCGCGTAGACCGCCTCGCACGCGTCGAGCACGTCCGCGGGCGCCGCGTACCGCAGTCGTACGTCATCGGTGCCGGCCGGCACCGACAGCTGAACCCGGCTCGTGTCGATCTCGGCGCTGAGTCCGAACGTCGCGGCGGCGTACCCGAACCGGCCGTAGATCGCCGGCTCGGAGGCGGTGAGCACCGCCAGCGGCTCGCCCCAGGAGCGGACGTCGTCCAACTGCCGCCGCATCATGGACGTCAGCACCCCGCGCCGGCGGTGCGTGGCGGCGACACTGACCATCGTCACGCCCGCCGCGGGCACCGACGCCCCGCCGGGCACGCTCAGCCGGAACGTGAACGCCCCGGCCGTCCCCACGCAGGCATCGCCCTCCCAGGCGCCGAGGGACCGGTCGTACTCGGTGAGCGCGTCCCACAGTTCCCGCTCCTCGGCCGACTCCGGCATGCCACCGAAGGCGCGGATCAGGGTGTCGTACCACCGGTCCCATTCGTCCTGCCGCAGCACCCGTAGCTCTGCCGCCGGGCCTGCCGCGAAGTCTGTCGCCATGAGCCCATGCCTACCAGGGCGCTGCGGGACGAGCGAGGGAATTTCTCCCGGACGGCGGCGCGGCGGCTTTCCGTGGAGTTCACTGTGGAGTCGAGCCTCGGACGGGGGACAAGTGGGACCTCCCGTGCCAAGCAGCTGGTCCGATGGATAGGGTCCCGAACTAATGGCAGCAGGACGAGAGCGGCGCGCGGCGGCCGATACGTTCCCGGCCCGGTTGAGGATGAGGTGGCACCGGGCCCGCGTCGGCGTGCGCAGAAGCGCCGTCGACTACTTCCGCGGCGACGGTTCGGACTGGATCGCGCTGGCCGGACTGCTGCTCACCGTCCCGCTGATCACGATGATCACGCTCGCCAACTCGGTGTGGTGCTCCCCGGCCGCGCTGGTCCTGCCGATCGTCGCGGGCGGTCTGCTGCTGCGTCCGGCGAGCCTGCTCGGCCTGTACGCGGCGGCGGCCACGGCGCTGATCGTGGAGTCGATACAGCTGGGCCCGTACACGGAGGGGCCTTCACGCGTGACCCCGGGCGTGGTCCTGGTGGTGGCCGCGTGCGGTTTCTTCGGGCTGCTGATCGCGCAGTTCCGCAGCCGGGTCGGCGTGCCCTGGCGGCGCGGCGGCACCATGCTGTTCGACCTGCGCGAGCGGATCCGGGTGCAGAGCAAGCTGCCGAAGCTGCCGCAGGGCTGGCACCGGGAGATGGCGCTGCGGCCGGCGGGCGGCCAGTCCTTCTCGGGCGACTTCGTGGTCGCGGCCCGCACGAACGGCGGCCGCACCCTGGAGGTCGTCCTCACGGACGTCTCCGGCAAGGGCATGGACGCCGGCTCGCGCGCCCTGCTGCTGTCGGGTGCCTTCGGCGGTCTGCTCGGCTCGCTGCCGCCGCACGCCTTCCTCCCGGCGGCGAACGGCTACCTCCTCCGCCAGGACTGGGACGAGGGCTTCGCGACCTCGATCCACCTGGTCCTCGAGCTGGACTCCGGCGACTACGAGCTGTACTCCGCGGGCCATCCGCCGGGCCTCCAGCTCAACGCGGGCAGCGGCCGCTGGGAGGAGAAGGCGGCGGAGGGGCCGCTGCTGGGGGTCTACGAAGGCGCCCAGTTCGACTCGGTGAAGGGCTCGCTGCGGCCCGGCGACGTGCTGATGCTGTTCACGGACGGTCTGGTGGAAACGTCCGACCGGGACATCGTCGAGGGCCTCGACCGCCTCACCGGCGAGGCCGACCGCTATGTCGCCGGCGGCTTCCACGGTGCCGCCTGGCACCTCATCGAGGCGGTGGCGAAGGACGTCAACGACGACCGAGCCCTCCTGCTGATCTGCCGTGAGGGCCCGACGGCCCTGGCGGCGGCGGCCCGCTGAGACACTCGACGAGTGACCGAGAACCCGCACCTCACCCTGGCCGAAGTGGAGGCCGTCGCCCGCGCCGCCCACCAGGGGCAGACGGACAAGGCCGGCCGCCCCTACGCCGAACACCTCGCCGCCGTCGCCGACGGCGTCCGTGCCCGTGGCGGTGACGAGGAGCAGATCGCGGCGGCCTGGCTGCACGACGCGGTCGAGGACGAGGCCCTGTCCGAGCAGTGGCTGCACGAGGCCGCGCTGAGCCGCCGTACGAAGGACGTGGTACGTGCGGTCACCAAACGGGCGGGGGAGTCACCGGAGGCGTACGCCGCCCGCATCCTCGCCACGCCGGGCGCACTCCTCGTCAAGGAGGCGGACCTGGCCCACAACGCGGACCCGGCCCGCCTCGCACGCCTCGACGAGCCCACCCGCACCCGACTGACCGAGAAGTACGCCCGCATGCGCACACTCCTCGGCCTGCCGGACGACTAGGCGTCCGCCTTCTGCAGCTGCTTCTCCCGCGCCCGCTCGCGCTCGCGCGCAAGGTCCGCGGCGTCCCGCCTGAACGCCCACTCCATCTTCGGCTCCATCGCGAACCGGAAGACCCGCTGGACGGGCTTGGTGCACAGCAGCGTGACGGCGACGGCCGCGAGGACGCTCACGAGGATCTCGCCGTACGGCCGGTGCAGCCAGGCGTGCTCGTACCAGCCCCCGTACCCACCGGCCTTGACCAGGAAGCCGTGCAGCAGATAGCCGTACAGCGTGCCCGCGCCGAGCGCCGTGAACCACATCTGCCGGCCCGGCACCCAGGCGAAGAAGCAGGCCGTCAGCAACAGCGAGCAGCCGAACAGCGCGAGCACCATGACCGGCCCGGTCCACCAGGGCGCGCCCAGTTCCTGCGCGGCGTCCCGGTGGTAGAACCACCCGGTGTTCATCCGCGGCACCGCCCACCAGCCGACGACACCCGCGGCCGCGAACACCGGCACCGACAGGATCCGCACCGAACGCCGGCGCACCATCCGGAAGTGCTCGGGCTTCATGCACAGGCCCAGCACGAAGAACGGCAGGAACTGCAACACCCGCTGCAGATCCAGGTCGTCGCCGATTCCCGGGGTGGCGGACGCCAGCATGGCGATACCGAGCGCGAGAGGGAGCGGCCACCGCACCAGCTTCCAGATGGGGGTGGTCAGCCGCCAGATGAACAGCGCGATCAGGAACCAGGTCAGATACCAGGGGTCGAGCAGGCTGATCTTCTGTTCCGGGTCGTCGCCGAAGTGGCGCTCGCCGAGCGAATAGGCGGTTTCGAAGACGAGGTACGGCACCACGACACCGGTGACGAGCCGCTGGAGCCGGTCCGCGCGCATGTCGAAACTGCGGGAGAAGAAGCCCGAGACGACAATGAACGCCGGCATGTGGAACGCGTACACGACCATGTACGCGGCCTCCAGGGTCCGGCTGTCCCCCTTCAACGGCTCCCATGCGTGGGCCACGGCCACCAGGACGATCGCCAGGTACTTGGCGTTGTCGAAGAAGGCGTCGCGCTGTCGAAACATCTGAGGCACCCTAGCGTCGTCTGCGGGTTCCCGTAAAACCCTCGGCGTCATTCCTGCTTTTCCGCCGCGCCTACCCGTGTTTCCGCAGAGTTGGCATGGCGGACGACGTGACGGTCAACACAGTGAATCAACGCGGCGGATGACGGAATGTCCGCTTCCTCTCTTTATGCGCAACAAATCGAATTTCCTGCGAACGTGTTGTGCGGAGACGGAAACGAACCAGTCGAATTCCTTGCGCAGTTGACTGTCGAATTGTGTCGCCGGCTGCGACAGGGGTGTGTGCACGCCCGGACGGGTCCGGACTTGTCGGACACGGGTGTGGCGGACGATGCGTCACGGCCCGCATACCGGGGCCCTGTTGGTGGCACGATGGTTCTGCCGGGGGTGTGCGGGCTGCATCCCAGGCCGGGAGAGCGGACCGACCGAGGGTGTGATCAGTTGTGGCCATTTCGCTGTCAGTGGTGCTGCTATTGGCGATCATCCTGGTGGTGATGATCAGGGCAGGGAACATCAAGGCGGGCCCCGCGATCGTTGCGGTCCTCTTCGGCTTCTTCCTCGCCTCGACCGGCATGGCCGACGACATACAGCGCTTCCTGGACTCGATAGCCCAGACCATCAACGAGATCCAGTTCTGACCGGCCGGTCCCGGCGCTGATCAAGAGCGGACGTACGCGACCTGTGGAACACGAAGGGCCCGGTTCCGAGGAACCGGGCCCTTCGCCGTACAGAGCGGGCGACGGGAATCGAACCCGCGTAGCCAGTTTGGAAGACTGGGGCTCTACCATTGAGCTACGCCCGCACACAACGCGCCGCAGGTCAGCCGACCGCGGCACTGCAGGCATCCTAGCGGGTCGGCCCCCCTCACCGCACACCCCATCCGTGCGGACGCCGACACCGCGCCGGTGCTCGGGAAATGCGGCAGCCGCGCTGCCTGCGGGCATGTACCCTACGTGTCGCACCAGACGGGGTGTGGCGCAGCTTGGTAGCGCGTCCGCTTTGGGAGCGGAAGGCCGTGGGTTCAAATCCCGCCACCCCGACCACCCATCCGATCACTTTGCGTGATCGCCTTTTGGGTCGTGTAGCCGCTGCCGTTACTATGCAAGCTGCACGCCCGTGTGTCTCATCACTGATTAGTCCTCCGGGCGGCCACATCCGCCGGACCCGTCGGGTCCCGGCAGAACCCGAGAAGTCAGCCACAAGGAGACCGAACCGTGAAGAGCGCCGTGGAGAACCTGAACCCGACCCGGGTTCGGCTCACTGTCGAGGTGCCCTTCGAGGAGCTCAAGGACAGCCTCGACGCGGCGTACAAGAAGATCAACCAGCAGGTCACGGTGAAGGGTTTCCGCAAGGGCAAGATCCCGGCCCGGGTCATCGACCAGCGGTTCGGCCGTGGCGCCGTGCTGGAGGAGGCCGTCAACGACGCGCTTCCGAAGTTCTACACGGAGGCGGTCAACGAGGCCGAGATCGACGTGCTGGGCCAGCCCGAGGTCGACATCACCGAGCTGAAGGACGGCGAGACGCTGAACTTCACCGCCGAGGTCGACATCCGCCCGGCCATCGAGATCCCGGACTACTCCGGCATCGAGGTCGAGGTCGACGCCGTCGAGGTCAGCGAGGAGGACGTCGACAAGGCGGTCGAGGAGCTGCGTGAGCGCTTCGCGTCCACCTCCCCGGTCGAGCGTGCCGCCGAGGACGGCGACGTCGTCACGATCGACCTGGAGGCCAAGGTCGGCGGCGAGGTCCTCGAGGACGGCGTGGCCGAGGGCGTCTCGTACACCATCGGCTCCGGCGAGCTGCTCGACGGCATCGACGACGCCGTGAAGGGCCTGGAGGCCGGTGGCGAGGCCACCTTCACCTCCGAGCTCAAGGGCGGCTCCGCGGCCGGCCAGGAGGCCGAGGTCACGGTCAAGGTCAGCCAGGTCGCCGCGCGCGAGCTGCCCGAGCTGGACGACGACTTCGCTCAGCTCGCCTCCGAGTTCGACACCCTCGAGGAGCTGAAGGCCGACAGCCGCAAGCGCCTGGAGAACATGAAGCAGTTCGACCAGGCCACGCAGGCCCAGGAGCGCGTCCTGGAGAAGCTGCTCGAGCTGGTCGAGGTCCCCGTCCCCGAGAAGCTGCTCGAGGACGAGATCAACACCCGTAAGCACAACCTCGAGCACCACCAGCTCGGCCAGATGGGTCTGACCCTCGACAAGTACCTGGAGATCCAGGGCAAGACCGCCGAGGAGTTCGAGACCGAGACCCGCGAGGCCGCGGTCAAGGGCATCAAGACCCAGTTCGTGCTCGACGAGCTCGTCAAGCAGGAGAAGCTCAACGTCAACCAGGAGGAGCTCACCGAGCACCTCATGCGGCGCGCGGCCTCCTCCGGCATGTCCCCCGACCAGTTCGCGCAGGCCGTCGTCGAGCAGGGCCAGGTCCCGCTCCTGGTCGGCGAGGTCGCCCGCGGCAAGGCCCTGGCCGTCGTCGTCGAGGCCGCGACCGTCAAGGACACCAACGGCGAGATCGTGGACCTGGAGGACGAGGACGAGGACGAGACCGCCACCGAGACGGTCGAGGCCGCCGAGGGCACGGCCGAGGCCGAGGAGAAGACCGAGGGCTGAGCCCACGGCGCCTGAACGTCGTACGAGGGGCCCTGGGGTGCACAACGCGCCCTGGGGCCTTTCGTCGTACGGTGAGGGAAATGCCCTTAAAGGGGGCGCGGGGAACCGCGCGATCAGCCACATCGGACTCGCAGCCGCCCACAATCCGGCGGAGTCACGGTGAGGAAGCCCGGCGAACCATGCGCTCACAGCGAACACCGGCTGAACCGGGATTGCACCGCAGGGTCACCGCGTTAGGGTCCATGAATACGGGGGCAGGGAACTCGGCGAAACCGCCGGAGGCCCCCCGCAGGGAAACGTGAGACGGCCCGGCGCCGTCGTAAGACGAGCAGGTGGATACGTGACGAATCTGATGCCCTCCGCCGCCGGCGAGCCTTCCATCGGTGGTGGCCTCGGCGACCAGGTCTACAACCGGCTGCTCAACGAGCGAATCATCTTCCTCGGCCAGCCGGTCGACGACGACATCGCGAACAAGATCACCGCACAGCTGCTGCTCCTTGCCGCGGACCCGGACAAGGACATCAACCTCTACATCAACAGCCCCGGCGGATCGATCACGGCCGGTATGGCGATCTACGACACGATGCAGTTCATCAAGAACGACGTGGTGACGATCGCCATGGGCCTCGCGGCCTCGATGGGGCAGTTCCTGCTCAGTGCGGGCACTCCCGGCAAGCGCTTCGCCCTGCCCAATGCCGAGATCCTGATCCACCAGCCGTCCGCCGGCCTGGCCGGCTCGGCCTCGGACATCAAGATCCACGCCGAGCGGCTGCTGCACACCAAGAAGCGCATGGCCGAGCTCACGGCCCTGCACACCGGCCAGTCGGTTGAGCAGATCACCCGCGACTCGGACCGCGACCGCTGGTTCGACGCCCATGAGGCCAAGGAGTACGGCCTCATCGACGACGTGATCGCAACGGCGGCCCACATGCCGGGCGGCGGCGGCACCGGAGGCGGCTCCTAAGGGCCGCTCGGGCCCGCAAAGGCCCCCGCGGTCCCGCGGTCCCTTCAGCCCCCAGCCACCGCTCCAGCCCCCTTCAGGAGACACCGTGAACGACTTCCCCGGCAGCGGCCTCTACGACCGTACGCGTGCCGAGTACACCGGCCCGGCGGCCGAGTCCCGCTATGTCATCCCGCGCTTTGTCGAGCGCACCTCCCAGGGCATTCGCGAGTACGACCCGTACGCGAAGCTCTTCGAGGAGCGCGTGATCTTCCTGGGCGTCCAGATCGACGACGCCTCCGCCAACGACGTCATGGCGCAGCTGCTGTGCCTTGAGTCGATGGACCCCGACCGGGACATCTCGGTCTACATCAACAGCCCCGGCGGCTCCTTCACCGCGCTGACGGCGATCTACGACACGATGCAGTTCGTGAAGCCGGACATCCAGACGGTCTGCATGGGCCAGGCGGCCTCCGCCGCCGCCGTCCTGCTGGCCGCCGGTACGCCCGGCAAGCGCATGGCGCTGCCGAACGCGCGTGTGCTGATCCACCAGCCGTACAGCGAGACCGGCCGCGGCCAGGTGTCCGACCTGGAGATCGCCGCGAACGAGATCCTGCGGATGCGCTCGCAGCTGGAGGAGATGCTGGCCAAGCACTCCACCCAGTCGATCGACAAGATCCGTGAGGACATCGAGCGCGACAAGATCCTCACCGCCGAGGACGCGCTGGCGTACGGTCTGATCGACCAGATCATCTCCACGCGCAAGATGAACAACGAGTCGGTCCGCTGACGCGGATCCTGTATCGTCTGCCGCCCCTTGGCGCGCTGTGTCACCGTGCATCGCAAGGTGCACGTCAAAGTGAACCGTGCCAAGGGGGGCCCGAACGGGGGGCTCGGCAAGGTACCGTCGGACATAAGGCAGCACCAGGAGCCGCTGGACTCATCGCGTCCAGGCGTCTCCCAGGCGAAGGGGAAGCACACCGTGGCACGCATCGGTGACGGCGGCGATCTGCTCAAGTGCTCGTTCTGCGGCAAGAGCCAGAAGCAGGTCAAGAAGCTCATCGCAGGCCCCGGTGTGTACATCTGCGACGAGTGCATCGATCTCTGCAACGAGATCATCGAGGAAGAGCTCGCGGAGACCAGCGAGGTGCGCTGGGAGGAACTGCCCAAGCCGCGCGAGATCTACGAGTTCCTCGAGGGGTACGTCGTCGGCCAGGAGCCCGCCAAGAAGGCCCTCTCCGTCGCGGTGTACAACCACTACAAGCGTGTCCAGGCCGGTGAGAACGGCGGCGCCCAGGGTCGCGACGACGCCATCGAGCTGGCGAAGTCCAACATCCTGCTGCTGGGCCCCACGGGCTCCGGCAAGACCCTCCTCGCCCAGACCCTGGCCCGCATGCTGAACGTCCCGTTCGCGATCGCCGACGCCACGGCGCTGACGGAGGCCGGCTATGTCGGCGAGGACGTCGAGAACATCCTGCTGAAGCTGATCCAGGCGGCGGACTACGACGTCAAGAAGGCCGAGACGGGCATCATCTACATCGACGAGATCGACAAGGTGGCCCGAAAGAGCGAGAACCCGTCGATCACCAGGGATGTGAGCGGAGAGGGAGTCCAGCAGGCGCTCCTGAAGATCCTCGAGGGCACCACGGCCTCGGTCCCGCCCCAGGGCGGCCGCAAGCACCCCCACCAGGAGTTCATCCAGATCGACACGACGAACGTCCTGTTCATCGTGGGCGGCGCCTTCGCCGGTCTGGAGAAGATCATCGAGTCCCGGGCCGGCGCGAAGGGCATCGGCTTCGGCGCGACGATCCGCTCGAAGCGGGAGCTGGAGGCCAAGGACCAGTTCGAGGACGTCATGCCGGAGGACCTGGTCAAGTTCGGCATGATCCCCGAGTTCATCGGCCGCCTCCCCGTCATCACCTCCGTCCACAACCTCGACCGCGAGGCCCTGCTCAAGATCCTGGTCGAGCCGCGCAACGCCCTCGTGAAGCAGTACCAACGCCTCTTCGAACTCGACGGTGTGGAACTGGACTTCGAACGCGAGGCCCTGGAAGCCATCGCCGACCAGGCCATCCTCCGCCAGACGGGCGCACGCGGCCTGCGCGCCATCATGGAGGAAGTGCTCCAGGGCGTGATGTACGAGATCCCCTCCCGCAAGGACGTCGCCCGGGTCGTCATCACGGCGGACGTCGTCCACTCCAACGTCAACCCGACGCTGATTCCGCGGGATGCGCGGGGGCGGGGGACGGGCGAGCAGAAGTCGGCGTAACGCCGCAGCAGCAGAGCAGACAAAGCGAAGGGGCCCCGGTCAACCGACCGGGGCCCCTTCGGTGTTGAGTGGGTGTCAGGCCTTGACGCGGACCTGTTCGCGCAGCTTGGCCGTCATGTCGATCGCGGTGTCCTTGCCGACACCCGTGCTGGTGTTGTCGCCGGGCGAGACCATGGCGACCGTGCTGTAGTCGGCCCAGGCGCAGAACCAGTCGGTCGACTCCTTCTTGGTGAGCGCGTTGGTGCTCTTGGTCGACTGGCACTTGGCGACCGCGCCGTCGATCTCGACCTCCTCGGGCTCGCCGACCAACTCCGCGTTCTGCATGGTGTTCGAGTCGCTTGAGGAGGACTCCTTGACCTCCTTCTGGATGGAGGCGAAGAACTTGTCCAGGGTGGCCTGGGGGTCGGCGATCTCGCCGTAACCGCCCACCATGGTGATGCCCTTGGCGGTCAGCAGCTCGGACTGGTCGGGAATGGTGGAGGGGTCCTGCGGGTCGTAGTTGCTGAAGTCGGCGGTCGACCACTGCCCGACGACGGCCGTACCGCTCTTGACGCCGCTCTTCTCCATGTCCTTCGCGGTGTCGGAGTCGCTGACCTGGTTGCCCTCGCCGACCCGCTTGTACTCGGTGAGCGCCGTCGCCGGCGTCGTCAGCTTGTGCGGGCCGTCGTCCTCCAGGCCGCCCGCGCCGCCACCCCCGCCGATCACGAAGTACGCGCCCACGCCGATCGCCGCCACGACCGCCACCGCGCCGATGATGAGGCCCGTCTTCTTCTTGCCGCCGCCCGGGGCCGGGGGCATCGGGGCGCCGTACGGGGCCTGGCCGTAGGGAGGCTGCTGGCCGTACGGGGGCTGCTGGGGCGGGACGCCCTGCGGGGGCTGCTGGGGGTAGCCGTAGCCGGGCTGCGGCGGGGCGGGCTGCTGAGGGTAGCCGTAGCCGGGCTGCGGAGCCTGCGGCTGCTGGCCGTACGGACCCGGCTGGCCGTACGGTCCGGGCTGCTGGGGCTGCCCGCCGTACGGGCCCGGCTGGTTGTAGCTCATTACTGGGTTCCCCTCCAGATGCTTATGTGTTCCTGACATCCTGGCGCAGACACAGCGCACGCATCGCATCGGGGGGCGCACCGTTACAGAGAAATCGAGTTTCGGGACACGCCCGCGACACCCCTAAACTGAGCCCGTGACCGAGAACGCTCAGCAGCAGCCATCAGCGCCCACGACCGAACTGCCGACCCAGTACGCGCCGGCCGAGGTAGAGGGGGCGCTGTACGAGCGCTGGGTGGAGCGGGGTTACTTCGAGGCGGACGCGAAGAGCGACAAGCCGCCGTTCACCATCGTCATCCCGCCGCCGAACGTCACGGGCAGCCTGCACCTGGGGCACGCCTTCGAGCACACCCTCATCGACGTCATCACCCGCCGCAAGCGGATGCAGGGGTACGAGACGCTGTGGCAGCCCGGCATGGACCATGCCGGTATCGCCACGCAGAACGTCGTCGAGCGGGAGCTCGCGAAGGAGGGCAAGTCCCGGCACGACCTGGGACGCGAGGCCTTCGTCGAGCGGGTCTGGCAGTGGAAGGCCGAGTCCGGTGGGCAGATCTCCGGGCAGATGCGGCGCCTCGGCGACGGCGTTGCCTGGTCGCGTGAGCGGTTCACCATGGACGAGGGCTTGTCCAAGGCCGTTCAGACCATCTTCAAGCGGCTCTACGACGACGAGCTGATCTACCGCGCCGAGCGCATCATCAACTGGTGTCCCCGGTGTCTGACCGCCATCTCGGACATCGAGGTCGAGTACCAGGACGACGACGGCGAGCTGGTCTCCATGAAGTACGGGGAGGGGGACGACACCATCGTCGTCGCCACCACCCGTGCCGAGACGATGCTCGGCGACACGGCCGTCGCCGTCCACCCCGACGACGAGCGGTACCGGCACCTCGTCGGCAAGCTCATCAAGCTGCCGCTGACCGACCGTTCCATCCCGGTCGTCGCGGACGAGCACGTCGACCCCGAGTTCGGCACGGGTGCCGTCAAGGTCACCCCGGCACACGACCCGAACGACTTCGAGATCGGCCAGCGGCACGACCTGCCGGCCGTCACGATCATGGACGAGCACGCCGTCATCACCGCCCACGGCCCCTTCCAGGGCCTGGACCGGCTCGAGGCCCGCTCCGCGATCGTCGCCGCGCTGCGCGCCGAGGGCCGGATCGTCGCCGAGAAGCGGCCGTACGTCCACTCCGTCGGCCACTGCTCGCGCTGCAAGACCACCATCGAGCCGCGGCTGTCCATGCAGTGGTGGGTCAAGGTCGGGCCGCTCGCCAAGGCCGCCGGTGACGCGGTCCGCGAGGGCAAGGTCACCATCCACCCGCAGGAGATGGAGAAGCGGTACTTCGACTGGGTCGACAACCTCCACGACTGGTGCATCTCGCGGCAGTTGTGGTGGGGGCACCGGATTCCGGTCTGGTACGGGCCCGATGGCGAGGTCGTCTGTGTCGGTCCCGACGAGGAGCCGCCGAGCGGTGAGGGCTGGCGGCAGGACTCCGACGTCCTCGACACCTGGTTCTCGTCCGGCCTGTGGCCGTTCTCCACGCTCGGCTGGCCGGAGCAGACCGAGAGCCTCGCGAAGTTCTACCCGAACTCCGTCCTGGTCACCGGCTACGACATCCTCTTCTTCTGGGTCGCCCGCATGATGATGTTCGGGCTGTACGCGATGGACGGCACCCCGCCGTTCCACACCATCGCCCTGCACGGCATGGTCCGTGACCAGAACGGCAAGAAGATGTCGAAGTCCTTCGGGAACGTCGTCAACCCGCTGGACTGGATGGACAAGTACGGCAGCGATGCGCTCCGGTTCACCCTCGCGCGTGGTGCCAACCCCGGCGTCGACGTCCCGATCGGTGAGGACTGGGTCCAGGGGTCCCGGAACTTCGCCAACAAGATCTGGAACGCCACGCGCTTCGCGCTGATGAACGGCGCGACGGTGGAGGGCCCGCTGCCGGACGCGTCGAAGATGTCGTCGACGGACCGGTGGATTCTGTCGCGACTGAACTCGGTGGTCGCCGAGGTCGACGCGTACTACGAGGACTACCAGTTCGCGAAGCTGTCCGACGCGCTGTTCCACTTCGCGTGGGACGAGGTCTTCGACTGGTACGTCGAGCTGTCCAAGACGACGTTTGCCGGCGGCGGCGAGGCGGCCGAGGTCAGCAAGCGGGTTCTGGGTGAGGTCCTGGACGTCACGCTGCGGCTGCTGCACCCGGTCGTTCCGTTCGTCACGGAGACGCTGTGGACGACGCTGACCGGTGGTGAGTCGGTCGTCATCGCCGAGTGGCCCACGGACTCGGGCTTCCGGGACGCGGACGCCGAGCGGGAGATCGAGACGCTGCAGGCCGTCATCACGGAGGTGCGGCGGTTCCGGGCGGACCAGGGGCTGCAGCCCGGTCAGCGGGTTCCGGCCCGTCTCGCCCTCGACGGCTCGGTCCTCGCCGTGCACGAGGCCGCGATCCGTCAGTTGCTGCGGCTCCAGCCGGAGGGTGAGGGGTTCGCGGCGACCGCGACGCTGCCGGTGGCGGGGGTCGAGGTCGCGCTGGATCTGTCCGGCGTGATCGACGTCGCCGCGGAGCGGAAGCGGTTGGCCAAGGATCTTGCCGCTGCGGAGAAGGAGAAGGCGCAGGCCACGGCGAAGCTGGGGAACGAGGCGTTCCTTTCCAAGGCGCCGGACAACGTCGTGGAGAAGATCCGTACGCGGCTTGCCAAGGCGGACGAGGACATCGCGCGGATTCAGGCGCAGCTGGAGCGGTTGCCTTCGGCGTAGGGCGGTGGTTTTACGTCGGTGCAGGCCCCCGGAGCTGGTTGGTTCCGGGGGCCTAGTGCTGGGCGGGGCGTTGCGCGGCCCGGCGCTGGCAGGGTGCCGCTGCGCCCACCCTCCCCCACTCTCGGCTTCGCTCGAGCGGGGGACCCCCATCGCCCCAGCGGCACGACTGCCCGCAGCTGCGTACGTACCCAGCGGCACGGCTGCCCGCAGCTGGGTGTGGTGTGCTGCGTACGTAGACTGGCCCTGTGAGTGAGCTCCCCCCGGATGACAGTAGCGAGCAGCCCGATCCCGTTGAGGCGTTTGACGAGATCATCGCCGCCGAGACCGAGCGTGACCCCGACCTCGCCGTGATCGAGGCCGGCAGCCGGACCCTGCGGACGCAGGGCGGTCCGCCGCAGGCCGACGTGCCGGGGCGGCCCGAGGATCCCGAGGTCGACAAGGCGCTGCGGGAGGTCGAGGCGGAGCTCGCCACGCGCTGGGGCGAGACCAAGCTGGAGCCCTCCGTCGCGCGGATCTCCGCGCTGATGGATGTGCTCGGGGAGCCGCAGCGGTCGTACCCCTCCATTCACATCACCGGCACCAACGGCAAGACCTCCACCGCCCGCATGATCGAGGCCCTGCTGGGCGCCTTCGAGCTGCGTACCGGGCGGTACACGTCGCCGCACGTGCAGTCCGTCACCGAGCGGATCAGCCTCGACGGGGCGCCGGTCTCCGCCGAGCGGTTCATCGAGACGTACCACGACATCAAGCCGTACATCGAGATGGTCGACGCCCAGCAGGAGTTCCGGCTGTCCTTCTTCGAGGTGCTGACCGGCATGGCGTACGCCGCCTTCGCCGACGCGCCCGTCGATGTCGCTGTCGTCGAAGTGGGCATGGGCGGCTCCTGGGACGCCACCAACGTGATCGACGGGGACGTCGCCGTCGTCACGCCGATCGACCTCGACCACACCGACCGGCTCGGTGCCACGCCCGGTGAGATCGCCGCCGAGAAGGCCGGGATCGTGAAGCCCGGCTCGACCGTGATCATGGCACAGCAGCCGGTGGACGCGGCGCAGGTGCTGCTGAAGAAGGCCGTCGAGGTCGATGCGACCGTGGCGCGGGAGGGACTCGAGTTCGGGGTGGTGGACCGGCAGGTCGCCGTCGGCGGACAGCTCGTCACCCTGCGCGGGCTCGGCGGTGAGTACACCGAGGTGTATCTGCCGCTGCACGGTGCCCACCAAGCGCACAACGCCGCCGTCGCGCTCGCCGCCGTCGAGGCCTTCTTCGGGGTGGGCGCCCAGCGGGCCGAGTCCCTCGACATCGACACGGTGCGCAAGGCGTTCGCGGCCGTCGCCTCGCCGGGGCGGCTGGAGGTCGTACGGCGGTCGCCGACCGTCGTGCTGGACGCCGCGCACAATCCGGCGGGGGCCCGCGCGGCCGCCACGGCGATCGGGGAGGCCTTCCAGTTCAGCCGGCTCATCGGGGTCGTGGGCGCGAGCGGCGACAAGAACGCACGCGGGCTGCTGGAGGCCTTCGAGCCGGTCTTCGCCGAGGTCGTCGTCACACAGAACTCCAGCCATCGCGCGATGGACGCCGACGAGCTGGCCGCGATCGCCGTCGAGGTGTTCGGCGAGGAGCGGGTCCAGGTCGAGCCGCGGCTGCCGGACGCGCTGGAGGCCGCCATCACCCTGGCCGAGGAGGAGGGCGAGTTCGCGGGTGGCGGCGTGCTCGTGACCGGCTCCGTCATCACCGTCGGCGAGGCCCGACTGCTCCTGGGGAGGGGCTGACTCTCGTGCGTACGCTCTGTGCTTCGACCCTGATCGGCGAGTTCTTCGTCATCGGCTTCGCCGGGTTGGTCGCGATGAAGGACCCCGACCTGTCGACGTCGACGGTCTGGACGGTCAGCGGCATCGCGATGTTCCTGTGTCTGCTGCTGTGCGGTCTGGTCACCCGGCCGGGCGGCGTGGCCCTCGGCTGGGCCCTGCAGATCGGTCTGATCGCCTCCGGTTTCGTCGTCCCGACCATGTTCTTCATGGGTGCGATGTTCGCCGCGCTGTGGTGGGCGTCGGTGCACTACGGCAGGAAGATCGACGAGGCCAAAGCACGATTCGCGGCCCAGGCCGGCTCTTCGGCTGACGCTGCGTAACAGGCGCCGGGACCAGCCCTGTAGCCTCATCCCCACCCCGCACACCTTTTCCTCAGAAGGAGCCCCGTCGTGACCCAGCGGACCCTCGTCCTGCTCAAGCCCGACGCCGTCCGTCGCGGCCTGACCGGCGAGATCATCAGCCGTATCGAGCGCAAGGCCGGCTGGCAGATCACCGCGCTGGAGCTGCGCACCCTGGACCAGGAGACGCTGGAGCAGCACTACGGCGAGCACAAGGGCAAGCCTTTCTACGAGCCGCTGGTGGAGTTCATGGCCTCGGGCCCGGTCGTGGCGATGATCGTCGAGGGTGAGCGGGTCATCGAGGGCCTGCGCGCGCTGGCCGGTCCGACCGACCCGATCGCCGCGGCGCCCGGTTCCATCCGCGGTGACTACGGCGTGATCGTCCGTGAGAACCTCATCCACGCCTCCGACTCCGAGGAGTCCGCCGAACGCGAGGTGAAGATCTTCTTTCCCGGTCGCGCCTGACCGGTCGCCGTAGAAGCGGAACGAATTCACCGAGGGTCCTTCTGAGGGGCCGTCACCTTTCCCATACGCCTGACCTGGGACGGCCGTGTATTCCCGGTCGTCCCCCGGCATACACGTGCCGATCGGGGGAACGAGTGCCCCCGATGGCCCGTCTCCACAAGCGAGGCGACACGCCATCTGCCGACAATGGCGAAGACCCTCGCGCACAGTGCGGGAAGGCGCGTCTACGATAGAAGCCTTCACGTCACAGCAACCCACTTCGCCGACCTGAAAAGCCCTCAAAAGCTCCGTGGGAAGGCCAGACGAATCCTGATGGGGAACTCAATGTCGTTCATCGGCCGTGACATGGCTGTCGACCTCGGGACCGCCAACACGCTGGTGTACGTCAGGGGTCGCGGGATCGTACTCAACGAGCCGTCCGTCGTCGCGATCAACACCAACACCGGTGGCATCCTCGCGGTCGGTGCCGAAGCCAAGAAGATGATCGGGCGCACGCCGGGCAACATCGTTGCCGTACGTCCGCTGAAGGACGGCGTGATCGCCGACTTCGAGATCACCGAGCGGATGCTCCGCTACTTCATCCTGAAGATCCACAAGCGGCGGTATCTGGCTCGTCCGCGGGTCGTCGTCTGTGTGCCCTCGGGTATCACGGGCGTCGAGCGCCGTGCCGTCATCGAGGCGTCGTCCCAGGCCGGCGCCCGCCAGGTGCACATCATCGAGGAGCCCATGGCCGCCGCCATCGGCTCCGGCCTGCCGGTCCACGAGGCCACGGGCAACATGGTGGTGGACATCGGCGGCGGCACCACGGAGGTCGCGGTCATCTCCCTCGGCGGCATCGTCACCGCCCAGTCCATCCGCGTTGCGGGCGACGAGCTGGACAACGCGATCATCCAGCACATCAAGAAGGAGTACTCGCTCCTGCTGGGTGAGCGCACGGCCGAGCAGATCAAGATCACGATCGGTTCGGCGTACGAACTCGACTCCGACGAGCACACCGAAATCCGCGGCCGGGACCTCGTCTCCGGACTGCCCAAGACCGTCGTCATCTCGGCCGCCGAAGTACGCAAGGCGATCGAGGAGCCCGTCAACGCGATCGTGGACGCGGTGAAGACGACGCTCGACAAGTGTCCGCCGGAGCTGTCCGGCGACATCATGGACCGCGGAATCGTGCTGACCGGCGGGGGTGCCCTGCTGCGCGGCCTGGACGAGCGGTTGCGCCACGAGACCGGTATGCCGATCCACATCGCCGAGGACCCGCTGGACAGCGTGGCGCTCGGTTCCGGCAAGTGCGTCGAGGAGTTCGAGGCGCTCCAGCAGGTCCTGGACGCCCAGCCGCGCAGATGACGTAACTCTTCGACTCCGCCGTACGAGGTGATTCCCTCTCGTACGGCGGATCGTTGATATCGAGGCATAAGCTGCCACAAAACAGCCCGCGGGTTTCCCTGGGGATTCCCTTCGGGCTCACCCGATTTCCCGGATTCCTATGAGGAAGGGCACGGCCGCCGCACGTGAGGGACACACGAGAGAGCCGGCTGCTCCTGGTGCTGCTGATCGCCATTGCGTTCGCACTGATCACGGTGGACATCCGCGGCGGGGAGGACTCTCCGGTCGACGGTGCCCGACAGGCCGCGGCCACGGTCTTCGGCCCGATCGAGAACGGGGTGTCCTCCGCGGTCGACCCGGTGGGCAACGCGATCGCCGCGATCCGTGACTCCGGCGAGCGGCACGACCGGCTCGCCGAGTTGGAGCGGGAGAACGCGGCCCTCAAGGCCAGACTCGGCAGCGACGACCGCAATCGCAGCCGGCTGCAACAGCTCGACAAGATGCTGAAGGTCGCGGGCGCCGGCCAGTACGGCATCAAGGGCGCCGAAGTCATCGCCATAGGAGCCGCGCAGGGCTTCTCCTGGACCATCACCATCGACGTCGGCGCGAACGACGGCATCCAGCGCGACATGACCGTCCTCAACGGCGACGGCCTGGTCGGCCGGGTCACCACCGTCGGCCCGAACACCGCGACCGTCCTGCTCGCCAGCGACCCCGACTTCACCGTCGGCACGCGGATGGAGGGCAACGACGAGCTCGGCTTCGCCTCCGGGCAGGGCGACCGCCCGCTGCGCGTCGAACTCCTCAACGGCAAGGCCCGGATCAAGAAGGGTGACCGGCTGGTCACCTTCGGCTCGCAGGCCGACAAGCCGTTCGTGCCCGGGGTGCCCGTGGGCGTCGTCTCCCGCGTCGACCCCTCCGGCGGCGACCTGACCCGCACCCTGTATGTCACGCCGTACGTCAACTTCACCAAGCTCGACGTCGTCGGCGTCGTCGTCCAGGCACCCCAGAAGGACCCGCGCGACACGGTGCTCCCGGCCAAGCCCAGGCCCACGCCGACGCCCACCGTGACGGTGACCGTGACGCCGGGCGCGGAAGGCTCCGAGGAGCCCACCGACGGGCAGTCCCAGCAAGAGCAAGACCAGTAGGGGGAGCTGAACTCATGCGCTTCAACAGGATCCTGCTCTCCTCCACCCTGGTCGTCGTCGCCCTGGTGCTCCAGGTGAGCGTCCTCGCCCGTCTCCATCTGCCGGGCGCCGTCCCCGACCTGATGCTGCTCACCGTGCTGGGTCTCGCCCTGGTCTACGGCCATGTCGGCGGCGCCCTCATCGGCTTCGGCGCCGGGCTCCTCGCCGATCTGGCCCCGCCCGCCGACCATGCCGCCGGCCGCTATGCGCTGGTGCTGTGCGTCATCGGCTATCTGGCCGGCCTGGTGAAGCCGGAGAGCGGCCAGGTGAAGTCGGCCACCGCACCCATGGCGGTCGTGGTCGCCGCCGCGATCGGCAGCACGCTGCTGTACGCCGGGGTGGGCGCCCTCGTCGGCGACACCGCCGCCCGCCATGTCGGCCTGACCGGCCTGCTGTTCACGGCCGCCCTGTACGACCTGCTGCTCGCCCCGTTCGTCGTCCCCGGCATCATGGCGCTGGCCCGGCGCGCCGAGAACGACCCGCTGGAGTCCGGCTCGGCGTCCAAGGCGACCGACATCTCCTCCGGCTGGCTCTCCTCCGGCACCGGCCTGCGTATCGGCAGCCAACGCGGCGGACTCGGTGGGCTGAAGGTGAAGGCGGCCCGGTCACGGGTGGGCCGGGCCGGGCGCATCAAGGGGGTCAAGCGGCTGTGAACGCACGGGAGTCGGCGACCGCCGGGGCTCACGGCTTCGTCGTATATCACTCGTACACGCATGGAGAGGGGGAGCAGCCGCAGTGACCAACGCCCACCCGTCTCCCACCACCACCCTTCCAAGGAATGGGCTTCGCCCATGACGAATATTCCGGAGACCGGCCGGACCCCACGGGTCCAGACCCGGCTCATCGTCATCCAGGTCCTCGTCCTCTCTCTCCTCGTCACGCTCGGCGGCCGCCTGTGGTACCTCCAGATCCGCGAGGGCGAGGCCTACGCCAAGGAGGCGTCCGGCAACCACGTCCAGCAGGTCGTCCAGCCCGCCGTACGCGGCTCGATCCTGGACGCGCGCGGCGTGCCGCTCGCCGACAACGAGACCCGGCTCGTGGTCTCCGCCTCCCGTACCGAACTGCTGAAGATGAAGGACGACGGCCAGGGCGTCCTCACCAAGCTGGCCGGTGTGCTGGGCATGCAGCCCAAGGAGGTCATGGAGAAGGTGCGGCTGTGCGACGCGCAGACGCCGCAGCCGTGCTGGAACGGCTCGCCGTACCAGCCGATCCCCATCACCGACGAGGCCACCCCGCGCCAGGCCCTGCAGATCCGTGAACGCGCCGAGGACTTCCCCGGCATCACCGCCGAACCGCAGGCCGTACGCCGCTACGCGAGCCCCGGCGAGGCCAACACCGCCCAGGTCCTCGGCTACCTCTCCCCGGTCACCGACGACGAGCTCCAGCAGGCCAAGGACAGCGAATCGCCGTATCTGCGCTCCGACCAGGTCGGCCGGTCCGGCCTGGAGCGGCAGTACGACAAGGAGTTGCGCGGCAAGGCCGGCGTCACCCGCTACGAGGTCGACAACCTCGGCCGGGTCATCGGGCAGGCCGAGTCCGACGCCGCCGAGCCCGGCTCCAACCTGGTCACCAGCATCGACGCACGCGTGCAGCGGGTCGCCGAGTACGAGTTGAACGAGGCGATGAAGGCCGCCCGCAAGGAGTGGGACCGCAACACCAACGAGCGCTACAAGGCCGACTCCGGCGCGGTCGTGGTGATGGAGGCGAAGACCGGCCGGGTCGTCGCCATGGCCTCCAACCCGACGTACGACCCCAACGCCTGGGTCGGCGGCATCTCCGCCAAGGACTACGCGGCCCTCACCGGGAAGAAGTCCAACTACCCGCTGCTCAACCGGGCCATACAGGGTCAGGCCGCACCCGGCTCGATCTTCAAGGTGGTCTCCACGGCGGCCGCAGTCCAGGCCGGCTACGCCTTCGACGGCCGTTACAACTGCTCCAGCTCGTACTCGGTCGGTGGCCAGGTCTTCAAGAACTTCGAGTCCCAGAACCACGGCCCGATCGACCTCGGCCGCGCCCTCGAGGTCTCCTGCGACACCGTCTACTACCAGCTCGCGCACAACGAGTGGAAGAAGGACGGCGGCATCAACCCCAAGGGCAAGCCGAAGGACTGGTTCTACAAGGCCGCCCACCAGTTCGGCCTCGGCAAGGAGACCGGCATCGACCTGCCCAACGAGGTCACCGGCCGGGTCCCCGACCGCCAGTGGAAGCAGCAGTACTGGGAGGCCAACAAGGACGCCTGGTGCAAGACGGGCAAGAAGGACGGCGACTACGTCGAGCAGATCGCCTACGAGAACTGCCTCGAGGGCAACAAGATGCGCGCCGGTGACGAGATCAACTACTCGATCGGCCAGGGTGACACCCTGGTGACACCGATTCAGATGGCCACGATCTACGCGGCCATCGCCAACGGCGGCACCCTGTACGACCCGACCGTCGGCAAGGCCATCGTCAGCGCCGACGGCAAGCAGGTCTCGGAGATCGCACCCGAGTCGCACGGCAAGCTGCCGGTCAGCCGGCAGGCACTGGCGCAGATGGACAAGGCCCTCGAGGGCGTCGCCACCCGCGGTACGGCCGCGTGGCGGTTCGCGGATGTCGGCTGGCCCCAGGACAAGATCCCGATGCACGCCAAGACCGGTACCGCCGAGGTCTACGGCAAGCAGACGACCTCGTGGTTCGCCACGTACACCGACGACTACTCGATCGTCATGACCATCTCCCAGGGTGGTACGGGTTCCGGCGCCTCCGGCCCGGCCGTGCGCAACATCTACGACGCGCTGTACGGCGTCTCCGACGACGGCACCATCAACAAGAAGAACGCCCTGCTGCCCACCCCGCAGAAGAGCCTGCCGAAGATCCGCACCGACGGCTCGATCACCGCGCCGAAGATCTCCAAGGACCCGGCGAAGGAACAGCAGGCCAGCCAGAAGGCGCCCGAGGACACCGACGGGCAGGTGGAGACAGCGGCGACCGTGCAGACGCCGACCACGGGCAATCGCGACACGCGCAGGCGGCAGGGCCGCAGGGGACGCCGGAGGATGCTCACATGACGGGCGCGAACAGCTTCCAGGTCTCCGGGTACGGGCCCGAACGGGCCGGCTGGACACGGCTGTTCGCCCGTGACTCGCTGGCCCGGCGGCTCGACTGGCCGATACTGCTGGCCGCGATCGCGCTGTCGCTGGTCGGCTCGGTCCTGGTGTACTCGGCGACCCGCAACCGCACCGAGATCAACCAGGGCGACCCGTACTACTTCCTGATCCGGCACCTGCTGAACACCGGCATCGGCTTCGCGCTGATGATCGGCACGGTCTGGCTCGGCCACCGCACGCTGCGCACCGCAGTGCCGATCCTGTACGGGGCGTCGGTCTTCCTGGTGCTGCTGGTGCTCACTCCGCTGGGCACCACGGTCAACGGCGCCCACTCGTGGATCCAGATCGGCGGCGGCTTCTCGCTCCAGCCGTCGGAGTTCGTGAAGGTCACGATCATCCTCGGCATGGCGATGCTGCTGGCGGCCCGGGTGGACGCGGGCGACCGGCAACACCCCGACCACCGCACGGTCGTCCAGGCACTGGGCCTGGCCACCGTGCCGATGCTGATCGTGATGCTGATGCCCGACCTCGGGTCGGTCATGGTCATGGCCGTGATCGTGCTGGGTGTCCTGCTCGCCTCCGGCGCGTCCAACCGGTGGGTGTTCGGGCTGCTGGGCGCGGGCACGATCGGTGCGATCGCCGTCTGGCAGCTGCACATCCTCGACGACTACCAGATCAACCGCTTCGCGGCCTTCGCCAACCCGGACCTCGACCCCGCGGGCGTCGGCTACAACACCAACCAGGCGCGCATCGCGATCGGTTCGGGCGGGCTGACCGGCTCGGGCCTGTTCCAGGGCTCGCAGACGACCGGACAGTTCGTGCCGGAACAGCAGACCGACTTCGTCTTCACGGTCGCGGGCGAGGAACTGGGCTTCCTCGGCGGCGGGCTCATCATCCTGCTGCTCGGCGTGGTGCTGTGGCGGGCATGCCGGATCGCCCTCGACTCCACCGAGTTGTACGGCACCACCGTCGCCGCCGGGATCGTGGCCTGGTTCGCCTTCCAGTCCTTCGAGAACATCGGCATGACGCTCGGCATCATGCCGGTCACCGGTCTGCCCCTGCCGTTCGTGTCGTACGGCGGTTCGTCGATGTTCGCGGTGTGGGTGGCGGTCGGACTGCTGCAGTCGATCCGCGTGCAACGCCCGCTGTCCGCGTGACGTTTCTCCCGTATTAACCCAGGGCTTGCCCTGCCGTCAGACCCTGACGGCCACTAGAGTCAGGTCATGGCGGATACGAAGCGTGAGATCGAGCGCAAGTACGAGTCCGACGACAGCGGGCTGCCCGACCTGACCGGTGTCGCCGGGGTGGCGGCCGTCATCGACAAGGGCCTCGCCGAACTCGACGCCACCTACTACGACACCGCCGACCAGCGCCTGGCCGCGTCCTCGATCACCCTGCGCCGCCGCACCGGCGGCTCGGACGCCGGCTGGCATCTGAAGTTCCCCGTCGCGGCCGGGGTACGGGACGAGATCCAGGCGCCGCTCTCCGACCAGGTGCCCTCCGCCCTGGCCGGGCTCGTCCGCTCCCGGCTACGCGACGCAGAGCTGGAGCCGCTGGTGCGGTTGCGGTCGGCCCGGGACATACGCCATCTCGTGGACGCCGACGGAAAACTGCTCGCCGAGGTCAGCGTGGACGCCGTACGAGCCGAACGGCTCACCGCACGCGGCGGCGCGGCCGAGTGGACCGAGATCGAGGTCGAGCTGGCCGACGGCCGTGACCCGGCGTTCCTCGACAAGGTCGACAAGCGGCTCCGCAAGGCCGGCGTGCGGCCCTCCCGGTCGGCGTCGAAGCTGGCCCGGGCCCTGGAGGAGACCGGCGGGAAGAAGAAGCGCCGGACAGCGGACCGCGCCGAGCCCGTCACCTCCGGTGACCATGTCCTGGCGTACCTGCGGGCCCAGCGGGACGCCGTCATCGAGCTCGATCCGGCCGTACGCCGGGACGTGGAGGACTCGGTGCACCGCATGCGGGTCGCCACCCGGCGGATGCGCAGCACCTTCAGGACGTACCGGAAAGTACTCGACCGTGCCGTCACCGACCCCATCGGCGAGGAACTGAAATGGCTCGCGGGCGAACTGGGCGCCGGCCGTGACCAGGAGGTGCTCGCCGAACGCCTCACCGCCATCGTCGAGGAACTGCCGCCCGTCCTGATCACCGCGCCGGTGCGCAACCGGCTGCACACCTGGTCACAGTCCCGGAGCGGAGACTCCCGGCGGCAGATCATCGATGTCCTCGACGGCCCGCGATATCTGGCGCTGCTGGCCTCGCTGGACGCCCTGATCACCGACCCACCGCTGCGCAAGGGGGCGGCCGGAAAGCCGTCGAAGGTGGTCGCCGACGCCGTGCACGAGGCCTTCGACGCAGTGTCCGCGCTGGTCGAGGAGGGCCTCGCCACACCTCCCGGGCACGATCGCGACCTGGCGCTGCACGAGGCCCGCAAGAAGACCAAGCGGGCCCGGTACGCGGCGGAGGCGGCGGCCCCCGCACTCGGCAAGCCGGCGTCCCTGCTGGTCTCCTCCATGAAGGAGCTGCAGGGCCTGCTCGGGGAGCACCAGGACAGCGTGATGAGCCGGGAGGCCCTGAAGGAGCTGGCCGACCAGGCACACGCCGCCGGGGAGAGCTCCTTCACGTACGGCGTGCTGTACGGCAGGGAGGAGCAGCGGGCCACCGCGGTGGAGGAGGAGCTGCCGGGAGCGTGGGAGCGGATGAAGGGCGGGGCGGGGGTCTGAGGCGTACGGGCGAGGGGTCCGGCCGCGTTACGCTTGATGGTCACCCCTGTCAGCTCACGAAAGTCCCACGATGTCTGTCGAGTCGGTTTTCCCGCAGCTCGAAGCCCTGCTCCCGCATGTGCAGAAGCCGATCCAGTACGTCGGTGGAGAGCTCAACTCCACCGTCAAGGACTGGGACGCCTGTGATGTCCGCTGGGCGCTCATGTACCCGGACGCGTACGAGGTCGGCCTGCCCAACCAGGGCGTCATGATCCTTTACGAGGTCCTCAACGAACGCGAGGGCGTCCTCGCCGAGCGGACCTACAGCGTGTGGCCGGACCTCGAGGCGCTGATGCGTGAGCACGGCGTCCCGCAGTTCACCGTGGACAGCCACCGGCCGGTGAAGTCCTTCGACGTGTTCGGCATCAGCTTCTCCACGGAGCTGGGCTACACCAACATGCTCACCGCCCTGGACCTCGCCGGCATCCCGCTGGAGGCGAAGGACCGCACCGTCGACGACCCGATCGTCATGGCCGGCGGCCACGCGGCCTTCAACCCCGAGCCGATCGCCGACTTCATCGACTGCGCGGTCATCGGCGACGGCGAGCAGGCCGTCCTGGAGGTCACCGAGCTCGTCCGCGCCTGGAAGGCCGAGGGCCGCCCCGGCGGCCGCGAGGAGCTGCTGTTCCGGCTGGCGAAGACCGGCGGGGTGTACGTTCCCGGCTTCTACGACGTCGAGTACCTCCCCGACGGCCGGATCGCCCGCGTCGTACCGAACAAGTCGGGTGTGCCGTGGCGCGTGTCCAAGCACACGGTGATGGACCTGGACGAGTGGCCGTACCCGAAGCAGCCCCTCGTCCCCCTGGCCGAGACGGTCCACGAGCGCATGTCGGTCGAGATCTTCCGCGGCTGCACCCGCGGCTGCCGCTTCTGCCAGGCCGGCATGATCACCCGCCCGGTGCGCGAGCGCTCCATCACCGGCATCGGCGAGATGGTCGACAAGGGCCTGAAGGCGACCGGCTTCGAGGAGGTCGGCCTGCTGTCGCTGTCCTCCGCGGACCACAGCGAGATCGGCGACATCGCCAAGGGCCTCGCCGACCGCTACGAGGAGGACAAGATCGGTCTGTCCCTCCCGTCGACCCGCGTGGACGCCTTCAACATCGACCTGGCGAACGAGCTGACGCGCAACGGCCGCCGCTCCGGTCTGACCTTCGCGCCGGAGGGCGGCTCGGAACGCATCCGCAAGGTCATCAACAAGATGGTCTCGGAAGAGGACCTCATCCGGACCGTCGCCACGGCGTACGGCAACGGCTGGCGCCAGGTGAAGCTGTACTTCATGTGCGGCCTGCCGACGGAGACCGACGAGGACGTGCTGCAGATCGCCGACATGGCGACGAAGGTGATCGCGAAGGGCCGCGAGGTCTCCCGCTCGAACGACATCCGCTGCACGGTGTCGATCGGCGGCTTCGTCCCGAAGCCGCACACTCCGTTCCAGTGGGCGCCGCAGCTGTCCGCGGAGGAGACCGACGCCCGCCTGGAGAAGCTCCGCGACAAGATCCGCGGCGACAAGAAGTACGGCCGCTCCATCGGCTTCCGCTACCACGACGGCAAGCCCGGCATCATCGAGGGCCTGCTGTCGCGGGGTGACCGGCGGGTGGGCGCGATCATCCGTGCCGTCTACGACGACGGCGGCCGCTTCGACGGCTGGCGCGAGCACTTCTCCTACGACCGCTGGATGAACTGCGCGGAGAAGGCGCTGGCCCCCTTCGGCGTCGACGTCGACTGGTACACCACGCGCGAGCGCACCTACGAGGAGGTCCTGCCCTGGGACCACCTGGATTCGGGGCTGGACAAGGACTGGCTGTGGGAGGACTGGCAGGACGCCCTCGACGAGACAGAGGTCGAGGACTGCCGGTGGACGCCCTGCTTCGACTGTGGGGTGTGTCCGCAGATGGACACGAGCATCCAGATCGGCCCGACGGGCAAGAAGCTGCTGCCGTTGAGTGTGGTCAACGGGCCGACCATGTCGGGGCGGTAGGTCAGGGCGGCGGCAGGAGCGGGCCGAGTGGGCCCAGGTCGAGGTTGAGGTCGTCCATCGTGAGGTCGTAGCGGCGGCAGAGTTCCGTCATGCGGTCGTGGAGGATCATCAGGGTCAGGCCCAGCCGTTCCTCCTGCTCCTCGGTGAGGCCGCCCTGGTCGACACGGTGCAGGGCCTGGCGTTCCATGAGCTGGCGGATCAGTTCGACGATGGTGAGGACGAGCTTGACCAGGTCGCGTTCCACCGTCTCCGGATCGGTGCGGAGGCGGCGGGCGACCGACGATCGGTGGTCCTGGTTGCCGAGGGGCGGCACCTCGTCCGGTCGGGCGGGAAGGAGTGCGAAGGCGCGCTGTGCGGCGTCGGCTACTTCCTCCAGGCGGTCGGCGTGCGGGCGGTCAGCGGGGTTCGTCATGCCGGTCGTCGCCTCCGACGAGGGTCGTTCCGGGGAGGGGCGCTTCTGGAACGAGGGCCTCCCACTGCTGCTCGTGCACGCCGACGATCACCGCGCGCAGCGAGATCCTGACCAGGTCGATGTCCGCGATGGACAGGACGATGTCGCCGGTGAGCACCGCGCCGCCGCTCAGCAGCCGGTCGAGCAGGTCGATCAGGGCGACCTGGCGCTGGGCGAGCGGGGGATCCTCGTACGCGGTCACCGCTGTTGCGCTCCTTCCGGGGGCTGGGGTTCCGGCGCCTGGGCGAACGAGTACGGCACCCACGGGCCGGTGACCTCCACCCGTACGCCCGGGAATTCCTCGGCGGCCTGCAGGACCCGGTCGCGGAACTCCTCGGCGAGACGGCGAGGTACGAGATAGGCGTCGTTGGCGACGTTCTCCCCGGTTGTGCCGGCCAGCCTGCCCTCCTGGGGCCGGTGCCGGGCGTGTGCCACGGCGAGGTTCCAGACCTGGTCCTCGATGCGGCGGACGGCCTCGGCGGCGGACGACCAGGCGTCCTCACGCGCGTGCTGTTGGTGTCGGCGTTGCCGCAGGTAGGCGCGGCCGGGGTCGGGTTCGTCGGCGGGGGTGGCCGCCTGCGGCCGAGCGGCTGCAGGGGAGGCGTCGGCGTAGACCTTCACGCCCCACTCGACATGGTCGGCGAGCCGGTCCAGCAGCGCGGTGAAGGTCTTCTCCTGTTCGCCGAGCATGTCGCGGACCCGGGCGTCGTCGAGGTACACCGTCGCCAGGCGGAGCGGGAGCACCGTGGTGTGAGCGCCCAGGGTTTCGACGACGTGGTGGTGGGCCCGGGCCACGGTCTCCAGCCAGTCCAGGTCCTCCAGGTGAGTCTTGAGGGCGGCCTCGGAGAAGTCGGCCGGTGGGACCGGGCTGACCGCTGCCGCCACGTCGCCGTGATGGACCAGCGTGACGGGCGCGTCCGCGACCCCGCGCATGCCGGGGAGTGCGTCCCGCTCCAGGGCGGCGACGGGCCGTACGACGGCGTACGCGTAGCTGAGCTGGTCGTCCATGGCGTCAACTCCGGCGGTCGTCGTCCGCTGCGGTTCTGCGGCTCCTGCGCCGTGGCTCCGCCGTGGTCTCCCGTTCCCGCTCCCGCTCGCGGTCGCGGTCGTGAGGACGGCGGCGGCTGCTCGAACCGCCTTCGGGCAGCTCCGCCTGCGACTCGGCCACCTGCTTGCGCAGCTGCTTGATCTCGTCGCGCAGCCGGGCGTTCTGTTCCTCGAGGTCGCGCGCGCCGTCGGCGCGGGACGACAGGGCCGGGTCGCGCTCCCACCAGTCGATGCCGATCTCCTTGGCCTTGTCCACGGAGGCGACCAGCAGGCGGAGCCGGATGGTGAGCAGTTCGATGTCGAGCAGGTCGATCTTGATGTCGCCGACGATGACGATGCCCTTGTCGAGCACGCGCTCGAGTATGTCGGCAAGGTTCGCGCCCTGTCCCTGGCCGTACGGCTGGAGCGTGCGCGCGGGGGAAGGGCCGGCGGAGTGGGGCTCGGTCACGGCGTCTTCGACCTCGTTCCTGGGAGCGGCTCAGCGCCGTCGGCTACCTGGGGCTACCGACGGCTCTCGGCCGTGGGTTCCTCGTCGTCGCGGTCCTCGTCCTCTTCATCCTCTTCGTCGTAGTTGTCGCGGTCGCGGTCGTCGCTGCGGTCGCGGTCGTCCTCGTCTTCGGACTCGTCCTCGTCCCTCTTGTCGTAGCGGTCCTCGGGCTGCGCCTCTTCGTCCTCCTCCTCTTCGTCCTCTTCCTCTTCGTCCTCGTACTCGTGCTCGTCCTCGTCGCGGGGCGCCTTCTCCTCGCCACCGCCTTCGCGGCCTTTCTCCTCGGTCTCCTCGGCACCGCCCTCGCGGCTCTCCTCGGTCTCCTTGCCGCGGGCCTCGCGGTCCTTCTCCTCGGCCTCCTCCTCGGGGCCGCGGACCACTTCGCCCTCGCGAATCTCTCCGCGCCAGGCACCCGTGGCCTCGCCGCGCAGCATCACGAACTTGCGGAAGAGCTTCAGATCGAGCCGGGTGCGGCGGCCCTGGGCCCGCCAGACGTTCGCGGTCTTCTCGACGAGTCCCTTGGGGTAGTAGTCGAGGACCAGCAGGACCTTGGTGAGGTTCTCGGCCACCGGATGGAAGGTGACCACGCCCCTGGTGGTGCCCTTGGCCCCCTCGGACGTCCAGGCGATCCGCTCGTCGGGCACCTGCTCCACGATCGTGCCGGTCCACGCGCGGCTCGCCTTGGCGATCTTGACCTGCCACTGGGTCGTGGTGTCGTCCTTCTGCTCGACATTCACCACGCCCTTGGTGAACCGGCCGAACTCCGTGAACTGGGTCCACTGGTTGTACGCCTCGCGCACCGGAACGCCGATGTCGATGTCCTCGAGGATGGTGATGCTCTTGGCACCGCCGTGCGACGGCCCGTGCTTCAGGCCGGTGGCCTCCTTGATCTTGTCCGTCACGGCGTCCTTGGCGTGCGCGGCGGTCTCCTTGGCCTGGGACGCGACCTGCGCGCCGAGTTGTCCGCCGAGCTTCTTGCCGCCCTTGCCGACCGCGTGGACGAGACCGCCGGGACCTATGTGGGCGGAGCCGAGCCGGCTCGCCGCTTCGCCCATCTTGTGTCCCACGCCGGTCAGCATGTGTTCCAGGCGGGCCTCGGCGTAGGACCCCAGCTCCTCCACCAACCGGTTCGCGCCCGGGGTCTTCAGGGTTCCGGTACCGGCCGACGAGCCGCGTTCGGCCTTGCCGCCGTCAGCCATTGTCCGACCTCCTCGCTCGCGCGCTGCCGCGCGACTTCGCAGAGGACTTCCTGCCCTCTTCCTTGTCCCGCTCGTCGTCTTCGCGGTCCCTGCGCGGTTTCTTCTCGCGCGGTTCCTCCTCGCGCGGTTCCTCCTCGCGCGGTTCCTCCTCGCGCGGTTCCTCCTCGTCCCGCTCGACGTCCTCGCGCTCTTCGCGCGGTTCCTCCTCGTCCCGCTCGACGTCCTCGCGCTCCTCGCGCTCCTCGCGCGGTTCCTCCCTGTCCTGCTTTCCCTGGAGACCGAGCGTGCGTTCGTGCAGGGCTTCGGCGAGATGGTCGGCCTGGGCGCTCAGCACTGAGCTCGCCGCGGCCTTGCTCGCGCTCGTCAACTCGGTGCGGACCTGTCGGTTGAGGTTGCCGAGCACGGGGCTGAAGGCCTTGACGAGGTCGCCGCCCTTGGCCCGCCTGGCGGCCATCGCCAGGGCGAGCCCCAGGGCGGCCCCGCCCTTCCTCCTGCGACCCAGCACATAGCCGCCGATCAGGGCAGTTCCGATCTTGGCGTTGTTCATGATGCCGTTCTCCTCGCCCCGTAACCGCCTTCCCCCGTCATGGCTGCGCTTGCCGGAGCTGATACACCCTGATCTCCTCCAGCCGCTGCAACAGCTCCTGCTCGCGCTGTGCGAACTTCTCCTCGTCGATACGGCCCTCGGTCCGTGCCCGCTCCAGGTCGGCGAGCTCCGCCTGTACCGGGGCAGGGTCATAGGCTTCCTGCTCGGCCGCGAGCACGACCTTGTCCAGCACCCAGGTCACGCCCCGTACGGGAGCGAGGGGGAGGGTCAGGATCTCCAAGACCAGTCCCACGGTGCCTCCTTGTGTCGTTCGGTCCTGTGCACGCCGGCTGCCGTCACGCGAAGCTGTAGGGCGGCAGCGGGCCGTTGAGCCGGAGCTCGACTCCCTCGGGCAGCTGCTCGCCCAGCTCCCGGGAGGCCTCCGCGAACGCCTCCGACTTCTCGCGGTCCACGAGGAACGAGGCGTTGACGAAGTACTGCTCGGAGGGCGGCGACAGGTTCTCCGCGTACACGAGCGGTCGCAGAGCGGCGACGATCTGCGCGGCGAGCGCCTCATGGCGGCTCTGCACCTCCTGGGCCACGAGCTGGCCGAGTTCCAGCCGCTGCTCGTAGCTGCCGCGGCCCTCGCGGGTCGCCTCGTTCAACTCGCGTACCCGCGGGGACTCTTCGAGGATCTGCCGCAGCAACACGTCCTCGTCCTGTACGCCCTTGACGTTGAACTCCACGCGGTCGGTGAGCTCCGCCAGTCGCTGGGCGTATTGCTCGGCGCCCTGTTCCAGAACGGCGCGTACGGCGTCCTCGTCCTGGGCGACGAATCCGAAGCTCAGCGGCAGCGAGGTGCCCTCGGACCACAGCCGCTCCTGCACCGCGCTGTGTGCCTCGATGTCCCGGCGTGCGATCGACAGGTCGTCCGGGGCCTCACTGACGACGGCGCACAGCGAGTCGCCGTGCACCACCCGCAGCTCGGAGGGCGACTCGCCGACGCCCTTGAGGTCGTCGAGCCGCAGGGGATGGGACGGCTTGGTGATGGCGTACACATACAGCGACATCGCTCACTCCTCGCGCTCCCTCGAGGAACGGCGTTCCGAGCCGCGCTCGACGGGCTCGCGCTCGCGCTCCCGCCGCTCCTCCTTGCCTCGCCGAGGCCGTTCACCGCTTTCGATCTCGTCGTGGCGGCCCTTCTGAAGGGACTCCGTGAATGCTTCGACGGCTCCGCTCAGAGCGCCCTTGCTCTTGCCCTTGGCGCCGCCCTCGGTGACGCGCTCCATCACGTCGGGCAGCTGTGCGGGGGCCTTGCGGCCCGCTTCGAGGTCCAGCCGGTTGCACGCCTCGGCGAAGCGCAGGTACGTGTCGACGCTGGCCACGACGACGCGCGCGTCCACCTTGGCGATTTCGATGCCGACGAGGGACACCCGCACGAAGGCGTCGATCACCAGCCCGCGGTCCAGGACCAACTCCAGCACGTCGTACAGGTTTCCGGAGCCCTGGGTTGGGGCGGGTACAGCGCCGCCGCCCGGTGTGATGGTCACGGTGTTCTCCCTTCGGGGGATGGGCCGGCCACGTCAGCGGTCGCCCCGGTCGATCTGGGCGCGTGTGTAGCGGCGCCCGCGTTCGTATGCCAACAGCTGGCCGGCCGGGTCCATGACGACCTCGTAGCTGGCCAGCACACTCGTGGTCTCCGGGATGCGCTCCAGTTCCACGACCTCGATCTCGGCCTCCCAGCCCTCGTCCGTCGGCTTCAGCGCCGAAACGGACTCCGGGGGCCGCCCGAGCAGCTCGGTGAGCTGCTCGGTGGCCTGCCGCATCGCTTCGGCGGCCGACACCCGCTCTGGCTGCTCACTGTCGTTCGTGATCATTCACCTTCTCGGACATATCGCCACCAAACGTCTTCAAGTAACCCGTGTCTCCCGAAACATGCGTCTGTATCTCCTCGGGCGGCAGAGATTTCGAGAGGATCCGGATCGGCGCGAGGGCATCCGGATCGGTGGCTGTGGCGTCTACGACGGTATGGATCTGGAAAAGCCGCCGGCTCAGCAGCCGCCCGAGGGATGTCTCGCCGTCGCGATCCGCATTCCGGTGCGGATCGTCGTGCTCGTGCTCGTCCTCCCGGTACGGATGGTCTGGGACGCGCTGGCCGTCGCCGGGCGGTTCCTCGACGACACGGTGTTCAGGCCACTGGGGCGGGCGCTGCTGTGGCTCGGGCGGGCGGTGTTCGTCTGGCCGTTCGTCGCCCTGTGGCGGTACGTCGTAGTGCCGGCCGGCAGGGCGCTCGCCCGGCTGGGGAACGTGCTCGTCGTGGTGCCGTGCGTCTGGCTGTACCGGTACGTCCTGACGCCGGTCGGACACGGGATCGCGTGGGTGGCGCGGGGGATCGGTGCCGCGCTGGCATGGGTGTACGCGCGCGTGCTGACGCCTGTCGGGCACGGGATCATGTGGCTGCTCAAGGGCATCGGAGCCGTGCTCGCCGCCCTCGGGATCGGTGTGTACACCGCCGTGGCGTGGCTCGTGCGCCACCTCGTCGTCGTTCCCGCGCGGTGGCTGTACGAGTGGGTCCTCGCGCCCGTCGGGCGGGCGGTCGCCTGGTGTGCGAAGGGGCTCGTGCGGCTCCTGGGCGTGATCGTCACCGGCATCGGTGTGGCCCTGTACTGGACGGCCCGGATTCTCCTCGTCCTGCCCGCGTTCGCGGTGTGGCGCTGGGTACTGGTGCCGGTCGGGCGGGTGCTCGCCGTCATCGGGCGGGAGGTCGGGGCGGCGCTCGGGCACGCCTGGCGGGTCGCCGGGCACATCTCGCTCGCCGTCGGGCGGTTCCTCGGGACTCTCTTCCGGTGGATTTTCGTGGAGCCGGTGCGCTGGGTGTACCGCAGCGTGCTGACGCCCCTCGGGCACGTCGTACGGGACACGGTTCTGCGGCCCGCCGCCGAGGCCGCGCACGCCGTGGGGCGGACTACGCGGCAGGCGCTGGCCTCGGCCCGGGCATCCGTACGGCAGGCGCGGGCCGACGTCCGGCGCATGCTGTTCGGCGAGCCCCGGCAGCGGGAGGCGATGGCCCGACGGGAACCTGCGGCCGCCGGCACACGTACTCTTGGTAGCAGTACGACCGCACTCACTAAGGACTGAACGACACTGGGCAAGCGACAGCCCGAAGGCCCGCCGCCGGCACCCGCGGTGCAGCGCGTCCGACTGCGCTACACCAAGCGCGGCCGCCTCCGGTTCACCAGCCACCGTGACTTCCAGCGCGCTTTCGAGCGTGCGCTGCGCCGCGCCGAGGTGCCCATGGCGTACTCGGCGGGGTTCACCCCGCACCCGAAGGTGTCGTACGCCAATGCCGCACCCACCGGCACGGGCAGTGAGGCGGAGTACCTGGAGATCGCCCTCACCGAACCGCGTGATCCGCAGACTCTGCGCGCGCTCCTCGACGAGTCGCTGCCCGACGGGCTCGACATCGTCGAGGCGGTCGAGGCCCGCACCTCGGGGCTCGCCGACCGGCTGACGGCCTCCGTCTGGGAGCTGCGGCTGGACGGCGTGGACCCGGCCGACGCCGCCCGCGCGGTGGCCGCCTTCAACGCGGCCGAGACCGTCGAGGTGCAGCGGCTGACCAAGAACGGCGTCCGCACCTTCGACGCCCGCCCGGCCGTCGCGAGCCTGGACAGCGCGGCAAGCTCTGAAATGCACAGTTCGCCTGCTGATAGGCCGACCGACCAGCCCTGTGCGATACTGCGGCTGGTTGTTCGGCACGTGACGCCTGCCGTACGACCCGACGACGTCCTGTCCGGTCTCCGCGCCGTGGCCGACCTGGCGCCGCCGGTCCCCGCAGCGGTGACCAGGCTGGCGCAGGGGCTGTTCGATGAAGAGACCGGCACGGTGACCGACCCGCTCGCGCCCGACCGCGAGGCAGTCACGGCCGCCCCGGCCACCACTCCGGGAGCCGCCGATCCTGCCGCCGCGAAGGCGTCGGCGTAAGGAAGGTTCCGCGCAGGGACGCACGTCGTAGCGCCGCCCTCGTACTCGGGAGCCACCTGGGTCGGGCAGCGCACCGACCACAAGACTTTCGCCAGGCCGTACGCAACACGGCATACGGAACCGGCGAGACAGGACTACAGAGAGCTCCCGTGCGGCGCCCGCGCCCCGGACGGCGGCAGTCGCGCATCGCGCGAGCCGCGGACGTCACCGGCATACCCGCCGGACCAGGTGCGGCGCCCGGGAGCCTGACGGGAGAAACGCCCGCATGCTCGAGCCGATCGAACCCACTGAGCCCACCACGGGCCCCGAACTGAACACCCCCAGCGACACCCTGCCGCCGCGTCGGCGCCGTGCCGCTTCCCGCCCGGCGGGACCGCCGGCCGCCACCGCCGACACCCCGGCCGAGACCGTCACGCCGGCCATACCGGCTGCCGAGTCCCCCGAGATTGCTTCGGCGGAGGCCGAGGAGGCGGTCGAGGTCGTCGAGGTCCAGGAGACCGAGGCCGCCGCTGAGACTGTCGAGACCCCTGAGGCTGCCGCCGTCGACGAGGCCGCCGCGCCTGCCGGTCGTACGCGTCGGCGTGCGACTCGCCGGGTCTCCGCGCCTGCCGCCTCCCCCGCCGCCGAGACCGTGGTGCCGGTGACGGCCGCGGCTCCGGCCCCTGCCGAGGCTCCCGAGGAGAGCGCGGCTGCCGAAGTCACCGAGGAGCCCGCTCCGCCGCGGGCCCGGCGCCGGGCCACCCGCCGTGTGTCGGCGCCGGTCGTGTCCCCGGAGGGCGCCGAGGCCACCGAGACGGTGGTGCCCGCGACCGCCCCGTCCGCCACGCCGGTGAGCGAGGCCGTCGAGGCGCCTGCCGCCGAGGCCGAGCCCGCTGAGGAGGCTGCGCCGGCCGGCCGTACCCGTCGGCGTGCGACCCGTCGCGTGTCCGCGCCCGTCGCGTCCCCCGCTGCGGCAGAAGCCGTCGAGGAGCCCGCTGCCGCACCGCAGACCGAGGCCGCCGCGCCCGCACCGGAGGCCGCCGAGGAGGCGGCTCCGCGCCGCACCCGTCGGCGTACCACCCGCAGGGCCGCCGCACCGGCCGGGGAGCCCACGAGCGAGCGGACGCCGTCCGGTGCCGAGGAAGCCGAGGCACCCGCCGCTGCCGAGGTTCCCGCCGGGCCCGAGACGCCTGCCGCCGTCGAGGTGCCGGTGACCGCGGCCCCCGCCGTCGCCGCCCCCGAAGCCGTCGCCGACCAGGGCGGCGAGGGCGGTACGTCGCGCCGTGCCCGGCGCCGGGTCGTACGCAAGGCCGCCACCGGGTTCGCCGCCCCCGCGCAGCAGGACGTCGCCGAGGGCGAGGCCGAGTCGCCGCGTCGGCCCGCGCGGCCCGCGGTCGCCGTGTTCCAGGCGCCCGTGTTCACCGAGCCGCAGTTCCAGACGCCCCAGCGGGCCGCCGCCGAAGCGGCCGCCGAGGCGGCGGAGGAGGCCCCCGAGGCCGAGGAACTCACCGAGGAACTCCCCGAGGAGCAGCCCGGGCCGCGGCGTCGCCGCCGTCGTCGGGGTGCCGAAGAGCCCGAGGCGCAGGCCACCGAGACCGCCGTCGAGGACGAGGCGGAGGAGGAGGCCGAGGAGTCCGCCGAGGGTGACGAGGGCGAGGAGACCGCGGCGCGTCGCCGACGTCGTCGCGGTGGCCGGCGCCGTCGCCGGGGCGAGTCCGCCGAGGGCGAGGCCGGTGAGGGCGACGAGGCCGAGGAGCTCGCCGCCGAGCAGGCCGCGCAGGACGCCGAGGACACCGCCGAGCAGGTCGAGGAGGACGCCGAGGAGGACGACCGGGCCGCGGAGGCCGGTGGTTCGTCCACCAGCAGCCGGCGTCGCCGTCGCCGGCGTCGTCGCGCCGGTGACAACGCCCCCGACACCGAGCCGTCCTCCGACGACCCCGAGCGCACCGTCGTCAAGGTCCGCGAGCCCCGCCCGAAGGCCGAGCCGTCCGACGAGGTGCAGTCCATCAAGGGCTCGACGCGTCTGGAGGCCAAGAAGCAGCGCCGCCGTGAGGGGCGTGAGCAGGGCCGCCGCCGCGTTCCGATCATCACCGAGGCCGAGTTCCTGGCCCGCCGCGAGGCCGTCGACCGCGTCATGGTCGTCCGGCAGAACGGCGACCGTACGCAGATCGGCGTCCTGGAGGACGGCGTGCTCGTCGAGCACTACGTCAACAAGGAGCAGTCGACCTCGTACGTCGGCAACGTCTACCTCGGCAAGGTGCAGAACGTGCTGCCGTCGATGGAGGCCGCCTTCATCGACATCGGCAAGGGCCGCAACGCGGTTCTCTACGCGGGCGAGGTGAACTTCGAGGCGCTGGGCATGGCCAACGGGCCGCGGCGCATCGAATCCGCCCTGAAGTCGGGCCAGTCGGTCCTCGTCCAGGTGACGAAGGACCCGATCGGCCACAAGGGCGCCCGCCTCACCAGCCAGGTCTCCCTCCCGGGCCGCTACCTCGTGTACGTGCCCGAGGGCTCGATGACCGGTATCAGCCGCAAGCTGCCCGACACCGAGCGGGCCCGGCTGAAGACCATCCTCAAGAAGATCGTCCCCGAGGACGCGGGCGTCATCGTGCGCACCGCCGCCGAGGGCGCGAGCGAGGACGAGCTGCGCCGGGACGTCGAGCGGCTGCAGGCGCAGTGGGAGGAGATCCAGAAGAAGGCGAAGAACGGCAACGCGCCGACTCTGCTGTACGGCGAGCCGGACATGACCGTCCGCGTCGTGCGCGACATCTTCAACGAGGACTTCTCCAAGGTCATCGTCAGCGGAGGCGACGCCTGGCAGACCGTCCACGGCTATGTCTCGCACGTCGCGCCGGATCTGGCCGAGCGGCTGCAGAAGTGGACCAGTGAGGTCGACGTCTTCGCCACGTACCGGATCGACGAGCAGCTCGCCAAGGCGCTGGACCGCAAGGTCTGGCTGCCCAGCGGCGGTTCGCTGGTGATCGACCGGACCGAGGCGATGGTCGTCATCGACGTCAACACCGGCAAGTTCACCGGCCAGGGCGGCAACCTCGAGGAGACCGTCACCAGGAACAACCTGGAGGCGGCCGAGGAGATCGTCCGCCAGCTGCGGCTGCGCGACCTCGGCGGCATCATCGTCATCGACTTCATCGACATGGTGCTGGAGTCCAACCGCGATCTGGTGCTGCGCCGCCTGCTGGAGTGCCTGGGCCGGGACCGGACCAAGCACCAGGTGGCCGAGGTGACCTCGCTGGGGCTGGTGCAGATGACCCGTAAGCGGGTCGGGCAGGGGCTGCTGGAGTCGTTCTCCGAGACCTGCGTCCACTGCAACGGCCGCGGTGTCATCGTGCACCTGGACCACGTGGCCACCACCGGTGGCGGCGGCAAGCGCAAGAAGCGTGCGCGGGCCGGTGCCGAGCAGCCGGAGCAGCCGCACGAGGTCATCGTCGGCGGGATGGTCGAGGTCGGCGAGACCGCCGAGCAGGAGGCGGAGACCGAGGCCGAGGTCGCGGCCGAGGCCGCCGAGCCGGTCGCCCTGCCCGCTCCTGAGTTCGCGCCGGACGAGGAGCTGTACAGCAGCGTCGCCGAGGCGGAGGCCGCGGCCACCCGCGGTCGTTCGCGCCGCCGGGCGAGCCGGCGGGTGTCGGCTCCGGCGGGTGCGCCGAGGAGTGAGGCGGACGGTGGCCCTGCCCAGGCCCCGACGGCTCAGGACGTGACGGCCGCTGAGGAGATCGCGCGTCCGGTGCAGGTGGAGCCGGCCACCGAGGCGCACGCCGAGCCCGTGGCCGTCGAGGACCCGGTCGTCGAGGCGCCGCCGGCCGCCGAGGAGGCCGCGCCCAAGGGCCGTACCCGTCGTCGGGCCACCCGCAAGGTGTCCGCGCCGGCCGGCTCGCCCGCGTCGGCGTCGGCGGAGTCGGCTGTGGTGACGGTCCCCGAGACCGCGCCGGAGGTGCCGGAAGCCCCGGTGACGCCGGAGCCGGCGCAGCCCGAGGTGGCGCAGGCCGAGGCGCCCGCCGAGCCCGCCGCCCCGGCCCGTCCGCGGCGCCGTGCGGTGCGCAAGGCCACCGCGCCGACCGCGTCCGAGGAGGCGGCCGTCGTGGTCGTCCCCGCGGCACCGACGGCGGAGGAAGCCGTCGAGGCCGAGGGCGAGGAGACGGCCCCGGCCAAGAAGACGGCCCGTAAGACGGCCAAGAAGGCGACCGCGAAGAAGGCCGCCACCAAGAAGACCGCGGCCAAGAAGACGGCCGCAAAGAAGGCGACGGCCAAGAAGGCGGCGAAGACCACCGCCAAGACGGCCGCGAAGTCGGCGTCGAAGAAGACCGCGGCGGCGCAGCAGACGCTGTCCTCCGTCACGGCCTCCACCGACGAGGACTGACGTCCGTGTGCGGTGTGCTGCCGGGTGACCGGCAGCACACCGCACGGGCCCGGCCCGGTTTGACCCCTTCGGCCACGGCCCCGTAACCTTGACCGTCGGCGTGTCCACAGACGCGCCACATCCCCGTAAACCTCTTCCTCCCGGGCACGGCGTGACCGGGAGAGGCCGCTCGCCTGCCGGGCGGCTGGACTGCGGGGGTGCCGTTCCCGAGCGAGAGAGTGAGATCCGCGTGTACGCCATCGTGCGCAGCGGTGGTCGCCAGCACAAGGTTGCTGTCGGCGACATCGTTGAGGTTGACAAGATTTCCACTGCCAAGGTTGGCGACACGGTCGAGCTCTCGACCCTGCTCGTTGTCGACGGCGACGCTGTGACCAGCGACCCGTGGGTGCTGGCCGGCATCAAGGTCCAGGCCGAGGTCGTGGACCACCACAAGGGGCAGAAGATCGACATTCTGCGCTACAAGAACAAGACCGGCTACCGCCGTCGTCAGGGCCACCGCCAGCAGTACACGGCGATCAAGGTCACTGAGATCCCCGCGGCTGCGAAGTAAGGGACTGAGGAGAGATGGCACACAAGAAGGGCGCATCGTCCACCCGTAACGGTCGTGACTCCAACGCTCAGCGCCTCGGCGTGAAGCGCTTCGGCGGTCAGGTCGTCAACGCGGGTGAGATCCTGGTCCGCCAGCGCGGCACCCACTTCCACCCCGGTGCGGGCGTCGGCCGTGGCGGCGACGACACGCTGTTCGCGCTGCAGCCCGGTGCGGTGGAGTTCGGCACCAGCCGTGGCCGCAAGGTCGTGAACATCGTTCCGGTCGCCTGATCGGAAACTTTCGCGAGGCGGACCTCACTTCCCGGTCGGGAAGGCGGGTCCGCCTTTCGCGTGTTTCATTCGGTAAGAGTTTTCGTACGTAACTGGAGGCACATCCCATGACCACCTTCGTGGACCGCGTCGAACTGCATGTCGCCGCGGGTAACGGAGGCCACGGCTGTGCCTCCGTCCACCGTGAGAAGTTCAAGCCGCTGGGCGGGCCCGACGGTGGCAACGGCGGGCGTGGCGGCGACGTCATCCTCACCGTCGAGCAGTCGGTCACCACCCTGCTCGACTACCACCACTCCCCGCACCGCAAGGCCACCAACGGCAAGCCCGGTGAGGGCGGCAACCGCTCCGGCAAGGACGGCCAGGACCTGATCCTGCCGGTGCCGGACGGAACCGTCGTGCTCGACAAGGCGGGCAATGTCCTCGCCGACCTGGTCGGGCAGGGGACGTCGTACGTCGCCGCGCAGGGCGGCCGGGGCGGGCTCGGCAACGCGGCGCTGGCCTCGGCGCGGCGCAAGGCGCCCGGGTTCGCGCTGCTCGGTGAGCCGGGGGATGTGCAGGACGTCGTCCTGGAGCTGAAGACGGTCGCCGATGTGGCGCTCGTCGGCTATCCGAGCGCCGGCAAGTCATCGCTGATCTCCGTGCTGAGCGCTGCCAAGCCGAAGATCGCGGACTACCCGTTCACCACGCTGGTGCCCAACCTCGGTGTCGTGACCGCCGGTTCGACGGTGTACACCATCGCCGACGTGCCCGGGCTGATCCCGGGCGCCAGCCAGGGCAAGGGGCTCGGCCTGGAGTTCCTGCGGCACGTGGAGCGGTGCAGCGTGCTCGTGCACGTGCTGGACACGGCGACGCTGGAGTCCGACCGTGACCCCGTCTCCGACCTCGACGTCATCGAGGCCGAGCTGCGCGAGTACGGCGGGCTCGGCAACCGGCCGCGGATGGTCGTCCTGAACAAGATCGACGTCCCGGACGGCAAGGACCTCGCCGAGATGGTGCGGCCGGACCTGGAGGCGCGTGGCTACCGCGTCTTCGAGGTGTCGGCAGTGGCGCACACGGGGCTCAAGGAGCTGTCGTACGCGATCGCCGAGCTGGTCGCCAAGGCGCGCGCGGCCCGGCCGAAGGAGGAGGCGACGCGGATCGTCATCCGTCCGAAGGCCGTGGACGACGCGGGCTTCACCGTCGTACGCGAGGACGACGGCCTGTTCCGGGTGCGCGGTGAGAAGCCGGAGCGCTGGGTGCGGCAGACCGACTTCAACAACGACGAGGCCGTCGGCTATCTCGCCGACCGGCTCAACCGGCTCGGTGTCGAGGGGGAGCTGGTCAAGGCCGGCGCCCGCGCCGGGGACGGCGTGGCCATCGGGCCCGAGGAGAACGCCGTCGTCTTCGACTGGGAGCCGACCGTCATGGCCGGCGCCGAGATGCTGGGCCGGCGTGGCGAGGACCACCGCCTGGAGGCGCAGCGGCCCGCGGTGCAGCGGCGCCGGGACCGGCAGGCGGAACGGGACGAGGTACAGCGGGAGTTCGACGACTTCGAGCCGTTCTAGAACCGGCGTTCGTCCGCTGATCGACCGTCCGACCCGTTGCGGCAAGGGAGTGTTTCCCGGGCCGTGACGGGTCTTCTGTTGTCTCCTTGCTTGTCATGCACGTGCATCCCTGAGTTCAGCGGGCGGACCGCCCGGGCGCGTGAGCTTCCCCTTGTCCAAGAGGCCAGCGAGGCAAGGGAGTTCGCCGATGACCGGTGCCGTATCGCCCGACCGACGCCGCTTTCTGACCGCATCAGCCGCCGTGCTCGGCGCCGCCGCCTCCGCCCAGCTGTGGCTGCCGTCCGCCGCCAGAGCGGCCGAAACCCCGCTGCCCGACGGGGTGTTCAGCCTCGGTGTGGCCTCCGGCGACCCGCTGCCCGACGGCATCGTGCTGTGGACCCGGCTCGCCCCCGACCCGCTGAACGGCGGCGGCATGCCCGAGCGCACGGTGTCGGTGGAGTGGGAGATCGCCGAGGACGCGCGGTTCAGCAGGAGCGTGCGGCGCGGAGTCGCCCAGGCGCGGCCCGAGTACGGGCACAGCGTTCATGTGGATGTACGGGGGCTGCGTCCGGGGCGTGACCACTGGTACCGCTTCCGCACCAGCGGTCAGCTCTCGCCCACCGGCCGTACCCGCACCGCACCGAGCCGGCAGAGCTCCGGTGGCACCCTGCGCGTCGCGCTCGCCTCCTGCCAGAACTGGCAGCACGGCTACTTCACGCCGTACGCCGACATGCTGGCCCAGGACCCGGACGTCGTGGTGTTCGTCGGCGACTACATCTACGAGTCCGTACCGTCGGCGACGGCCCTGCGCCGGCACGAGGGGACCGGTGAGCCGTACAGCCTCACCCAGTACCGCAACCGGTACGCCCAGTACCGCACCGACCCGGACCTGAAGGCGATGCACGCCGGTGCCCCGTTCGTGGTCACCTTCGACGACCACGAGGTCGACAACGACTTCGCCGGCGACATCCCGCAGGACCCCGACAAGCAGCCGCACGACGCGTTCGTGGCCCGGCTGACCGCGGCCTACCAGGCGTACTACGAGCACATGCCGGTCCGGGCGAGCGCCATCCCGAACGGCCCCCACATCCGGATGTACCGCCACCTGGAGTTCGGCCGCCTGGCCCGGCTCAACGTGCTGGACACCCGGCAGTACCGCAGCGACCAGGCGACCAGTCAGGCCGGCGCCATGGACCCGTCGCTCACCATGCTCGGCGCGGACCAGAAGCAGTGGCTGCTGAACAACCTGCATGACTCGCCCGCCCGCTGGAACCTGATCGCCTCGCAGATCATGATGGCCGAGACCGATCTGCTGGTCGGCGAGGGCAAGCAGTGGTTCTACGACGCCTGGGACGGCTACCAGGCCGAACGCAACCAGTTCCTCAAGGAGTTCAGGAGCGTGCGCAACCCGGTCGTGCTGACCGGTGACCGGCACCTGACGATGATCAGCGACCTGAAGGAGGACTTCGCCGACCCGGGCTCCGCCGTCGTCGGCGCCGAGTTCGTCGGCACCTCCATCTCCAGCAACGGCGACCAGGACCAGGCCGCCTTCCGCAAGGAGTGGGACCCGCGCATGCCGGACAACCCGCACTGGAAGCTGCTCGACGCCCACCGCGGCTACCACCTCTTCGACATCCGCCGCGACGGCATCGACGCACGGGTCCGGGTCGTCGACACGGTACGGCAGCCGAAGGCGACACCGAGCACACTGGCCCGGCTGCGGGTGGAGGCGGGCCGGCCCGGAGTGCGGCTGGTCTGACGCCCCCTACCGGATACGCCCTGGGCCTCACCGGAGTCCCAGGGCGTTTCCCTTGCCCTCACCGAGACCGAAATGCTGCGGAATCTTGACCAGGAATTCCGCGCCAATGAGCTGCCGGACGGGCTGTATTCGCGGCTGATACGCAATGGCGCTGTGCTGCACATGAAGAACACGTGCAGCCCGTCGCCGCAGGACGTGAAGATCTGCACCCGAAGGTCGCGGCACCCGTGCGGCACACGGCACCCGTCACGTCGCGTACCGTTCACCAGACGTCTTCCAAGGAACGGGTGAAGGTCCTCGGTCACCGCTGAGCCGTCACCAGGTCGCTCTCGGTGATCGCCAACTCCCTGTGGAGTTACTCACAGCAATTCCCGGGCGTCCACGGAAGGCCTCTCCGCTTCACCGGGCCCGCAAGGTGAATGACAGGTTGCGCGCACATATGCGGTAGCCATCGCTCATCTTGCATCGCGGTTACCCGGAGTGGGACCATTTGCAAGTTCCCAGTCGCCCCAAGGTAGGTCACCTGTGTCACAGCACATAGCCAAGCCCCGTACCACCGCAGTGATCCTGGCCGGTGGTACCGGTCAGCGCGTGGGTCTGTCGATCCCGAAGCAGCTGCTGAAGATCGCCGGCAAGGCAGTCATCGAGCACACGCTGACCACCTTCGAGAAGGCCGACTCGATCGACGACATCATCGTGCTGATGGCGCCGGGTTATGTGCCCGACGTGGAGAAGATCGTCGCCAAGGCCGGGTTCGCGAAGGTCTCCAGGATCATCGAGGGCGGCTCGACGCGGAACGAGACGACCGAGCGCGCCATCTCCGCTCTCGGTGAGGGCCTGGCCGAGGGCGAGGACCTCAACGTCCTCTTCCACGACGCCGTCCGCCCGCTGCTGTCGCAGCGCGTCATCGACGACTGCGTGGCCGCACTCGAGCGCTACCAGGCGGTCGACGTCGCCATCCCGTCCGCGGACACCATCATCGTGACCCGCACGCACGGCGAGGACGGCGAGTTCATCACCGAGATCCCGGACCGCTCCCGGCTGCGCCGCGGCCAGACCCCGCAGGCCTTCAAGCTGTCCACGATCAAGCGGGCCTACGAGGTCGCGGCCGGCGACCCCAACTTCCAGGCCACGGACGACTGCACGGTCGTGCTCAAGTACCTGCCGGACGTGCCGATCCACGTCGTCGCGGGCGACGAGTACAACATGAAGGTCACCCAGCCCGTCGACGTCTTCATCGCCGACAAGCTGTTCCAGCTCGCCTCCACGGCCGCGCCGGAGCAGAACGGCGAGGAGGACTACCGCGAGCTGCTCACCGGCAAGACCGTGGTCGTCTTCGGCGGTTCGTACGGCATCGGCAAGGACATCTGCGAACTCGCCGGGTCCTACGGCGCGAACGTCTACGCGCTGGGCCGCTCCACCACCGGCACGCACGTCGAGAACCCGGAGGAGGTCGACGACGCGCTGTCCAAGGCGTACGCCGAGACCGGGCGCATCGACTACGTCGTCAACACGGCGGGTGTGCTGCGCATCGGCAAGCTGGCCGAGACCGACAACGCCACCATCGAGGAGGCGCTGAAGGTCAACTATCTGGCGCCGGTGCAGATCGCCCGTTCCGCGTACAAGTACCTCGCCGAGACCAAGGGCCAGTTGCTGCTGTACACCTCCAGCAGCTACACCCGAGGCCGCGCCGAGTACAGCCTCTACTCCTCGACCAAGGCCGCCATGGTGAACCTCACCCAGGCCCTGTCCGACGAGTGGGCCGGCGACGGCATCCGCGTCAACTGCATCAACCCGGAGCGCACCGCCACCCCGATGCGCACCAAGGCGTTCGGCCAGGAGCCGGCGGGCACGCTGCTGTCCTCCGAGGCCGTGGCCCTCACCTCGCTCGACGTGCTGCTGTCCGAGCTGACCGGCCATGTCATCGACGTCCGCCAGCAGGACCCGACGGCCGGCGCGAGCAGGGCCTCCGGCTTCGAGCAGGCGCTGGCCGGCGTCCTGGACCGACAGGACGGCGTGTAATAATTGACGCCCATTAGAATTCGGTAATTCAGGCCTCTGTGTGCGCCCGTTCACGGGTTGTTCGCAGAGGCCTGAACCGTAGGCGAACAAAACCGGCATCCCCCTCAAGAGCAGGTTTCTTAAGTGATTTCCACCGCTATACGCGTCGCCCGGGTGGGCAGCGCGGCCGAGCTGGCCGCGGCGGCCCTCATGATGCTGGGCTTCCCGGTGCTCATGCTGGCCGCGCTCGTCCCGAGCGTTCCCGCCTTCGCGGCCGCGGCCGCCGCGACGTATCTGGCGGACCACTATCTGCACCGCAAGGGCAGCTACCTGATCAACCGGCTCAGCAAGGTCCGGGCCGGTCTGTCGATCCGCTTCCTGATCCGTCAGCTGCTCCTGGTGCTGCTGCTGGCCCGGCTGTCCCTCTCGGACGACCTGATCTTCTACGGCGCGATCGCCTGCTTCATCGCCTTCTACGGTCTCCAGGCCCCGCACGGCGCCCTGGTCACCCTGATCCGCAACCGCCGCCGGATGCCGGTCGCCACCCGCAATGTCGACCTGGCCTCCCGCGTCCGCATCCCGGACGCCCCGCCGCGCGGGCTGCTGCACCGCTCGGCCGAGAAGATGCTCCACCTCGACCTCGCCGCGGTCGTCGGCGTGCTGGTCTCGGCCGCCGTCGATTCGGCCGTGGCCGGATTCGTCGGCATCGGTGTGACACTGGCCCTGGGCTGCGGGTACGTCCTCGCCCTGATGCCGTACGTCCGCGGCCGCCGGATCCCGCCGCGCGCCGAGGTCGTCCTGGCCGCCGTCGACGACTGGCTGCGCGAGTACCGGCCCGAGACGGTGCTGTACTTCTCCGGCTCCAAGGACTCGGCGTACCAGGTCAACATGTGGCTGGAGACCATGGAGCAGCTGGACTCCAGGCCGCTGATCATCCTGCGTGAGCGCGCCATCCTGGACCGCCTGGCGCCCACCACCGTCCCGGTCATCTGCGTGCCCGGAGGGGTGCACCTGATGAACATGGACCTGTCCACGGTGCGGGTCGCGCTGTACGCGGCGAACGTCGGCAAGAACATCCACATGCTGCGCGTCCCGACCATGAAGCACGTCTTCATCGGCCACGGCGACAGCGACAAGCTGGCCAGCGTCAACCCGTTCAGCAAGGTGTACGACGAGGTGTGGACGGCCGGCCGGGCGGGCCGCGACCGGTACGCCATCGCCGACGTCGGCGTCCGCGACGACGACATCGTGGAGGTCGGCCGCCCGCAGCTGGCGCCGATCGAGACCTGGCAGGGCGTGCCGGAAGGACGTATCCCGACGGTGCTCTATGCGCCCACCTGGGAGGGCTGGGACGGCAACCCGGGCAACACCTCGCTCGTGCTCGCCGGCGAGAACATCGTGAAGAAGCTGGTGAAGGCCGACCCGCCGGTCCGTGTCCTGTACAAGCCGCACCCCTTCACCGGCACCGTCAGCAAGGAGGCCGGCGCCGCCCACCGCCGCATCACGGCGCTGGTCGAGCAGGCCGCCGCCGAGCGCGCCGCCGACCCGCGCTTCACCGCCGACGCAGCCGCGCAGACCGCCGCCAGGGCCGAGCTGGCCCGGATCGAGGCCCGGCTCGCCGAACTGTCCGGCGCCGGCGGCGAGAAGGGCGACGAGGCCGAGGCGACCCGCGACGGACTGATCGACGTACGCAAGCACGAGGAGATCGCCCGGCTGCGCGCCGAGTGGAACGACACCTACTGGCGCTCCTTCCCGGCGTACGGGCACCGGGTCATCACGGGCGCCGAGCCGCGTCTGTACGACTGCTTCAACGTCTCCGACGCGATGGTCTCCGACATCTCCAGCGTGGTCTCCGACTTCATCGCGAGCGGCAAGCCGTACGCGGTCACGGACTCGGCCGAGCTGGGCGTGGAGGAGTTCAAGCGGCAGAACACCGCGGTGCGCGCTGCCACGATCCTGTCCAACAGCGCCGCCGAACTGGGCGATCTGCTGGCGGCGGTGCGCGACCCCGCGGCCGACCCGCTGGCCGAGGACCGGGGGGAGCTGAAGCGGTACCTGCTCGGACCGGACGAGCCGAAGTCCATCGACCAGTTCAACACCGCCGTGGCGAACCTCACACTGAAGGCCGAGACCCGCAACCTCGGTCAGGAGTCCCGGGCCGCGGCCGGTGCCGTGGAGGAGGTCGAGCCGGAGGACGCCGAACAACCGGCGCGCTGACCGGCCACCCATAACACCTGTCGGCCCCCGAGGAGCACATGCCCCTCGGGGGCCGAACGTTTTGGCCCCTCCGCTCGTACTGTGACTTGAGTCACCAATGGGACTGACCAGGGCAACCGCTTGCCCCGTCACCCCGTCTACTAAGGAGCGATAGAGGAGATACGGGGGGAATCTTCCGTTAACTGGGGGGAAACGTGACCGTGACGCAACCTGATGTCAGTGTGATCATCGGGGCGTACGAAGCGATGCCGTATCTGGTCGAGTGCCTGGCGTCGGTCGAGGCACAGACCATCGACCCGGAGCGCATCGAGGTCATCGCGGTCGACGACGGGTCGACCGACGGTACGGGGGAGTACCTGGAGGAGTTCGCGGCCCGCGCGCCCATGCCGGTCACGGTGATCCGGCAGGAGAACTCCGGCGGGCCCAGCGGCCCGCGCAATGTCGGCCTGGGCAAGGCGGCCGGGCGGTACGTGTTCTTTCTCGACGCCGACGACCGGCTGGGCGCCGAGGCACTGGAGCGGATGGTCGCCATGGCCGACCGCAACGGCACCGATGTGGTCCTCGGCCGGGTCGAGGGCGTCAACCGCTCGGCGCCCAAGTCGATGTGGGGCAGGACGCTGGAGCGTACGGACGTCTTCTCGTCCAAGATCAAGTTCACGCTCAGTGCGCAGAAGCTGTTCCGTCGTGAGCTGCTGGAGCGGCACGGGATGCGGTTCGACGAGTCCCTGTGGACCGGTGAGGACGCGCTGTTCACGATGGAGGCGTATCTGCGGGCGAACGGCGTCTCCGTGGTCGCCGACTACACCTGCTACTACCTGGTGGGCCGCGAGGACGGCAAGCACGTGACGAAGAGCGGCAGTTACACCCTGCGCTTCGACTCCGCGCGCGCCCTGATGCAGCTGATCGCCGACCTGGTCCCGGCGGGTGAGCAGCGCGACGCGCTGATGGTCCGCCCCTTCCTGGTCACGCTGCTGCCGCAGTTCGGGCCGAAGTTCCTCACGGACAGCGAGGAGGTGCGGCGGCACAAGACGGAGCTGGCGAAGCCGCTGATGGAGGCGTACTGGCGGGACGGGATCGGGCGCCGCATCAAGGTCCAGGAGCGGCTGCGGCTGCATCTGGTCGCCGAGCAGCGGCCCGAACTCCTCGTGGACGTCCTGCGGTTCATCAAGGCCAAGAAGCAGCCGGCGGCTCTCCTGGAGAAGAAGGGCCGCCGCCTGTACCTGGCCTACCCCCACTTCCGTGACCGCGCGGCCGGCGTTCCCGACTCCGTCTACCTCGCCGAGCCGCACGAGGCCCGCCCCTTCCCGGGGTACCGCGAGGGGGGCGCCGAGTCCCTGCTGCGCAGGGCGATGCGCAAGGCGCGGCGGATGCTGACGTCACGCTCGTCCACGCCCGGTGGACGGGCGGCTGCGACATGAGAACGCGGGACGAGGGGGGGGAAGTCCCTCCGCCTCGTCCCGCGTTCTTGGTGCCTTACTTCTGACCCGACTGCAGCGCCCGCCGGAGCGGGCGGCCCACCGCGCGGCGGGCGCGGCGGTAGACCGAGATGGTCGGCACGGCCGGAGCCGCCTTGGTCGAAGCGGCCTTCGCCGCAGCAGGGGTGATCGCGGCGGCCTTGGCTGCGGGCTTCACCGCAACGCGCTCGGTCGCAGCCGGACCGCCCGGGAGCGGGCCCGCCGGGGCCGACTTCGCGGCGGCGGCCCGGGAGCGGGCCAGCTCCCGCTTCAACTTGGCGTTCTCCGAGGCCAGTTCGGTGATCCGGGTCTGCAGCCAGCCGAAGCGCGGGCTCAGCGAGGCGGGGTCGCTGTCGATCCACGGCCGGATGCCAGGGGGGAACGACAGTGACCGCAGGCGCTCCTCGAAGGCCGCGCCGCCGTCGCCGTGCGTGAAGGTGTTCTCCAGCCCGTTCTTGTCCAAGAAGGCGGTGAACCGCTCGAACCGCTCCTCGTGGCCGCCCAGCAGCGCCCCGAAGTCCGCCTCCTCGTACAGCCGCGCCGGGTCCACGTCCTCGGACAGCTGGTCGAGCGGGCGGTGCGGGATGCCGAAGTAGCGGCACAGCTCCAGCGTCCGCGAGTCACTGCACAGCACGGTCGCGGGCGTACCCGCCAGCAGCGCGGCGATGTTGCCGTGGATACGGGAGCCGAAGGAGAAGTCGAACTCGCGCAGGTCGTCGATCCAGGTGACGGGATCGACGTAGATCCGGGCCTTGTCCTCCTGGTACATCGGGTGGTCCGGATGGGTCGGCATCGCCGTCACCCGGCCGTTCGCTCCCGACACGTGGCGCCAGTGCAACTGCTGTGCGTCGGTGAGGTTCTGGCCGATGAAGCGCAGGTTCGGATAGCGCTCGTGCGTGCGGGCGATGATCCGGTCGAGGCCCAGGCTGCGCACCGCGTTGTGCGAGCCGTTGATCGCGATCCGCGAGTCGGCGGTCAGCGCCGCCGCGCGCTTGCGGACGTCGAGTTCCTTGCCGTACATGAACAGGGACGGACAGCCGATGACCTCGACGTCCCTGAACCCCATCTGCTTCAGGTACTCCTCGGTGAACTCGCCCCGCACGCCGATCGACGCGCTCCGGTCGAGCACGGCGGACACGAAGTCCCGAACGGCGGGCTCCAGGGCCTTCAGCCGTGCGAGGTCGTAGTCCAGTCCGCTCTGTGCGCCGACGCCCAGGACCACCACCGGGATCCGCAGCTTGCGGATGAGCTGGGTCAGGCGGTTCAGCGAGGCCTCGAAGGACGGCCGGAACGCGTTGGCGAGCGGGACGACGAAGGCGTCGTACTCCTCGTTGATCCGGTCGGCCGCCGACACCTGGGTGCGGATGCCGTTCGAGACCACCTCGGTGTGCGGTGTCTCAAGAATCTTGTGCGCCGCGTCACTGAAGATCAGGTTTCCGGCGTTGGTGGCGATGACGTCCCGGTGAAGGGCCTCTTCGATCGGGACGACGTCATAAGGACTCTTCCCGGACCGGAGGAGGATGCGCTTGGTGCGCTGCATGTGGTGATCTATCGGTGACACGTTCTTCAACTTAAATTTGCAGGAGCTTTAAATCCTATAGCCGCTCTGTACAACCTTTTCGCCATATTTGATTCGTGAGCGAGTGATCACGCTGCGTCGCCGACTGCACGTCCGCGTACTGGACCGATGCGCGGCGCGCGATCCACTTCGCGTAGATTGCCCGACGGGGCAGCCGAACCTACGTGAGGGGACAGACAGCAAGGTGGCAGCGGCAAGGCAGGATGTGCACGAGGCCCGCAGGATCGTCGTCAAGGTGGGTTCCTCCTCGCTGACCACCGCGTCCGGCGGTCTGGACGCCGACCGGGTCGACGCGCTCGTCGACGTCCTCGCCAAGGTGCGAAGCCAAGGAGAGAAGGAGATCGTGCTGGTCTCCTCCGGTGCCATCGCCGCCGGACTCGCCCCGCTGGGCCTGCGCCGCCGCCCCAGGGACCTCGCCCGCCAGCAGGCCGCCGCCAGCGTCGGCCAGGGGCTCCTGGTCGCCCGCTACACCGCATCCTTCGCCCGCTACGGCACCCGTGTCGGCCAGGTCCTGCTCACCTCCGACGACATGAGCCGCCGCGCCCACCACCGCAACGCCTCCCGCACCCTCGACAAGCTCCTCGCCATGGGTGCCCTGCCGATCGTCAACGAGAACGACACGGTCGCCACCGACGAGATCCGCTTCGGCGACAACGACCGGCTCGCCGCGCTCGTCGCCCACCTCGTACGGGCCGACCTGCTGGTGCTGCTCTCCGACGTGGACGGCGTCTACGACGGCGACCCCACCAAGCCCGGCACCTCGCGGATAGCGGAGGTGACGGGGCCGGCCGACCTCGCGCAGGTCGAGATCGGCAGCGCCGGCAAGGCCGGCGTCGGCACCGGCGGCATGGTCACCAAGGTCGAGGCGGCCCGGATCGCCGCCGCCGCCGGCATCCCCGTGGTGCTCACCAGCGCGATCCATGCGGCCGACGCGCTGACCGGCCAGGACACCGGCACCTACTTCCACCCCACCGGCAAGCGCTCCGCGGACCGGCTGCTCTGGCTCCAGCACGCCTCCGCGCCGCAGGGTTCGCTCACCCTCGACGACGGCGCGGTGCGCGCGGTCGTGGAACGCCGCAAGTCACTGCTGCCGGCCGGGATCGCCGCCGTCGAGGGCGAGTTCAGTGCGGGCGACCCCGTCGAACTGCGTGACGGCGCCGGACGCGCGGTGGCCCGCGGGCTCGTCAACTTCGACGCCAAGGAAATCCCCCGGTTGATAGGCCGCTCGACCCGGGAACTGGCGCGGGACCTGGGACCGGCCTACGAGCGGGAGGTCGTCCACCGGGACGATCTGGTGCTCCTCCACCGGTGAGGAACGACGACCGGGTGATCCTCGGCCGGTGAAGCGCGCGGCGCAGGCCGAAAACGGGGGGAACGCTCCGCAAAATGCGCCCGCCCTGAGGTGGACGTTGCGCAAAACGGCCCCGCGAACCCTGGCGGCCTGCTCAACTTTGTCTCAGGCACATCCCGCACGAGCACGGCTCGACCCCGGCTCGACACCGCGCAAAGGAGGCCGTCGTGAGACGAGTACGCCCTGGGGCAGCGGCGTCCCGCGGCGGTTCCCCCTCCCGCGACACCGGCCGCCGCACCACCGGCGAGGAGCGCGCCCTCACCAGCGTCGCAGCCGGGGAGCGGTACGCGGGCGAGGAGCCCGCGGACATCCCCCGCCTGTGGCACATCACCCTCAGCGTCTCCGGCGAGGCCGCCCCCGTCGAAGAGCTGCGGCGTGCCCTGGAACAGCTCGCCCACGACCACCCCTTCCTGCTGACCAGCCGATACGCCGACGACCACGCCGAGATCCGGTACTGGGAGGAGGCCCGCGATCTGCACGACGCGGCCGCCGTCGCGCTGCGCCTGTGGGGCGAGCACCGGCAGACCGCGGGGCTCCCGCCCTGGGAGATCGTCGGCCTGGAGGTCATCGACCGCGCCACCTACCACCAGCGCATCTCCGAGGGCTACGGCCCGCCACCGGCCAGCCCAGTGGGCGTCCACCCCTTTTGAGGGCATTCGGGCCTGTCTCGGGGTGTGGAACGCTCGATGGACGGTCCCGTCCGGCGCACTACCCTTCCCTCATGACCACGCTCTCGCCGTACGACTCCATGACCCCGGTCATCCAGGCCGCCTACCGTGCCAAGGCCGCCGCCGCCGACCTCGCGCCGCTGCCCCGGGCCGTGAAGGACGACGCGCTGCTCGCCATCGCGGACGCGCTCGAGGTCCGTGCGAGCGAAATCGTCGAGGCCAATGCCAAGGACGTCGCCAAGGCCCGCGAGGCCGGCACCAGCGAGGCCATCGTCGACCGGCTGACCCTGACCCCGGAGCGCGTCCGGGCCATCGCCTCGGACGTGCGGGACATCGTCGCGCTGCCCGACCCGGTCGGCGAGGTCGTCCGCGGCTCCACCCTTCCCAACGGCATCGACCTGCGCCAGGTCCGCGTCCCGCTCGGCGTCGTCGGGATCATCTACGAGGCCCGGCCGAACGTCACCGTGGACGCCGCCGCCCTGTGCCTGAAGTCCGGCAACGCGGTACTGCTGCGCGGCTCGGCCTCCGCGTACGAGTCGAACACCGCCCTCGTCCGGGTCATCCGCGACGCCGTGGGCGGGTCCGGGCTGCCCGCCGACGCCGTACAGCTGGTGCCCGGCGAGAGCCGCGAGAGCGTGCGCGAGCTGATGCGGGCCCGCGGACTGGTCGACGTGCTGATCCCGCGCGGCGGCGCCTCGCTGATCCAGACGGTCGTCCAGGAGTCGACGGTCCCGGTCATCGAGACCGGCACCGGCAACTGCCACGTCTACGTCGACGCCCACGCCGACCTCGACATGGCCCTCGAGATCCTGATCAACTCCAAGGTGCAGCGGGTCAGCGTGTGCAACGCCGCCGAGACGCTGCTGGTCCACCGGGCCGTCGCCGCCGAGTTCCTGCCGCGCGCGCTGGACGCCCTCGCCGAGGCAGGGGTCACCGTGCACGCCGACGAGCGGGTGCTGGCGTACGCCAAGGACACCAAGGCGACCGTCGTCGAGGCCACCCCGGAGGACTGGGAGGCCGAGTACCTGTCGTACGACATCGCCGCAGCCGTCGTCGACTCCCTCGACAAGGCCGTGGAGCACATCCGGCTGTGGACCTCCGGTCACACCGAGGCCATCGTGACGACCTCCCAGCAGGCCGCCCGCCGCTTCACCCAGCTGGTCGACTCCACCACGGTCGCCGTGAACGCCTCCACCCGCTTCACGGACGGCGGCCAGTTCGGCTTCGGCGCGGAGATCGGCATCTCGACGCAGAAGCTGCACGCCCGCGGCCCGATGGGGCTGCCCGAACTGACCAGCACCAAGTACATCGTCACCGGGGACGGACACGTAAGGCGCTGAGGAGCGCGGCACCGGCATATGCGGCGGACACGCGCCCCCGACTCGCGTCCGTGCCCCGGCGGAGACGTCTCAGCAAGCGGATGAATTTCCATACTGTCTGCCCAAATTGACCCCCCAGGTCTACTCTGGATCCGTGCCGGAGGACGTGGGGGGTACGCCGTTCCCTGACGGCTGGGAGCCCGACGACGACCACGACCGCGGGGTGTCGGACGAAGAGTTCGCCTCCGTGGTCTTCGACGAGGCCTTCGTACAGGCGGCCGTGGTGCACGAGCCGACCGCCGTCGAACGCCTCCTGGCCGCCGCGCAGGCCAGAGCCGAGGCCTCCGAGGCGGAGGCCCGCCGGGCACACGGCAGAGGCGAGCGGTACGACGACGGATACGGTGCCGAGGACCCCGGTTTCCACCGCGACCCGGACTTCGACGACCTGGACGACCCCGAGCTCCTCGACAGCCGCGACGGCATGCCGGGACCGTACGGAAAGCAGGTCCGCTGGCACCGCCCGGTCGCCTGGCTGCTCGCCCTGGTGATGGGTATCGGCATGGTCGCCCTGGCCTTCGCCGCGGTCTACCGGGGCGCCTCCTCGGGCCGCCAGGACCAGGTCCCGCCGCCCGCCTCCACCGGCCTGGAGCAGGGCACCTCGGCCGCCCCCTCCGCCTCCGCCGACTACTCCCAGCCGGCCGTCTCCGCGGTTCCGCGCACGCCCTGAACCGGCCCTGCGCAGGTATGCGCCATTCTGGTGAGTACCTGTCAGAAGTTGTGGTGGAGCAGGGCGTTTACCGGAGCTCCGGGAGACCTACCCTGAAGTTATGGGCGGGCCTGGAGAACCACCCGAGGGGACACCCGACGGCGCCTCCAACGGTGCGGAAGACGAATACCGATCCGTCGTCTTCGACGAGTCGTTCGTCCGCGCTGCCCGCCTCCAGGAGTTCTCCGCGCAGGAGCGCCTGACCGACCACGCGCCCGCCGTACGCCGCCGGCCGCCCCTGCGCCGGGGGCTGTCCCGGCAGGCGTTCGTGCTGGTCGTACTGATCGCCCTCGCCTTCGGCACCGCGATCTACATGGGCGTACGGCACCCCTACCAGAACCCGCAGGCCGGCCGGCCCGTCGAGCCCCTGCGGATGACCGTCATCCCGCTCGCCCCGCAGGGCAGCGTGCCCGGCGCCACCGACCCCGAACAGCTGTACGTCAACAGTCCCGCCGCGCAGTTCCGCACCGGCGCCGAGGGCATCCCGCTGCCCGCCGCCCGGCGCACCGCGAACTTCTCGGACGGCCAGGTCGTCACCGCCCTGACCACCGCCAAGGACTACATCGTCCGCTCCTCGCTCTACCCCGAGGTGCTCACCGGCGAGCAGGTCCGGCCCGTGCGGGTCCTGCTCGACCCCGGCCAACTCGCCCAGTTCGACCGCAGTTTCGAGGTGCCCTCCGCCGACGGCCGGCACGCTCCCACCGGTTGGCTGGTGCGCTTCGACCCCGCCCACGTCGAACTGGCCGACCGTGAGATCCGTGTGCAGGGCAGCCTGCAGGTCACCGAGGCCGACTCGGCCACCCTCGAGGTCACCGCGGACCACACCTTCGTGTACGCGCTGCGACCGGCCGACGCGGGTGCGAAAGCCGAGGCGTCGCTGTTCACGGTCCGGCGCGAGCTGCACTTCCGCTTCGACCGCGACGACCTGCGCCTGCACCAGGCCCAGCTGGTCGGCTCGCACGTCCAGGCAGGCCCGCTGTCCTGCGCCGAGGACACCGCCGACCGGCTGCGCCCGCTGCTCGCCGGCCAGACCCCGAAGGCCGGCGGCCCGGCCGGCACGGACCCCTACGCCCCGCACGGCGCGACGGCCCTGTGCGGGACACTGGCGGACAGCGCCCAGCCCAAGGTGAATTAGTCGCGCGGCGGCTCGTCCTTCGGCGGTGCGTCGGCGGAGCCGCCCGCGGAGCCGCCCGTGAAGCCGCCGAAGCCGCGCCGCACCCGGCTGCCCAGGTCGCCGGCGCCGCCCGCGATGTCGGTGACCAGCTTCATCAGCGGGTCCTTCGAGGCGCGCACATGGCCCGCATAGTGCGAGGCCGACTCGCGGAAGGAGTCCGAGACCGAGGTGTCCTTGTCCTCGTCGCGCCGCGGGTAGTGGCCGTCCATGATCCGCTGGTGGTCGCGGGAGGCCGCCCACTTCTTCAGCTCGGCCGCGCGCACGGTGGTGAAGGGGTGGGTGCGGGGCAGCGTGTTGAGGATCTTCAGCACGGAGTCGCGCAGGTCGCCGCCGGCCTCGTACTCCTCGGCCTGCTCCAGGAACGCATCCACGTTCATCTCGTGCAGGTGGTTGCCGCCCGCGAGCTTCATCAGGCCGCGCATCGAGGCCTGGAGGTCCTGGCCGACCAGCAGTCCCGCGCGGTCGGCGGACAGCTCCGACTTGCGGAACCACTCGCGCAGCGCGGTCACGATCGCCATGATCGCGACGCCGCCCAGCGGGATCCAGGCCACCCGCAGGGCGAGGTTGGTCAGGAACAGCAGGATGGTGCGGTAGACGGAGTGCCCCGACAGGGCGTGGCCGACCTCGTGGCCGATGACCGCCCGCATCTCCTCCTCGTCGAGCAGCTCGACGAGCCCGGTCGTGACGACGATGATCGGCTCGTCCATGCCGATGCACATCGCGTTGGGCTGCGGATCCTGGTTGACGTACATCGGCGGGACCTTCTCCAGGTCCAGGATGTAGCAGGCGTCCCGCAGCATGTCGTTGAGGTGGGCGAACTGCCGGTCCGAGACGCGCACCGAGTCGGACAGGAACAGCAGCCTCAGGCTCCGCTCGGGCAGCAGCCCGCTGAGCGCCTTGAAGGCCGTGTCGAAGCCGCTCAGCTTGCGCAGCGCGACCAGGGCGGAGCGGTCCGCCGGATGCTCGTACGCACGCGAGGAGATTCCCGGGAAGCGCCTGCGCTGCCGGCTCGGCACGTGCTCGTGCCCGTCCTGCTGGTGGCCGTCGTCGGACATGTCTTCCCCCATGTGCGTCGGTGTGCCCTGTGTACTCCGCGCGCTGTTGTCCGCGCGCGGTTGTCTTTGCGCTTTCCTGTACGCCCCCGAAGCAAGGCCCAGCCTAGGCGGAGATACCGTGGACGGGCAGCACAGCGAAGGAGTCCCGCACCATGGAGCACCACCCCGCAGCCGCCTGGCTCACCGAGGCAGCGAGCGCCGCCCAGCAGCAGGGGGCGGGGAATCTTCTCCGGGTCGTACTGATCGTGATGGTGGTCGGCTGTGTGCTGACCGCCTGGTTCCTGCTTCGGGGTTACAGGCGGAAGGACGACTGAGCGCCCCGGAAGGTTGCCCGACGGCGGAGTCGGGGTGATCGCGGCCGAGGCGCCCGCATACGATGAGCCGACGTCTCTTCCGCCCACACGCGATAGGTTCTGCCGAAGATGAGCTTCCACAGCGCCGCAGCCCAGTTGGTCACCCTCGCCGCCGAGGGCCAGGAGCACGGCGGCAACCACGAGAGCATCAACCCCCTGGTCACCGGCGGCGGCGCGTTCCTCGGCCTGATGCTGCTGTTGTGGATCACCACCCGCTTCAACCGCGACCGCTGAGCCCACAGACCGGGCCGGTAGGGTCTGCACGCATGGGAGAGCAGGACATGCCTACCGGTCCGGCACATGACACGACGAGCGGCAAGCGCCGCCTCGGCGTCATGGGCGGAACGTTCGACCCGATCCACCACGGACACCTGGTCGCGGCGAGCGAGGTCGCCGCGCAGTTCCACCTCGACGAGGTGGTGTTCGTGCCCACCGGGCAGCCGTGGCAGAAGACCCACCGCAAGGTCTCCCTGGCCGAGGACCGCTACCTGATGACGGTCATCGCGACCGCCGAGAACCCGCAGTTCTCGGTGAGCCGTATCGACCTCGACCGCGGTGGCCCCACCTACACCGTGGACACGCTGCGCGATCTGCGTGCGCTCAACCCCGACACGGACCTGTTCTTCATCACCGGCGCCGACGCCCTCGCTCAGATCCTGACCTGGCGGGACAGCGAGGAGCTGTTCTCCCTCGCCCACTTCATCGGCGTGACCCGGCCCGGCCACCACCTCAACGATCCCGGGCTCCCCGAGGGCGGCGTCTCCCTGATCGAGGTGCCCGCCCTCGCCATCTCCTCCACGGACTGCCGTGCGAGAGTCGCCAAGGGCGACCCCATCTGGTATCTGGTGCCGGACGGAGTCGTGCGCTACATCGCCAAACGAGAGCTGTACCGCGGCGAGTGAGCCGAGAGGGGCACCGGTGAACGACCGATACGACGCTGGTCACGGGGGCGACCAGTACGAGCTCGTCGGCTACGACGAGTACGGCCGGCCTGTGTACCGGCAGGTGCCGCAGCAGCCGTCCCCACAGCAGCCGTACGACCCTTACACACAGCAGGGTTACGGCTACGACCCGTACGCGACGGGCCAGCAGCAGCCGGTACCCCCGTACGACCCCTACGGGACGGGGCAGCAGCAGCCGGTGCCGTCGTACGACCCGTACGGGACCGGCCGGCAGCCCCGCGTCGCCGAGCAGACCGCCTACATCCCGCAGCAGGCGGGCCCGGTCGAGGAACCCGTACGGGACGACCGGGATCACCGGGGCGCCCCGGCGTACCAGGACGACCAGGAGTACCCGGACGACCGGGACTACCGCACCGAACAGTTCGCCTTCGTCGAGGACCCCGACGGGGACTCCGAGGACGTCATCGACTGGTTGAAGTTCACCGAGAACCGCACCGAGCGCCGCGAGGAGGCCCGGCGCCGCGCCCGCAGCCGCCTCATCGCCCTGGTCGTCGTCCTGGCGCTGGCCGCGACCGGCGGCGTCGGCTACCTCTGGTACGCCGGAAAGCTCCCCGGCCTGTCGTCGTCCGACGACAAGACCGGCGGTACGACGACCGCGACCGCGCAGAAACGCGACGTGATCGTCGTCCACCTGCACGACACCAAGAAGGGCGGCACCACCACGGCGCTGCTCGTCGACAACACCACCACCAAGCAGGGCACCACCGTCCTGCTGCCCAACGCTCTCGCCCTGACCGGCGACGACGGCACGACGACCCTGGCCAAGTCGGTCGAGGACGACGGCTCCTCCGGCACCCGCGAGGCGCTGGACACCGTCCTCGGCACCTCGATCCAGGGCACCTGGCGCCTCGACACCCCCTACCTGCAGAACCTCGTCGACCTCGTCGGCAACATCGAGATCGACACCAACGCCGACGTGCCCGACCCCGAGGCCAAGAAGAAGGGCGAGGCGCCCCTCGTCAACAAGGGCGAGAGCCAGACCCTCAGCGGCAAGATGGCGGTCGCCTACGCCACCTACCGCGCCTCCGGCGAGGCCCAGAACGCCCAGCTGGAGCGGTTCGGGCAGGTCATGCAGGGCGTGCTGCGCAAGATGTCCTCCGACGCCCAGGCCGCGACGACCACCGTGCAGACCCTCGCGCAGATCCTCGACCCGTCGCTCACCGACAAGGACCTCGGGACCTTCCTCGCGGGCCTCTCCGACCTCGCCAAGGGCGGCGACCACAAGACGGCCGTGCTGCCCGTCCAGACCGACGGCACGCTGAGCGCGCAGGCCAGTGACAGCGTGGTCAAGGACATCCTCGGCGGCACCGCGAAGAGCCCCGACCAGGACGCGGCCGTCCGGGTCTCCGTGCGGAACGCCAGCGGTGTGAAGGACAACACGGAGAAGGTCCGCGTGGTCCTCCTCAACGGCGGCTTCACCTTCCTGGAGGCCGGTACGGCAGGCAGCGCCCAGGCAGCCTCCGAGGTCACCTACGCGGACGCCGCCGACAAGGAGAACGCCACCGAGGTCGCCAAGACCCTGGGGCTGCCGGAGGACGCGGTGGTCAAGGGCAAGGTCTCCGCGAACGCGAACGTGTCGGTGGTGCTCGGGCAGGACTACGAGCCGGCCTCGGCCGGGTAATGCCGTGGGGTGCCGTCGGCGGTCCGTGAGACCCTTGAGGACAAGTGACCGTCGACGGAAAGCCATGTAGTGACCGCAACAGACCGATCTCTCGAGCTCATCAACACCGCCGCCCAGGCGGCCGCCGACAAGCTCGCGCACGACGTCATCGCCTACGACGTGAGCGATGTGCTGTCGATCACGGATGCCTTCCTGCTGGCGTCCGCGCCCAACGACCGCCAGGTCAAGTCGATCGTCGACGAGATCGAGGAACGGCTCCAGAAGGAACTCGGCGCCAAGCCGGTGCGCCGCGAGGGCGACCGCGAGGCCCGCTGGGTGCTGCTGGACTACGTCGACATCGTCGTCCACGTCCAGCACAGCGAGGAGCGGGTCTTCTACGCCCTGGAGCGGCTGTGGAAGGACTGCCCCGAGCTCGAGCTGCCCGCCGACGCCAAGGCCACCCGCGGCAAGGCCGAGGAGCACGCCAAGCTGCAGGCCGCCGAGGAGGCCGCCGAGACAGGTGGTGAGTGGCGGTGAGCGCCACCGGGGAGGTGACCGGCGCGAAGCCGGGCCGCGGCCGCCGTGTCATCCTCTGGCGGCACGGCCAGACCTCCTGGAACGTGGAGCGCCGCTTCCAGGGCACCACCGACGTCGAGCTGACCGAGACCGGCCTGGCCCAGGCCCGCCGCGCCGCCCGGCTGCTGGCCTCCCTCAAGCCCGACGCGATCGTCTCCTCGGACCTGCAGCGGGCCGCGAACACGGCCGCCGAGCTGGCCGCGCTCACCGGCCTGGAGGTCAACCACACCGAGGCCCTGCGCGAGACCTACGCGGGCGTCTGGCAGGGCCTGACGCACGACGAGATCATCGCCCGGCACGGCGAGGAGTACGCCGCGTGGAAGCGCGGTGAGCCGGTGCGCCGCGGCGGCGGCGAACTGGAGACCGAGGTCGCCGACCGCGCAGCCCCGGTCGTGCTCCGGCACGCCGAGAAGCTGCCCGACGACGGCACGCTGGTCGTGGTCAGCCACGGCGGCACCATCCGCACCACGATCGGCCGTCTCCTCGGCCTGGAGTCCCGCCACTGGGAGAGCCTCGGCGGGCTCTCCAACTGCTGCTGGTCCGTCCTCGGCGAGGGCGCCCGCGGCTGGCGGCTGCTCGAGCACAACGCCGGCACACTGCCGGAGCCGGTGCTCGGCGACGACGACTGAGCGGCGGAGTCCACCAGGGGCCCGGATTTCACTTTCCGGCAGGTCGCAGGCTAAAGTTCTTCTTGTTCGCCCCGCCGAGCGGGGCGAAACACCATGCGGCTCCGCCGCGTGGCACCAGGGGCTATAGCTCAGTTGGTAGAGCGCCTGCATGGCATGCAGGAGGTCAGGAGTTCAATTCTCCTTAGCTCCACGGACGAATCCCGTCCCCCTCAGGGGGCGGGATTTTTCGTTGTCGCCCGCTTGAGCGGTCCGGGCCCGGGAGGCGTATACCTCTCTGGGAGGCGCGCCCGGGCTGCCGTGTCCGGACTGGTACCAAGGCGTCGCTGACCGTATTGGTCCGGTCGTGGCAGAATCAAACGGCCGGAAGGGGGCGCGGCCCGACGGGAGGGAGTAGCGATGCCTGCGAGCATCCTCGAGGAGGTCGGCCACCTCCTCGGCGGAGCGGCGTTGATACGGGACACGATCACCCGCCTCAGCTGCCCTTCCTGCGGTTCCGCGCATGTCGCCCAGGTCCTCGGGGACAACGGTGGCATCTCGTACGTGTGCACGGCCTGCGGCCACAGCTGGAGCTGATCGATGGGTGCACACAGGCGGAAGTGCGACTGGTGCGGCAGCGGCACCCCGATCGTCCGCGACATGGAACCGGTGAATCCCGACTACCAGTACTGGTGCGAGGAATGCGCGCGGGCGCTGATCATAAAGGGCGACCCGATCGAGACGTACCGCGAACTGGAGGGCGAGCCGATCTACGGCCGCCTCCTGGAGGAGCACTGCACGCTCAAACGGTTCTACTCGTTCGTGACGGCCTGACCTCTGCTGCGCTCCTGCCCGCCGAGGCCGCGGCGAGCCCGAGGAAGAGGCAGCCCGTGGCTGCGTAGAGCCCCGACAGAGTGAACTCGATGCCGCCCTGGTCGAGTTCGGGCCGCCCCGGCCCATGTGGCACCCACCACAGGGCGTACGAGCAGAACACCAGCAGCGTGCCGACGGCGACCGCGCGGTGTCCGCGCGCTGCCAGAACGAGCACCACGGGCACGCACCACACCCAGTGGTGCGACCACGACACCGGGCAGACGAGCAGCGCCGTCACCGCACAGCAGGCCACCGCCCACGCCCGCTCGCCCCGCAACTCCGCCACCACCGCCACCGCCAGCCCCGCCCCGGCCACGACGGCCGCGACGGCAGCCCAGAGGGCGCCGGGATCAGGCGTGTGCAGCAGCCGGGCGAGGACGCCGCGCAGGGCCTGGTTCGCCGTCTCCTCGGCATACCCGACCCGGCCGGTCCGGAAGACCATGTGGGTCCAGAACCGCCACGAGTCGTACGGCAGGACGACCGCCGCGAGGACGGTCGCGCCGGCGAACGTGACCGCCGCCCCGCGCGCGTGCCGCAGCCAAGGGCCGCTGCGACGCCCCCGGTGCGCCACGACACCGGTGGCGAGCAGGAAGACGGCGAACAGAGCGGGTGTCAGCTTGACGGCCGCCGCGAGCCCGATGCCCAGGCCCGCCCAGCGGTCGGGACGCCGTGCCAGATCCCACAGCACCAGCACCGCGAGCAGCAGATTGACCTGCCCGTACCGCAGCGTCGTCCACACCGGCTCGCACCACACGGCGACCGCCGAGACCCACCAGACCGTCGCCACGCGCGCGTGCCCCACGAGCCGCAGCGACAGCCGCACCAGCACCACAAGGAGGGCGAGGTTCCCGGCCGTCGCCAGCGTGCGCAGGCTCTCCGTGTCGGGGAGTGTCAGCGGGGTGAACAGCAGGGCCGCGAACGGCGGGTAGGTGGCGGGCAGTTGCGCCCAGGTCGCCCGCAGCGCGTACAGATCGCCGCCCGCCCGTACGGTCGCGCCCTCGGCCCGGTACACCATCAGGTCGAGCATCGAGACGTGGGCGGCGCGCTGGGCGATCCAGAACGCCGCGAAGGAAACGAGGCACGCCGTAAGGGCTACCGGCACCCGACGGTGGACGGCGGAGAACGCGATCACGGTCACGGGGATCGACCATAGCGGTCGTATCGGCGCAGAACGGAAACGATTTGGTGATGCCCCGGGTAGACCGTGTAAAGTTGGCGTCGCCGCCGGGGAAACCGGGCGGAACAATACAAGGGGCTATAGCTCAGTTGGTAGAGCGCCTGCATGGCATGCAGGAGGTCAGGAGTTCAATTCTCCTTAGCTCCACAAGTGCGAGGGCGACCTGCGTCCGCTGAAAAGCGCGGACCAGGTCGCCCTCGTCGTTTTCTGCGCGGCTGCGCCGCGTGTGTGTGTGGGGGGCTGCCATCAGCACCCCCATGGGCCTGTCCATGCGGCCGTCGGCCCGGAGCAAGCGCGGCACGGCCGACCGGAGTTGAAGGGGCCACCCCTGAACGGGACGGCCCCTTCCTTCGTGCTCAGCGGCCGAGGGCGCGGCGGCCGCGGACCTGGGAGAGGACCGGGAGGTTGTTGCGGGTGGGCGCCTGGGAGCGGGTGTCCTCCTCGATGCGCAGGGCGAGGGCCGGGCAGCGGCGGACCGCGCGCATCGCCTTGTCCTCCGCCCGGCGCGGCACCTGGGCCTGGGCGACGGTCGGGAAACCGTCGGCGCCGAGTTCGAAGACCTCCGGGAGGATGTCGGCGCACAGCCCGTGGCCCCGGCACAGCGTCCAGTCGACGTAGATCTTCTGACGGCTGGGACCGTTCTCCTCGGACTCGCCGCCGCCCGGGATGCCCGTCGGGGCCCTGCCGCCCTCGAAGAGCGGCAGAACGCCCTCCACGGGTCGTCCGCAGCCGTTTCCGAGGACATGGGCCGCCAGGTCGTCGGTGAAGGCCTTGACGGTCGACTCCAGGAACATCGCCGAGCCGTCCGGGTGCGAGCATGCGCCGCGCCGCTTCACGTTCTTGGCGACCTGCTTGAGCGCCTCCAGGGCGGCCGGGCCGCCGCCGTTGAGGATGTCCTCCATACCGCGCGCGGCGGCCGGCAGGCCGAGGTAGCAGGGACCGCACTGGCCCGCGCTCTCCTCCGCCAGCCACTGCGCCACCCGCAGCGACTCGCCGAGCGGACAGGTGTCCTGACTGATCGGCAGGATCGCGCCGGCACCGAGCGAACCGCCCACCGCGTCGAGCGAATTGCGGGAGACGATCGCCTCGTTCACCGTCGCCGCGTCGATCCACTTGCCGTGGTAGCCGCCGGTGAGCACCCCCTGCGGGACGGGCGGGGCGCCGGCCAGCTGGAGGACGTAGCGCAGCGGCACGCCCGTGGGGACCTCGATCACCATGGGGCGGGCGACCGCGCCGGAGACCGTGAGCATGACGGTGCCCGGCTCGTCGTACAGGCCGGTGTTGCCGTAGCGCTCCGGGCCGATGCGGGCGGCGATCGCCAGCTGGGCGAACGTCTCGGCGTTGGACAGGAGTGTGGGCGCGCCGCCGACGCCGCTCTGCGAGGCGCTGATCTTGCGGCCGGGCGGGATCGCCGGGCCGCCGTCGATGGAGCGGATCAGGGATGCGGCGGCTCCCGTGACCATACGGACCGGATTGCGCTGCACGCGCGCGCGGAGTGCCGATCGGCGTCCGTTGCTCAGGCCGCGTTCGGCGAGCGCGGCCTCCATGGAGCGTTGCGTGGACTCACGGGTGACCCCCACCACGAGCGTGCGGGCACCCAGTGCCTCGGCGCACAGCAGCGCGCCGTCCAGGATCAGATGCGGGGCACGGTTGATCAGCACCGTGTCCTTGCGGCAGGCCGGTTCGTCCTCACTGCCGTTGACGACGACCACCGGCCGGACGCCGCGCTTGATCGCCGACTCGGCGACCGAGCGCAGCTTCTTGTGGAAGGGGAAGCCCGCGCCGCCACGGCCCTTGAGGTTGATGCGTTCGGCGAGCTGCGCAAGCTGCTCGCCGCCCATGGGTTCGAGCGGCCCGTGCACCTTCAGGTGCATGGGCAGATCGAGTCTTTCGACAAGGTCGAAGCCCGACGTGAGCTGGGGAAGACCGACCACGCGGACTTCTGGGACGTCGGGCAGGGCCTCGTTCACTTATAGCCTCCGGAAGGCGTGTTCCAAGCTTCGCCCGAACCCGGTGCGTCGAAGTCGTAGGACGCACCGGGCAGTGTTTCAGTGGTGGGACCGCTGTTGTACGTGTCACTCGGGTTGTACGTGTCATTGAGGGTGTTCGACTCACCGGTGTCGTACACATCACTTCCGCCGTACCCGCCGGCGCCCGGATTGCCATAGGTCGGGATGTTGTATCCCGTGTCCTGGAGGGGGTCGTAGGCCGACGGGGGCGCCTCGCCGACCGGGGGCGGGGACGGGATCGGCCAGGATCCGGACGTGCTGCCGCCGGAGTCCATGCGCGGGAGCGCCTCCGTGGGCTGTGCGTCGAACGGCAACTCCATACGGGCGGTCTGGTCGGCTGCGAAGGACTGCTGGGGGCGTGGAGGCGCCGAGACGGCGCGGTACGCCGCCGAGAAACCGTTCGCGGGTTCCGGGCGGGCAGGGCGCTCGGCGGTCTCGTACAGCGGTCCTGAGGGTGCCGCCGTACGCGGCTGGGAGCCTCGCTGGTTCTCGTAGCCCGGCAGCGCGGACTCGCCCGCCCGGGCCCGGCTCTCCTCCAGTTGCTCCCTGCCGGGCGCCCGCTCGGCTCCCAGGAGCGCGGTGATCCGGTCGGCGACCTGGCGCTTGACGGGGCGGGGTGCCGCGCGCAGCGCGAGGGCCGCTCCGACGCCGATCAGTGACAGTACGTACAGGAACACGAAGAACGGCTTTGCCGAGCGACCCGCGTAGAGGCCGTGGACCAGCGCCGCACACCACGCCGGGTAGGCGAGCATGTGCATGGCCCGCCAGCGTGCCGCGACGGGCGCCGGGGACGCGAAGCGGTTGCGCAGGATGCCGGTGATGGCCACGAAGATCATGATCAGACCGGCCAGGGTGCCGAGCCCGATGAGGAAGCCTCTGCCCATGACCTCGTCGTCGTTGGCGAGGAGGAGCCCGAAGGGGATCACCGCGGCGATCCACGTGGTGTGGTCCAGGACCAGCTTGGTCACGATGTGGACCAGCAGGAAGACGATCGAGGCGACGGCGGTGGTCCGGTGCACCGCCTGCGCCAGGATCCGTCGGCGGGCGTCGAGGAGGATCCGGTCCTGGGCGACGAGTCCCCAGATCACCGAGCAACTGAGGCAGACCAGTGACAGGACGCCCGCACCGAAGTCGAGGAAATAGGCGAACGAGTCGTCCGCCGTGCTGTCGTCCGTGGTCACGGCATTCCTCCCGACATCACGACGAAGGGCGGGAACAACAGAACGGCAGCGGCCGCCTCGAGGGCCGGCCGGCCCGGCCGGGGAAGCGGGCTGCTATGAGGACAAGGGTCCATGGGGTGACTCCGAGCGGTATGGGATGCGGTCCCGTGCCGCACTCTAGGCGCCGCCATACCGGTGAGTACGAGGTTTGAGTTATTGCGCTGTTATCAAAGGACAATGAGCTTGTTGTGATGCCCCTTAGTGGCCGTTACGCGAAGTAACGTTTGACCGTTGTTCAGTGTTTCGGGGGTGGCACCCGGTGCCGGACGTGCCCGAAAGGCCGTCGCGGGCCGCTCGACGGCTGCGGTACCCTGGCGCCATGCGTGCCGTACGCCTTCTGCTTAGCGGGCCGCGCTGATCAGTCCCGGCCACCGGATCGACCGAGTGGGCCGGAATCGGCGCGGCGTCCCCTCCTGTGCGAGGGGATTTTTCATTTCCTGACGTGACAGCCGCTGGCAGAGACGATCGATGGAGCTTTGAGGATCATGAGCGAGACGAACCCCGCTGCCGCCGCAGCCGTGCCGGCGGAGGCCGCACCGCACCGCTACACGGCCGTCATGGCGGCCGAGATCGAGGCACGCTGGCAGGACTTCTGGGACGCCGAGGGTGTCTACGCGGCACCGAACCCGGAGGGTGACCTGGCGGGTGACCCCGAGACGGTCGCCAAGCCCAAGAAGTTCATCATGGACATGTTCCCGTACCCCTCCGGTGCGGGCCTGCACGTCGGCCACCCCCTGGGCTACATCGCCACCGATGTGTTCGCCCGGTTCCAGCGGATGACCGGCCACAACGTCCTGCACACCCTGGGCTTCGACGCCTTCGGCCTGCCCGCCGAGCAGTACGCCGTGCAGACCGGCACGCACCCGCGCGTGTCCACCGAGGCCAACATCGAGAACATGAAGTCCCAGCTGCGCCGGCTGGGCCTGGGCCACGACAAGCGCCGGTCGTTCGCGACGATCGACCCGGACTACTACAAGTGGACCCAGTGGATCTTCCTGCAGATCTTCAACTCCTGGTACGACGACGAGGCGAGCAAGGCCCGCCCGATCTCCGAGCTGATCGCCCAGTTCGGCAGCGGCGAGCGCGCGCTGCCCGGTGGGCGCTCCTGGAACGAGCTGAGCGCCGCCGAGCGCGCCGACGTCCTGAGTGAGTACCGCCTGGCGTACGCCTCCGACGCGCCGGTCAACTGGTGCCCCGGCCTGGGAACCGTGCTGGCCAACGAGGAGGTCACCGCCGACGGCCGCTCCGAGCGCGGCAACTTCCCCGTCTTCAAGGCCAAGCTGCGCCAGTGGAACATGCGCATCACGGCGTACGCCGACCGGCTGCTGGACGACCTGGAGCAGCTGGACTGGCCCGAGGCCATCAAGCTGCAGCAGCGCAACTGGATCGGCCGCTCCGAGGGCGCCCGCGTCGACTTCCCGATCGACGGCGAGCGCATCACGGTCTTCACCACGCGCCCGGACACCCTGTTCGGCGCGACCTACATGGTGCTGGCGCCCGAGCACCCGCTGGTCGAGAAGTTCACGCCCCAGGAATGGCCCGAGGGCACGCATCAGGTGTGGACCGGCGGCCATGCGACCCCGGCCGAGGCCGTCGCCGCGTACCGCGCGCAGGCCGCCTCGAAGTCCGACGTCGAGCGGCAGGCCGAGGCCAAGGACAAGACCGGCGTCTTCATCGGCGCGTACGCGACCAACCCGGTCAACGGCGAGCAGGTCCCCGTCTTCATCGCCGACTACGTCCTGATGGGCTACGGCACCGGCGCGATCATGGCCGTCCCGGCGGGCGACCAGCGCGACTTCGAGTTCGCGCGCGCCTTCGAGCTGCCGATCCAGTGCATCGTCGAGCCGACCGACGGCCGGGGCACCGACACCTCGACATGGGAGGACGCCTTCTCGTCGTACGACGCGAAGATCGTCAACTCCGCCAACGACGAGATCTCCCTGGACGGCCTGGGTGTCGTCGACGCCAAGGCGCGCATCACCGAGTGGCTGGAGCGCAAGGGCATCGGCGAGGGCACCGTCAACTTCCGTCTGCGTGACTGGCTGTTCAGCCGCCAACGCTACTGGGGCGAGCCCTTCCCGATCGTCTACGACGAGGAGGGCATCGCACACGCCCTGCCCGAGTCGATGCTGCCGCTGGAGCTGCCGGAGGTCGAGGACTACTCGCCGCGCACCTTCGACCCGGACGACGCCGACACCCAGCCCGAGACGCCGCTGTCGCGCAACGAGGAGTGGGTCAACGTCACCCTGGACCTGGGCGACGGGCCGAAGAAGTACCGGCGCGAGACCAACACCATGCCCAACTGGGCCGGTTCCTGCTGGTACGAGCTGCGCTACCTGGACCCGCACAACGACCAGAAGCTGGTCGACCCGGAGATCGAGCGGTACTGGATGGGTCCGCGCGAGGGGCAGCCGCACGGCGGCGTCGACCTGTACGTGGGCGGTGCCGAGCACGCCGTGCTGCACCTGCTGTACGCGCGCTTCTGGTCCAAGGTGCTGTACGACCTGGGGCACGTCTCCTCGGCGGAGCCGTTCCACAAGCTGTTCAACCAGGGCATGATCCAGGCCTACGTCTACCGCGACAGCCGCGGTATCGCGGTACCGGCCGCCGAGGCGGAGGAGCGCGACGACGCCTACTACTACCAGGGCGAGAAGGTCTCCCGGCTGCTGGGCAAGATGGGCAAGTCCCTGAAGAACGCGGTCACTCCGGACGAGATCGCCGCCGAGTACGGCGCCGACACGCTGCGTCTGTACGAGATGGCGATGGGCCCGCTGGACGTGTCCCGGCCGTGGGACACGCGCGCGGTGGTGGGCCAGTTCCGGCTGCTGCAGCGGCTGTGGCGCAACATCGTCGACGAGGCCACCGGTGAGGTGACGGTCGTCGACGGGGAGCCCGACGAGGAGACGCTGCGGGCGCTGCACAAGGCGATCGACGGTGTGCGCGGGGACCTGGAGGGCATGCGGTTCAACACCGCCATCGCCAAGGTCACCGAGCTGAACAACCACCTGACCAAGGCGGGAGGCGCAGTGCCGCGCTCCGTCGCCGAGCCGCTGGTGCTGATGGTCGCGCCGCTGGCGCCGCACATCGCCGAGGAGCTGTGGCGGAAGCTGGGGCACACCGATTCGGTGGTGCACCAGGACTTCCCCGTCGCCGACCCGGCGTACGTGGTCGACGAGACCGTGACCTGTGTCGTGCAGGTCAAGGGCAAGGTCAAGGCGCGGCTGGAGGTGTCGCCGGCCATCTCCGAGGAGGAACTGGAGAAGGTGGCACTGGCCGACGAGAAGGTCGTCGCCGCGCTGGGCGGGGCAGGGATCCGCAAGGTGATCGTGCGGGCGCCGAAGCTGGTGAACATCGTTCCGGCGTAGGCACCTGCGGATGACGGACTTCTGGGGAGCGACGGTCGTCCCCTAAGGGCTGGTTCGCTGGTCCGTGCGGGGAGGTTCGGGGTTCTGTGCGGGCAGGTTCGGGGTTCTCCTGGAACTCCGGGCCTGCCCGCCTCGTTTACCGTTGAAGAGCGACGCGGTGCCTGCCGCGGCGGGGTCGGAGGAGGAGCATCGTGGAAGCAGTGTTCGCAGTGTTCGCCCTTCTCTTCGTGCTCTTTGTGGTGCTCGGCGCCTATGCCACCGTGAAGGTCGTCGGCGCCGCCAAGCGCGGCGTGGACCGCACCATCACGCAGGCCCGCCGCACCGTCGAGGACCACACGCTGCGAGCCAAGTCCTTCGCCCAGCCGGGCCCGGCGGGCGAGATCGCCCAGCTGCGGCTGTCACTGCGGACATCGATGCGGGCCACCCAGGACGCGCTGCACGCGGGTGCGGCCGAGGACGAATCCCTCAAGGAGGCCCTCGGTCTCTTCCAGCGGCTCAGCGCGCACGGACACGAACTGGACGACGAGCTCAGGCGCCTGGAGTCAGAACCGGACCGGGCGACGCTCGCCGAGCGGCTGCCCACGCTGCGCGAGCGCACCGAGCGCATCACACGGTCGGCCGACTCGCTGCGCTGGGCCGCCCGCGACCGGGCCCACCGCTTCGCGGACGACGACCTGGACTCCCTGAGCACACAGATCGACGTCGAGGCCGGCGCCCTGCGGCACTGGACCACCTCCGACACCTCGGCGACGCCGCCCCCGTGGCCGGAGGCACCGGCGGCCGACGCGGCGGCGCCCCAGCAGACCTGGCCGGAAACCCCGCAGCCGAACACGGCCGAGGAACCGACGCGCCCCGCCATCACCCCGCCGGGCCCGCGCCCCACCTATCCCTGGCAGAAGAAGCCCCGCCCCGAGAGCACGACCTGAAGCTCCCGCTCCCCTCTGCCTTTCCGCAACGCGCCGAGGCCGGCCCCGGCACAGGTGAGAGGGCCGGGCTGCCGCCCGGGCACTACGCCAGGTAACCTCCAGCTCATGTCCCGCCATGTCGCGATCGTCACCGATTCAACGGCCTACCTGCCGCCACGGACGATGGAGCGCCATGGCATCACCGCGGTGCCCCTGACCGTGGTCCTCGGTGACCGGGCCCTCGAGGAGGGCACCGAGATCTCGACCCGCTCCCTGGCCCAGGCGCTCCAGAAGCGACGCCCCGTCACCACCTCACGCCCCAGCCCCCAACTCTTCGCCGAGACCTACCGCAAGGTCGCCGAGGCCGGCGCCACCGGCATCGTCTCCCTGCACCTGTCCGCCGAACTGTCCGGCACCTACGACGCGGCGGTCCTGGCGGCGCGGGAGGCTCCGGTGCCGGTGCGCGTGGTGGACACCGGGATGATCGCGATGGCGCTGGGCTTCTGCGCGCTGGCCGCGGCCGAGGCGGCGCACGCGGGTGGCACGGTGGACGAGGCGGTCACGGCCGCGGAGAAACGGGCCGCGGGGACGTCCGCCTACTTCTATGTCGACACCCTCGACTATCTGCGCCGCGGCGGCCGGATCGGCACCGCGCAGGCGCTCTTCGGCTCCGCGCTCGCCGTGAAGCCGCTGCTCCAGCTGAACGGCGGCCGTATCGAACCCCTGGAAAAGGTCCGCACGGCGTCGAAGGCGATCGCCCGGCTGGAGGAGATCGCGGCCGAGCGGGCGAGCGATGCACAGGTCGACATCGCCGTCCACCATCTCGCCGCGGCCGACCGCGCGTCGGCCCTGGCGGACCGCTTGCGGGCGCGGGTTCCGGAGCTGGCCGACCTGCATGTGAGTGAGGTGGGGGCGGTGATCGGGGCGCATACGGGGCCCGGGTTGCTGGGCGTTGTGGTGTCGCCGCGGTGAGGGGGCCTCGGCACGCTGTGTTCACTCGTGTGGGTAGCGAGGTTTTCCACAACCGGGCGGTAGTCCCCGGGAATTGAGCAAGATCATCGCGAGGGTGCGGCAGTGCCGGATCCTCGTCGCATGGCACTTCGATCACGCACTCGCGCAGCATCCGTCACCAGCGGACCGGGCCGAGGTCCCGCCTCCGACGGCCGTACCCTCCATCGCCATCACCATCGCCGTCCACCGGCGCAGGGCCGGACCCGCAGTCGGCATGCGTCTGCAGAGGAACTCCGTCGACGGGCCGAGGTGCTCTTCGCCGAACGAGCCGGGAAATGGCGGGAGTCGGGGGCGGGGCCTCCGGTTGAGGGGCGGTCAGGTTCTGGGGAGGCCAGTGGGCCGGAGGCGAACCCCGGTGGCGAGGAGACGTCGACTGCGCCTGTCGGGGCAGGGGGCGGGTCCTGGCGGGAGCGGGCCGGGCTTGCCGTGCGGGAGCGGATGCCGCTGTGGTTGCAGGCGAGGTGTGGCCTGGAGCGGCGGAGCGTGCTCGCGTTCACCGTGGTGCTCGTCGTCGCCGCCGGCTTCGCCGTGCAGCACTTCTGGACGGGGCGGACGCAGTCCGTGCAGGCGCCCGAGGTGGTCAAGGCGGCGGCTCCGTACGGAGTTCAGGAGGCCGAGCCTGCCGCGTCGGGCTCACCGCCAGGCCCGGCCGGCGACACCGGCACGCCCGTCGCCGAGATCGTGGTGGACGTCGGCGGAAAGGTGCGCGAACCCGGGATTCACCGGCTGCCGGCCGGGTCGCGGGTCGCCGACGCACTGCGCGCGGCCGGTGGGGTGCGTCCCGGCACGGACATCGAGGGCCTCAACCGCGCACGCCTCCTCGTGGACGGTGAGCAGGTGGTCGTCGGCGGACCCCCACCCGTCCCGGCACCGGGTGCCCCCGCCGGAGCACCCGCGGGAGCAGCACCCGGGATCCCGGCGGGACCCGTCTCCCTGAACACCGCCACGGTGGAACAGCTCGACACGCTGCCCGGCGTCGGCCCCGTGCTCGCGCAGCACATCATCGACTACCGCACGCAGCACGGCGGCTTCCGCTCGGTGGACGAACTGCGGGAGGTCAACGGCATCGGCGAGCGACGGTTCGCCGACCTGCGGGATCTGGTACGGCCATGAGGCAGGAGCAGGGCCAGGGCCAGGGCGTTCCTCTCGTCGCCCGCCGAGCCGTGCACGCCGCCTCCGGCAAGCGGCTGGGAGCCGCCCACCCGCGGCAGGAGGGCCCGACGGACCTCCGCCTCGTACCGCCCGCCCTCGCGGCGTGGGCGACGGCGGCGTCGGCGCTGCATGCCGCGCCGGGACTGCTCACCGGGGTCGTGGTCACCTGCCTGGTCGTGGCCGGTGGGCTGCTGCTCCGGCGGCGGCTCGGAAGGGGTGAAAGAGGCCGATGGGGCGCAAGAGACCGACGTCCGGCGGCCGAGCGGCCGCGGCCGCGTGTCCCGGTCGCCGCCGTGCTGCTCTGTGTCGCCGCGGCCGCAGCGTCGGCCGGGCTGCACGGGGCGGACCTGCACCGGGGGCCGGTGCCGGGGCTGGCGCGGCAGTTCGCCTGGGTGTCCGCCGAGGTGGAGGTCGTCTCCGATCCCCGGATGACCCGGCCCCGTGTCACGGGGAATCGCCTGGCTCCGGCCTCCGTGCTGCTGAACGTGCAGGTGCGAGGCGTGGAGGTGACGCCAGGGACGACGACGGTGACGCGGACACCGGTACTGGTGATCGTCGACGCCGAGCGGGGTGCCGGGCGTGAGTGGCTCGAGCTGCTGCCCTCCACGCGGGTCAGGGTGACCGGGCGGCTGGCGCCCGCTGCGGTGGGCGGCGACCGGATCGCGGCGGTGCTGCGGGTCCGGGATCAGCCGGTGCCCGAGGTGGTGGGGGAGCCGTCGGGGGCACAACGGTTCGCGGGGCGGTTGCGGCAAGGGCTGCGGGAGGCCACCGACGGGCTGCCGGCGGACGCGCGTGCGCTGCTGCCGGGGCTGGTCGTCGGGGACACCTCGCGGATCACACCGGAGCTGGACGAGGCCTTCAAGGAGACCGACCTCGCGCACACACTCGCCGTGTCCGGGAGCAACCTCACGATCATTCTCGCCCTGCTCCTGGGGCCGCCCGGCCTGGCGCAGCGCAGTGAGCGCCGTGGCCTCGCACCCCGGCTCGGCATCCCGCTCCGGGCGACCGCGGTGCTCGGCGGAGCGCTCACGCTGGGCTTCGTGGTCGTGTGCAGACCCGACCCGAGCGTGCTGCGGGCCGCGGCCTGCGGAGCCGTAGCACTGCTCGCCCTGGCGACCGGTCGCCGCAGATCGCTGATCCCGGCACTGGCCACGGCAGTGCTGCTGCTGGTGCTGTACGACCCTTGGCTGGCCCGCAGTTACGGCTTCCTGCTGTCGGTCCTGGCCACCGGCGCCCTGCTCACCCTCGCGCCTCGCTGGAGCGCCGCGCTGCAACGGCGCCGGGTGCCGCCCAGGCTCGCCGAGGCGCTGGCCGCGGCGGGCGCGGCGCAGGCGCTCTGTGCGCCGGTCGTCGCGGTGTTGTCGGCGCGGGTGAGTCTGGTGGCGGTGCCCTGCAACCTGCTCGCGGAGTTCGCGATCGCGCCGGCCACGGTACTGGGCTTCGCGGCACTCGCGGCAGCGCCCGTGGCGATGCCGGTGGCCAAGGCGCTGGCGTGGTGCGCGAGTTGGCCTGCCGGGTGGATCGCGGACGTCGCCCGGACCGGGGCGGCGCTGCCCGGCGCCGGAGTGGACTGGCCGGGCAGCTGGGCCGGGGCGGCATTGCTCGCCCTGGTCACGGTGGGCGTCGTGGTGGCCGGCCGGCGGCTGCTGAGGCACCCCTGGCTGTGCGCGGCCTGCGGGGCGCTGCTGGCGCTGGCCGTGCTGCAGCCGCCGCCGCTGACCCGGGTGATCACGGGCTGGCCGCCGCCGGGCTGGCGGCTGGCGATGTGCGACGTGGGGCAGGGCGACGCGACGGTGCTCGCGGCGGGCGAGGGAACCGGGGTCGTCGTGGATGCGGGCCCGGACCCGAGGCTGGTCGACCGGTGCCTGCGCGACCTCGGCATCACCAGGATCCCCCTGGTGGTCCTCACCCACTTCCACGCCGACCATGTGGCCGGGCTGCCCGGCGTTCTGCGGGGGCGTGCGGTGGGGGCGGTCGAGACGACGGGGTTCGAAGAACCCTCGGACCAGGCGGAGTTCGTCAGAAGACAGGCGGCTGCCCGGGGGATTCCGGTCCGGCATGCCCTTGCGGGGGAGCAGCGGCGCACCGGGGACCTGTCCTGGCAGGTGCTGTGGCCGCCGCCGCGTCCGGCACCGGCCCCGGACGGTCCGAACGATGCCAGTGTCGCCCTGCTCGTACGGTCGGGAGGGCTGCGGATGCTGCTGCTCGGGGACCTCGAACCCCCGGCCCAGCAGGCCTTGTTGCGGTCACCGGCGGCCGCGGTGCTGGGCGGCGTGGACGTGCTCAAGGTGGCCCACCACGGCTCCGCCTACCAGGACCCGGACCTGATACGCCGGGCGGCCCCGCGACTGGCGCTGATCTCCTGCGGTGCGGACAACGCCTACGGACATCCCGCTCCCAGCACGGTCGCTGCGCTGCGGGACGGGGGCGCGGCGGTGCTGCGGACGGATCTGGACGGGGCGATGGCGGTCGTCGGTGCGGGCGCGGAGTTGCGCGTGGCGCGAGACTGAAGGCATGAACTCCGCACAGGTTGATGCCTACCTCCGCCGCCTGGGGGTCGCAAGCCCGGCCTGGCCCACCGTCGACGTTCTGCGCGAGCTGCATCTGCGCCATCTGCAGACCGTGCCCTTCGAGAACCTGTCGATCCACCTCGGCGAGGAGATCGTGCTGGAGGAGAAGCGGCTGCTGGACAAGGTGGTGGGGGCGCGGCGCGGCGGGTTCTGCTACGAACTGAACGGGGCGTTCGGCGCGCTGCTCGGCGCGCTGGGGTACGACGTGACGCTGCTGGCAGGACGCGTGTACGGGGAGGGGAGACGGCTCGGGATCCCGTACGACCACCTCGCGCTGCGGGTGCGGACGGTCGACGCGGGCGAGTGGCTCGCCGACGTCGGGTTCGGTGCGCACTTCCACTATCCGCTGGCCTTCGAGGAGACCCGCGAACAGACGGATCCCGGTGGGATCTTCCGGATCGTCGAGGCGGGGCCGGACGCGGCGGGCGTACTGGGCGGCCCGGGCGCTGGGGGTGCGGCCGGGGCGGCCGACCTGGACGTTGTCAGGGACGGCAGCCCCGTGTACCGGCTGGATCTGCGGCCGCGGGTGCTCGGAGACTTCGTGACCGGGGCCTGGTGGCACAGCACGTCGCCGGAGTCGCATTTCGGGAAGTCGCTGGTCTGCTCGCGGGTCACGGAGGACGGCGGGCGGATCACGCTGAGCGGGCGGCGGCTCAAGGTGACGGCAGCCGACGGGAAGCGCGACGAGCGGGAGCTCGCCGGGGACGAGGAGGTGCTCGCGGTGTACCGGGAGCGGTTCGGGATCGAGCTGGACCGGGTGCCTGCCGTGCGGCACCCCGGCCGGGCGGGCTGACCTGCTTGTTCGATTCCGGGAGCGGTGCCGGAAAATGGCTGCCGTGAGTGATGCGAGACATGTGCTGGTGCTGCCGGACCGCGATGCCGCGGAAGAGGTGGCCCAGGCGCTCGGGGAGCGGTTCGGGCTGGACGAGGAGCCGCGGCTGCTGCGGGATGCGCTGGCCGGTGAGGACGACGCCGAGGACGCGCAGTGGCTGGTCGTGCTGCGGGACGAGGAGGGGCGGCTGGATCCCGGGGAGCTGGACGAGTTCGCGGGGGAGTGGGACGGGTGGCGGGAGGAACCGTAGCTCTGCCGGGTGGAGTGGCGCGGATCCGGTTGGCGCGGCCTCCCTTGGCACGGCCTCCCTGGCGTGGCCTCCCTTGACGCGGCCCCTTCACGTGGCCCCCTCGGCCCGGACCCCGTTGTCAGTGGCCCGTGGGATGCTTGTCGCGATGGCCAGGAAGACTGCGAATGACGACCCTCTCGCCCCGGTGACGCTTGCCGTGGGCCAGGAGGACCTTCTGCTCGACCGTGCCGTGCAGGAGGTGGTGGCCGCCGCCAGGGCCGCCGACGCCGACACGGACGTACGTGACCTGACACCGGACCAGCTGCAGCCCGGCACGCTCGCGGAGCTGACCAGCCCGTCGCTCTTCGCGGAGCGCAAGGTCGTCGTCGTACGCAATGCGCAGGACCTGTCCGCCGACACGATCAAGGACGTGAAGGCGTATCTGGGGGCGCCCGCCGAGGAGATCACCCTCGTGCTGCTGCACGCGGGCGGAGCCAAGGGCAAGGGGCTGCTGGACGCCGCACGCAAGGCGGGCGCGCGGGAGGTGGCCTGCCCCAGGATGACGAAGCCGGCGGACCGGCTGGCCTTCGTCAGAAGTGAGTTCCGTGCGCTCGGGCGGTCGGCCACGCCCGAGGCCTGCCAGGCGCTCGTCGACGCCGTCGGGAGCGATCTGCGGGAGTTGGCGTCCGCGGTGTCCCAGCTGACCGCGGATGTCGAGGGGACCATCGACGAGGCGGTGGTCGGGCGGTACTACACCGGGCGGGCCGAGGCATCGAGCTTCACGGTCGCCGACCGGGCGGTCGAGGGGCGGGCGGCGGAGGCCCTGGAGGCGCTGCGCTGGTCGCTGGCGACCGGAGTGGCGCCGGTGCTGATCACGAGTGCGCTCGCGCAGGGGGTGCGGGCGATCGGGAAGCTGTCCTCGGCGCGCGGCGGCCGGCCGGCCGATCTCGCGCGGGAACTGGGTATGCCGCCGTGGAAGATCGACCGGGTGCGGCAGCAGATGCGGGGGTGGACGCCGGACGGGGTCGCGGTCGCCCTGCGGGCGGTCGCCGAGGCCGATGCCGGAGTGAAGGGCGGCGGGGACGATCCCGAGTACGCCCTGGAGAAGGCGGTCGTGACGATCGCGCGGGCGGCTCGGTCGAGAGGGCGGGCGTAGTTTCCCGGCGCCCCCTCGCGTTCCCCCGAGCTCACACCGAAGGCCCCGGCGCCCGCTCTGGGGAAGAGCGAGAGGCCGGGGCCTTCGGTTCAAGCTGGTGAGCCCGTACCCGCGTGGCGAACGCAGGCCGCGTACGGACTCGGGGTGCCGGTCGGGAGCGGATGAGAGAGGGCCCGCTCTGGGTCCTGCCGGCGATCAGACCAGATGAGAGGTTCAGCCCTTGAGGGCAGCGACCTTGGAAGCCAGCGCCGACTTCTTGTTGGCGGCCTGGTTCTTGTGGATGACGCCCTTGGAGACGGCCTTGTCGAGCTGACGCGCGGCAGCGCGCTGGTACTCGGTGGCCTTCTCGACGTCACCCGCGGCAGCAGCCTCACGGGCCTTGCGGATCGCGGTCTTCAGGGAGGACTTGACGGCCTTGTTGCGCAGCCGAGCCTTCTCGTTGGTCTTGATCCGCTTGATCTGGGACTTGATGTTCGCCACGAATGAGCCTTTTCAGGTTCTGGTACGAGGCCGCACGGGACCCGTACCGGTGATTTTCTTGGGGTGCGCCTCGCGCTGAGAGGGCATGAGGCACAGCCACCCAGGCTACCAGCGGCCCTCTTGGTGGCCCAAACCGGTCGCCGGTCCCGGCCCGTGGGACCATGGAGACTACGTATCGATCCGACCCGAGACCGTTACCTGCGGATACCTCAAGAATCAGGACCCTGCGTGCCCGCGACCCCTAACCATGTGCCCGAGCCGAGCCGTACCGACCCGGCTCTGATCCGCAATTTCTGCATCATCGCGCACATCGACCACGGCAAGTCCACGCTCGCCGACCGGATGCTCCAGCTGACCGGTGTGGTCGAGCAGCGGCAGATGCGTGCTCAGTACCTCGACCGGATGGACATCGAGCGCGAGCGCGGCATCACGATCAAGTCCCAGGCGGTGCGGCTGCCGTGGGCTCCCACCCACGACCCCGGCAACACGCACATCCTCAACATGATCGACACCCCGGGGCACGTCGACTTCACGTACGAGGTCTCACGGTCGCTCGCCGCCTGCGAGGGGACCATCCTCCTCGTCGACGCCGCCCAGGGCATCGAGGCGCAGACCCTCGCCAACCTGTACCTGGCGATGGAGAACGACCTCACGATCATCCCCGTACTGAACAAGATCGACCTGCCGGCCGCGCAGCCGGAGAAGTTCGCCGAGGAACTCGCCAACCTGGTCGGGTGCGAGCCGGACGACGTGCTGAAGGTCTCCGCCAAGACCGGCCTCGGCGTCGAGGCCCTGCTCGACAAGGTGGTCGCCGAGATCCCGGCGCCCGTCGGTGTCGCGGACGCGCCCGCGCGGGCCATGATCTTCGACTCGGTCTACGACTCCTACCGCGGTGTCGTGACGTATGTGCGTGTGATCGACGGGCAGCTCAACAAGCGTGAGCGGATCCGGATGATGTCCACGAACGCGACGCACGAGCTGCTGGAGATCGGCGTCAGCTCGCCCGAGATGCTCCCGGCGGACGGGCTCGGCGTCGGTGAGGTCGGCTACCTGATCACGGGTGTGAAGGACGTCCGGCAGTCCAAGGTCGGTGACACCGTCACCAGCCAGGCCAAGGGCGCCACGGAGGCGCTCGGTGGCTACAAGGACCCCAAGCCGATGGTCTTCTCCGGCCTGTATCCGCTGGACGGCTCCGACTACCCGTTGCTGCGTGAGGCCCTCGACAAACTCCAGCTCAACGACGCCGCCCTCGTCTACGAGCCGGAGACCTCCGCCGCCCTCGGCTTCGGCTTCCGCGTCGGCTTCCTGGGCCTGCTGCACCTCGACGTGATCCGGGAGCGGCTGGAGCGCGAGTTCGGCCTCGACCTGATCGCGACCGCGCCGAACGTGGTCTACCGGGTCGTGATGGAGGACGGCAGCGAGCACACCGTCACCAACCCGAGCGAGTTCCCCGAGGGAAAGATCAACGAGGTGTACGAGCCGGTCGTACGCGCCACGATCCTCGCGCCGACCGAGTTCATCGGCTCGATCATGGAGCTGTGCCAGACCCGGCGCGGCACCCTTCTCGGCATGGACTACCTGTCCGAGGACCGGGTCGAGATCCGGTACACCCTGCCGCTGGCCGAGATCGTCTTCGACTTCTTCGACCAGCTGAAGTCCAAGACCCGCGGCTATGCCTCGCTGGACTACGAGCCCACCGGCGAGCAGACCTCCAGCCTCGTCAAGGTCGACATCCTGCTGCACGGCGACAAGGTCGACGCCTTCTCGGCGATCACCCACAAGGACCAGGCGTACGCGTACGGCGTGCGGCTCGTCGCCAAGCTCAAGGAACTGATCCCGCGGCAGGCCTTCGAGGTGCCGGTGCAGGCCGCCATCGGTTCCCGGGTGATCGCCCGCGAAACCATCCGCGCCATCCGCAAGGACGTCCTCGCCAAGTGCTACGGCGGTGACATCTCCCGTAAGCGGAAGCTGCTGGAGAAGCAGAAGGAAGGCAAGAAGCGGATGAAGATGGTGGGTTCCGTGGAGGTTCCGCAGGAGGCCTTCATCGCGGTGCTGTCCAGCGATGACAGCGCGGGATCGGCCAAGGGCAAGAAGTAACCGCAGGTAACAAACGGATACTTCGCAAATCGTGCGCAACAGGGGCCTGCCGTACTCGACGGCGGGCCCCTGTGGCATGCATACGGCCGTCCTTCTGGAGGAAGTGACAAAGCACGGAGTCTTACGCAGTGGCCGGTCGGCCTCTACCCTGATCCCTGCTCGATAGTTACTCGCGAGTTAAACAACAGCGCGCGAGTGAAAACTGCCGCACCGAAGGCGCATGCCGCCCTGAGCCAGCCGCACTGTCGCGGGCCCCGGAGGATGTCGTGAGCGACACACAGACTTTGATCGAGAACCGTCCGCCGTCCGTCGCGGGCCTCTTCCTGGAGCGCGTGGCGGCGACCCCGGACGCCGAGGCATTCCGCTACCCGGTCCCGCCGGCCTCCGGCCAGGGGCCGGACGACTGGAAGTCGCTGAGCTGGGGACAGACCGCCGAGCGGGTGAACGCGATCGCGGCGGGGCTGATCGAGCTGGGCGTCCAGCCGGAGCAGCGGGTCGCCCTGGCCGCCGCCACCCGGCTCGAGTGGATCCTCGCCGACCTCGGCATCATGTGCGCGGGCGCGGCCACCACCACGATCTACCCGCAGACCAACGCCGACGAGTCGGCGTTCATCCTCGCCGACTCCGGCAGCCGGGTCCTCGTCGCGGAGAACGCCGAGCAGCTGGCCAAGGCGCAGGAGAAGCGCGCCGAGCTGCCCGAGCTCACCCATGTCGTGGTCATCGACGCCGACGGCGTGGAGACCGGCGACTGGGTGCTCAGCCTCGCCGACCTGGAGGCCCGGGGCGCGGCCCGGCTGGAGAAGGACCCCGACCTGATCAAGGAGCGGGTCGGCGCGATCACCAAGGACCAGCTGGCCACCCTGATCTACACCTCCGGCACCACCGGCCGGCCCAAGGGTGTCCGCCTCCCGCACGACAACTGGTCGTACATGGCGAAGGCGATCGCCTCGACCGGCCTGCTCGGCCCGGACGACGTGCAGTACCTGTGGCTGCCGCTCGCGCACGTCTTCGGCAAGGTGCTCATCTCGGGGCATATCGAGGTCGGTCACGTCACCGCGGTCGACGGGCGGGTCGACAAGATCATCGAGAATCTGCCGGTGGTGCAGCCGACGTACATGGCGGGTGTGCCCCGCATCTTCGAGAAGGTCTACAACGGCGTCGCCGCGAAGGCCCGGGCCGGCGGCCCCGCCAAGTACAAGATCTTCCAGTGGGCGGCCGGGGTGGCCCGCGAGTACGCCAAGGTGTCCCAGGACAACTTCCGCCGCACCGGCACCGCGTCCGTGCCCTTCGGGCTCGGCGCCAAGCACAAGGTCGCCGATGCGCTCGTCTATTCCAAGCTGCGGGAGGCCTTCGGCGGGCGGCTGCGGGCGTGTGTGTCCGGTTCGGTCGCGCTGGCCCCGGAGATCGGGTACTTCTTCTCCGGCGCCGGCATCCACATCCTGGAGGGCTACGGCCTGACGGAGTCCTCCGCGGCGTCCTTCGTCAACCCCGGTGAGGCCTACCGGACGGGCACGGTCGGCAAGCCGCTGCCCGGCACGGAGGTCCGTATCGCGGAGGACGGGGAGATCCTGCTGCGCGGGCCCGGGATCATGGAGGGCTACCACGGGCTGCCGGAGAAGACCGCCGAGGTGCTGGAGGCCGACGGCTGGTTCCACACCGGTGACATCGGCGAGCTGTCGCCGGACGGGTACCTGCGGATCACCGACCGGAAGAAGGACCTGTTCAAGACCTCGGGTGGCAAGTACGTCGCGCCGACCGAGATCGAGGGTTCGTTCAAGTCGGTGTGTCCGTACGTCTCCAACATCCTCGTGCACGGCGCGGACCGGAACTTCTGCAGTGCGCTGATCGCGCTCGACGAGCCGTCGATCCTGCAGTGGGCCAAGGAGAACGGGCTGGAGGGCAAGTCGTACGCCGAGGTCGTGGCCGCGCCGGCCACGGTCGAGATGGTCGACGGATACGTGCAGCAGCTCAACACCGGGCTGCAGCGGTGGCAGACGATCAAGAAGTTCCGGCTGCTGCCGCGGGACCTGGACGTGGAGCACGGCGAGATCACGCCGAGCCTGAAGCTGAAGCGGCCGGTTGTCGAGCGGGAGTACCAGCACCTGCTGGACGAGATGTACGCCGGGACGCGGGAGGCATAGCGGCCGGAGCTCCCAGCGGTGTCGGGTTCCGTGCTGCGAGTGCTCGAATCTGTCCGGCTTCTGTCAGGCTTCGAACACGCCCGTAGCACGGTTCTCGCCCACGACGGCCCACTTCGATAACTCCACGCTTATGGGCGTGCCCCATCTGTCACCCTGTCGGCAACGATCGAGGCGTATTCGTCCGAACTGCTCGGGGAGCTGTAGATGGGGGCCATTCCGGCGCAGCGGGAGACCATTTCCCTTGCCTCTGATGTGCCTGCGCACGCCTTTGACCCGCCGGCGTACGAGGGTGGGCCGCAGGACGCCGCACGGATGCGCGCCACCCTGCACGGCGGCCCGCTCGCGCCGGGTGCCGCGCGCGGTCTGCTGCGGGTGGCGTTCCAGCAGTGGGCGGGCCTCGGCCTGCCCGGCGTGGACCGGCTGACCGACCGGCTGGCCCATGACGCCATGGTCGTCGTCAGCGAGCTCGTCACCAACGCCGTCGTGCACGCCGGCACCGACGTCGAGCTGGTCTGCTGCCTGCAGCCCGAGTCGGGCGCCGTCGTCGTGGAGGTCTGCGACCACCATCCCTCGCGTGCGCCGCGCGACGGGGAGAGCGAAGCGGCGTACGAGGCGGCGGAGTACGGCCGTGGGCTGCGCCTCGTCGCCGCGCTGTCCGAGGCCTGGGGCGTCACCTATCGCCGGGGCGCCAAGACGGTGTGGGCGCGCGTGCCGGCCGAGGGGAGCTCGGACGCCGACGCCCTGGAGCGGGCGGGCTTTCCCGGCGCCGAGCTCCTCGCGCCCGAGCCCCATCGGTCCGAGCGGGACCGGGACTGGCTGGGCCGGGGCGCACTGTCCTTCCTCGCCGAGGCCTCCGACCTGCTCGCCGGACAGCTCGACGAGGACCTCGTCGCCGCGCTCACCGGCCAGCTGATCGTGCCGCGGCTGGCCGACTGGTGCGCGGTGTGGCTGGAGGACGAGGCGCTGGGCGGCCGGGGTGGCTGGGGCGACGGCACCGGGGCGCCCGGGCCGCGACTGGCCCGGGTCTGGCACAGCAGCGAGGAACGCATCGAGGAACTCCGCCGGTGCCTGGAGCAGGAACCGCCACGTTCGTCGGACGGGTTAGCGGCGGGGCCGGTGGCTTATCCGTGGCCTGGAGAGGGATTCGGGGTCCGCGGGGCGGATGGTGCTGGTGAGGCACCACCCGTGCGCGGGGCCGATGGCGCCGGTGAGGCGAGCACGCAGGCCGACAGCCGTGCGCCCGGCGGGTGGGACGTCGTCTCCGGTGCCGCGGCGTCCGGCGCAGGAGGTGCGCAGGCCGGCGAGGAAGGCAGCGGAGCCGAGGGGGCCGCCCTGGCGTACCGGCTGGTCGCCGGTGGGCGGCCGCTCGGCACGCTCGTCATCGGACGGGTCGGCGTCCCGCGGTTCCCGGACGAGATCACCGGCCTCGTCGAGGACCTCAGCCGCCGCGTGGCACTCGCCATCGGCGCGGCCCGGCAGTACGCCCGGCAGGCCACCATCAGCGCCGTGCTCCAGCGCGGACTGCTGCCCGGCGCCGTCGCCGAGATCCCCGGCGTGCGCAGTGCCCTCGTCTACGAGCCCTGCGACAAGGGCGGACCGAGCGGCGACTTCTACGACCTGTTCCCGGCCGGCGACGGCCGCTGGTGCTTCGCCGTCGGCGACGTCCAGGGCAAGGGCCCCGAGGCCGCCGTCGTCATCGGCCTGGCCCGCCCATGGCTGCGGCTGCTGGCCCGCGAGGGCTACCGCGTCGCCGATGTCCTCGACCGTCTCAACCAGCTTCTCCTCGACGACGCCACGGAGGCCGCGGACGCGGCCGCCCGCGCCCTGGTGGGCCCGGTCGGCCCCGGCGACGGCCCGCAGACCCGCTTCCTGTCCCTCCTCTACGGCGAGCTGGTCCCCTTCGACGGCGGCGTCCGCTGCACCCTCGCCTCCGCCGGACACCCCCTGCCGCTGCTCCTCGGCTCCGACGGCGACGTCCGTACGGCCGCGCAGCCGCAGACCCTCCTCGGGGTCGTCGAGGACGAGACGTACACGAGTGAGACGTTCGAGCTGCGGCCCGGCGACAGCCTGCTGTGCGTCACGGACGGCGTGACCGAGCGGCGCTGCGGCTCCCGCCAGTTCGACGACGGGGACGGGCTGGCGACGGCGCTGGCCGGCTGCACGGGGCTGAGCGCCGAGCTGATCGCGGAGCGGATCAAACGGCTGGTGCACGAGTTCGGCGGGCGCCCGCCGGAGGACGACCTGGCACTGCTGGTCCTGCAGGCGGAGTAGTACGTCGCCCGGGTGCTGGACAATGGAGGACATGCCTTCCGCACTTCCCGACGGCGAGCCCGTCCCCGACGACGGCGCGCTGCCCGCGCCCGCGCTCGCCGGGGCCGCGGACCGCCCCCTCGGGTTCTACCTGCACGTCCCGTACTGCGCGACCCGCTGCGGCTACTGCGACTTCAACACCTACACGGCGACCGAGCTGCGCGGCACGGGCGGCGTCCTGGCCTCCCGCGACAACTACGCCGACACCCTGATCGACGAGATCCGGCTGGCCCGCAAGGTCCTCGGCGACGACCCGCGCGAGGTCCGCACGGTCTTCGTGGGCGGCGGCACGCCGACGCTGCTGGCCGCCGACGATCTCGTACGGATGCTGGGGGCGATCCGCGACGAGTTCGGGCTGGCGCCCGACGCCGAGGTCACGACGGAGGCGAACCCGGAGTCGGTGGACCCGGCGTATCTGGCCACGCTCCGGGACGGCGGCTTCAACCGCATTTCCTTCGGCATGCAGAGTGCGAAGCAGCATGTGCTGCGCGTGCTGGACCGGACGCACACGCCGGGGCGCCCGGAGGCGTGCGTGGCGGAGGCACGGGCAGCGGGCTTCGAGCACGTGAACCTGGACCTGATCTACGGCACGCCGGGGGAGTCCGATGACGACTGGCGGGCGTCGCTGGAGGCGGCGCTGGGGGCGGGGCCGGACCACATCAGCGCGTACGCCCTGATCGTCGAGGAGGGCACGCAGCTGGCCCGCCGTATCCGTCGCGGCGAGGTCCCGATGACGGACGACGACGTGCACGCGGACCGGTACCTGATCGCGGAGGAGACGCTTTCGACGGCCGGTTTCGAGTGGTACGAGGTCTCGAACTGGGCAACTTCTGAGGCGGCCCGCTGCCTGCACAACGAGCTGTACTGGCGGGGCGCGGACTGGTGGGGAGCCGGTCCGGGCGCTCACAGTCACGTGGGCGGGGTGCGCTGGTGGAACGTCAAGCACCCGGGGGCGTACGCGGCGGCGCTGGCGGCGGGGAGGTCGCCGGGGGCGGGGCGCGAGCTCCTGTCGGAGGAGGACAGAAGGGTCGAGCGGATCCTGCTGGAGCTGCGGCTTCGGGAGGGTGTGCCGCTGGAGTTGCTGCGGGAGGAGGGGCTTGCGGCTGCGCGGCGGGCGCTGGGGGAGGGGCTGCTTCAGGAGGGGCCGTACCAGGAGGGGCGTGCGGTGCTGACGTTGCGGGGGCGGTTGCTGGCGGATGCGGTCGTGCGGGACTTGGTGGACTGATCACTCGGGTGGGTGAATCGGTGCGGGATGTCGGTTCGGTGGAAGAGCCGTCTCCTATGGTGCCGCTGTGGACGAGCGGGGGATCATCAAGTACTTCGAGGAGTTTCAGCCTCCTGAGGGCATCCGGGCTGAGCTTCTCAGGGGCGAGATCGTGATGACGCCGAGTCCCGATCTGACGCACAACGGGAACGTCACAGAAGTGGTGGACCAGATTCCGCGGAAGCGCTGGCGCCGTCTCCAGACCGTGTGTGTCGACATGCTCGGCGAGGCCAGCGTTCCCGTACCCGACCTGGTCGTGCTGGAACGTGGCACGGGACCGAATCACGGGACGCTGATGCCGTCCGAGGCGGTCACCATGCTGGTAGAGGTCGTCTCCAGGACGAGCGTCGACCGCGACTACGGGGTGAAGCGCTCGATCTACGCTGCGGCAGAGGTGCCGGGCTATCTGATCATCGATCCGATCATGGCCCAATGCGTCTTGTACGCCGAGCCGAGAGGTGAAGGCGGCGACGCCGACTACCGAATGCGGCGGATCACCAAGTTCGGTGACCTCACGCCCCTGGAGCCCCTCCGTATCGAGCTGGACACCACTGAGTTCGGTACCTACGAGAACGTCAGGCTCCACCGCCGACCGTAACGAAGTCGATCAACTCCTCCACCCGCCCCAACAACTCCGGCTCCAGGTCCTTGTAAGACCGCACCTGCGCCAGAATCCCCTGCCAAGCCGCACCAGTGTTTTCCGGCCACCCCAGCGCCCGGCACACCCCCGTCTTCCAGTCCTCCCCACGCGGCACCCGCGGCCACCCCGCGATCCCCAGCGCCGACGGCTTCACGGCCTGCCAGATGTCGATGTACGGGTGCCCCACCACCAACGCGTGCTCGCTCGTCACCGCCTCCGCGATGCGCCACTCCTTCGTCCCGGGCACCAGGTGGTCCACCAGGACGCCCAGCCGCGCGTCGGGGCCCGGCGCGAATGCCTCCACGATCGACGGGAGGTCGTCGATGCCCTCCAGGTACTCCACGACGACGCCCTCGATGCGCAGGTCGTCGCCCCAGACCTTCTCGACCAGCTCGGCGTCGTGCCGGCCCTCGACGTAGATGCGCCCGGCGCGGGCCACGCGCGCGCGTGCGCCGGGGACGGCGACCGAACCGGATGCCGTACGGGTGGGTCGTACCGGGCCCGAAGCAGGCCTCACCAACGTCACCACCCGGCCCTCCAGCAGGAAACCCCGGGGCTCCAGCGGAAACACCCGGTGCTTGCCGAAGCGGTCCTCCAGAGTGACCGTGCCCGCCTCGCAGCGGATCACCGCGCCGCAGAAACCGGTGCCGGGTTCCTCGACCACCAGGCCGGGCTCCGCCGGGACCTCCGGGACGGGCTTGGGCTTCTTCCACGGCGGGGTCAGGTCCGGAGAATACTGGCGCATTCGGATGACGATAGGAGAAGCCGGCGGGCGGTGCCTATGACACGCCGAAACGCGTCGCCAGGGCGTCGCGCTGCCGTCGTACGAACGCCGCGTCCACCACCGCTCCGTGTCCGGGCACGTACAGCGCGTCCGCGCCGCCGAGGTCGAGCAGGTGGTCCAGGGCGGCGGGCCAGTGGGACGGTACGGCGTCGGGGCCCGCCTGCGGTTCGCCGGACTCCTCGACCAGGTCACCGCAGAAGACCACCTCCGGGTCGCCGGGGACCAGCACCACCAGATCGTGGGCCGTGTGGGCCGGGCTCACGTTGGCCAGCAGGACCTGGCGGTCGGGGCCCAGGTCAAGGGTCCACTCGCCGCTGACATGATGCCGGGGCAGCACCAGGGTGTCGGCCGCCTCCTGCGCCGTATCCGCGTCGAGGCCGTTGTGGACGGCGTCCGCGCGCAGTTCCTCGCGGCCGCGCCGCCCGCCGAGCACGGCGTCCACACCGACCGCGCCGAACACCTCCGCACCCGCGAACGCGGCCGCCCCGAAGACATGGTCGAAGTGGGGATGGGTGAGCGCGAGATGGGTCACACGGTGCCCGGCGAGCTCCTCCGCCTCCGCCCGCAGCCGGGCTCCCTCCGCAAGGCTCGACCCGGCGTCGATCAGCAGCGCCGCGCCCCGGCCGACCACCAGCCCCACCGTGCAGTCCCAGCCAGGCAGACGGCACCGGCCGACACCGGCCGCCAGCCGCTCCCACCCGAGCTCTTCCCAAGTCACCGTCATACGGCGACGCTAGCTGTAGGCGCCCGCATGCCACGACCTCGCAGGACCGGCCTTGCCCGGGCCGTACCCGACGGCCGTACACTGGGCCGGGTAAGGCTGGCACTCGCATGCGCCGAGTGCCAGGGGGAGCGCCGAGGGACGACGTGACGGAGGTGTGCGCCATGCTCAGTGAGCGACGGCTGCAGGTGCTGCGCGCCATCGTCCAGGACTACGTCGGTACCGAGGAGCCGGTCGGCTCCAAGGCCCTCACCGAGCGGCACAGCCTCGGTGTCTCCCCGGCGACCGTCCGCAACGACATGGCGGCCCTGGAGGACGAGGGGTACATCGCCCAGCCGCACACCAGCGCCGGGCGCATCCCGACGGACAAGGGCTACCGGCTCTTCGTCGACAAGCTGGCCGAGGTCAAGCCGCTGACCGCGCCGGAGCGGCGCGCGATCCAGAACTTCCTCGACGGTGCCGTCGATCTCGACGATGTGGTGGCCCGGACCGTGCGGCTGCTCGCGCAGCTCACACGGCAGGTCGCGGTGGTGCAGTATCCGTCACTGACCCGGTCCACGGTGCGGCACGTGGAGCTGCTGTCGCTGGCTCCCGCGCGCGTGATGCTGGTCCTGATCACGGACACGGGCCGGGTGGAGCAGCGTATGGTCGACTGCCCGGCACCGTTCGGCGAGTCCTCCCTGGCGGATCTGCGGGCACGGCTGAACAGCAGGGTCGCGGGCCGGCGTTTCACGGATGTGCCGCAGTTGGTGCAGGATCTGCCGGAGGCCTTCGAAGCCGAGGACCGCGGCACGGTCCAGACGGTACTCTCCACCCTCCTGGAGACGCTCGTCGAACAGACCGAGGAGCGGCTGATGATCGGCGGCACCGCCAATCTGACCCGCTTCGGACATGACTTCCCCCTCACCATCCGGCCGGTGCTGGAGGCGCTGGAGGAGCAGGTCGTGCTCCTCAAGTTGCTTGGTGAGGCGAAGGATTCGGGCATGACCGTGCGCATCGGGCACGAGATCGCCCATGAGGGACTCAACTCCACGTCGGTGGTGTCGGTCGGCTACGGTTCGGGCGGCGAGGCAGTCGCCAAGCTCGGCGTGGTCGGACCGACCCGCATGGATTACCCGGGAACGATGGGAGCGGTACGCGCAGTGGCACGGTACGTCGGACAGATCCTGGCGGAGTCGTAAGTGGCCACGGATTACTACGCCGTTCTCGGCGTGCGCCGCGACGCGTCGCAGGAAGAGATCAAGAAGGCCTTCCGGCGGCTCGCTCGCGAGCTGCACCCGGACGTCAACCCCGATCCGAAGACGCAGGAGCGGTTCAAGGAGATCAACGCCGCTTACGAGGTGCTGTCGGACCCGCAGAAGAAGCAGGTCTACGACCTCGGCGGCGACCCGCTCTCGCAGAGCGGCGGCGCGGGCGCCGGCGGCTTCGGTGCGGGCGGCTTCGGGAACTTCTCGGACATCATGGACGCGTTCTTCGGTACGGCGTCGCAGCGCGGGCCGCGCTCGCGTACGCGCCGGGGCCAGGACGCGATGATCCGTATCGAGGTCGAGCTGGACGAGGCGGCCTTCGGTACGACGAAGGACATCCAGGTCGACACGGCCATCGTGTGCGCCACCTGCAGTGGTGAGGGCGCGGCGCCGGGGACCTCCGCCCAGACGTGTGACATGTGCCGCGGTCGCGGTGAGGTGTCGCAGGTCACGCGGTCGTTCCTGGGGCAGGTCATGACCTCCCGGCCGTGTCCGCAGTGCCAGGGCTTCGGCACCGTGGTGCCCAACCCGTGCCCGGAGTGCGCGGGCGACGGCCGGGTGCGGTCGCGTCGGACGCTGACGGTGAAGATCCCGGCCGGTGTCGACAACGGCACGCGGATCCAGCTCGCCGGCGAGGGCGAGGTCGGCCCCGGTGGCGGTCCGGCCGGTGACCTGTACGTCGAGATCCACGAACTGCCGCACCCGACCTTCCAGCGCCGCGGCGACGACCTGCACTGCACGGTCACGATCCCGATGACGGCGGCGGCCCTCGGCACAAAGGTGCCGCTGGAGACCCTCGACGGCATGGAGGAGGTCGACATCCGCCCCGGCACCCAGTCCGGCCAGTCGATCCCCCTGCACGGGCGGGGCGTCACGCACCTGCGCGGCGGCGGGCGCGGCGACCTGATCGTCCACGTCGAGGTCCAGACCCCGACCAAGCTCGACCCCGAGCAGGAGCGCCTCCTGCGGGAGCTGGCCAAGCTACGCGGCGAGGAACGGCCTCAGGGACAGTTCCAGCCGGGGCAGCAGGGGCTGTTCTCGCGGCTGAAGGACGCGTTCAACGGGCGCTGAGGGTCCGTGTTGCCGGTGGTCTATGCCAAATGGACGGCCGGATTCGGACTTGTTCGGAGGACGTGACAACATGCCGTCATGTCCTCCGCACTGACCGATCTCTTCCCGGTTCCGATCGTGCAGGCCCCCATGGCGGGCGGCGTCTCCGTGCCGCAGCTTGCGGCTGCCGTGTCCGAGGCGGGCGGGCTCGGGTTTCTGGCCGCCGGGTACAAGACGGCCGACGGCATGTACCAGGAGATCAAGCAGCTGCGGGGACTCACCGGCCGTCCCTTCGGCGTGAACCTGTTCATGCCGCAGCCCGAGTATGCCGAGCCCGCCGCGGTCGACGTCTACGCCCACCAGCTGGCCGGCGAGGCCGCCTGGTACGAGGCCGAGCTCGGCGACCGGGACAGCGGGCGGGACGACGGCTACGACGCCAAGCTCGCCGTGCTGCTCGACAACCCGGTGCCGGTGGTCTCCTTCCACTTCGGCTGCCCCAGCCGCGAGGTCCTGGACGCCCTGCGCCGCGCCGGAACCCTCACCCTGGTCACCGCCACGACGCCCGACGAGGCCCGCGCCGTCGAGCGGGCCGGCGCCGACGCCGTGATCGTCCAGGGCGTCGAGGCCGGCGGCCACCAGGGCACCCACCGGGACATCCCCGAGAACGACGGCTCCGCCCTCGGGCTGCTCTCCCTGATCGCCCAGGTCCGCGAGACCGTCGGACTTCCCCTCGTCGCCGCCGGCGGCATCATGCGCGGCAGCCAGATCGCCGCCGCCCTCGCCGCGGGCGCGAGCGCCGCCCAGCTGGGCACCGCCTTCCTCGCCACGCCCGAGTCCGGCGCCAACGCCGTGCACAAGCAGGCGCTGACCAACCCCCTCTTCGTCCGTACGGCACTCACCCGCGCCTTCTCCGGGCGGCCCGCCCGCGGGCTCGTCAACCGCTTCATGCGGGAACACGGCCCGTACGCCCCCGCCGCCTACCCGGAGATCCACCACCTCACCTCCCCGCTGCGCAAGGCGGCCGCCAAGGCGGGTGACGCGCAGGGCATGGCGCTGTGGGCGGGGCAGGGCCACCGGATGGCACGCGAGCTGCCGGCCGGGCAGCTGGTCGAGGTGCTGGCCGCCGAGCTCGAGGCCGCCAGGACAGCGTTGTCCTTCAGGGGCGGTGCCGGATGACCGCGCCCGTCTTCGTGGTGGAGCGGCTCGACGACAACGGGCCGGAGTTCGTGCTCGACGGCCCCGAGGGGCGGCACGCCGTCTCCGTCAAGAGACTGCGGCCCGGTGAGGACGTCGTCCTCACCGACGGACGCGGCCGCTGGGCGGAAGGGGTCGTCAAGGCCGCCGAGGGCAAGGACCGGCTGGTCGTGCAGCTGCACGGCGTGCACGAGGAACCGGAGGAGTCCCCCCGTATCACTGTCGTCCAGGCCCTCCCCAAGGGCGACCGCGGTGAGCTGGCCGTGGAGACGATGACCGAGGTCGGCGTCGACGCGATCGTGCCGTGGACGGCCGCCCGCTGCATCACCCAGTGGAAGGGCGAGCGCGGAGCCAAGGCGCTGTCGAAGTGGCGGGCCACGGCTCGCGAGGCCGGCAAGCAGTCCCGCAGGGTGCGCTTCCCGGAGGTCGGGGAGGCGGCGACGAGCAAGCAGGTCGCCGCGTTGCTGGCCGGCGCCGACTTCGCCGCCGTACTGCACGAGAGCGGCGACGAACCGCTCGCCGCCGCCGAACTGCCCGCCGACGGCGCGATCGTGCTGGTCGTCGGACCCGAAGGCGGCGTCTCCGACGAGGAGTTGGCGCTCTTCGAGGAGGCGGGCGCGAAGGCCTACCGCCTCGGGCCGACCGTGCTGCGCACCTCGACCGCCGGTACGGCCGCGGCCGCGCTGCTCCTCGGCCGCACCGGACGCTGGTCCTGACCCGGCTGAGGGAGGACGTCATGGAACTCGCCCAAGTGAGGCTGCTGGTCGGCGACTTCGCCGCCTGCTACCGCTTCTACGCCGACGTCCTCGGCCTCAAACCGCAGTCGGGCGCGACCGAGGGGCCGTACGAGAAGTTCAGTCCCGCCACCGGATCGGCGGGCATCGCCCTCCAGGACCGGGCGATGATGGCCGGCGTCCTGGGGGAGCTGGGCGACACGGCGACCGGGCACCGCTCGCTGGTCGTGCTGCGCGTCGACGACCTGGACGGCTACTGCGAGCGCATCACCGCACGCGGCGCGACCCTCCTGCACGGCCCGGCGTCCATGACGGACCGCATGCGGGCCGCCCACCTCAAGGACCCGGAGGGGAACCTGGTGGAACTGCAGGAGTGGCTGCTGCTGCGCGGCTGACCACCGAGGGCACCGAGTGGCCGTATGTGCCCTACCGCGACGGCCGGGGCAGTGGCAGGCTGCCGTCCATGGGGGCACTGCAGTGGATCCGGGGGCGGCCGCGCGGGACGCGGGTGATGGCTGTGGCGGGAGCCGTGGTGGTCGGCGTGGGCGGGATCGTGGCCTGCGAACCGGGTGCCATGAGCTCGGCGACGGTGGCCTACACGACCGACGAACTGGTGACGCGGGAACTGCAGCGGCAGAAGGCCGACGTCCAATGGCTCAGCTGCACCGCCGACTTCGGCAACCGGACCGGCTCGACCCCGTCCGCGAGCGTCGACACCGTCGCGGACGTCGACTGCCAGGGCCGGACCACCGACGGCAAGGACATCACCGTCACCGGCAAGGTGACCCGCGCGGTCGACGGCGCCTGTGTACGCGGTGACCTCACCGCCGAGGTGGACGGCAAGGAGTGGTTCCACGTCACCGGGCTCGGCGACTGCAACGCCACCAGCGCCCCGCCGGCCGGCAACCGGCCCGGCGGCGGGCCCACCACCACCGTGACCGTCACCAAGACCGTCTGGTGCCACGGCGATCCGAACTGCTGGCCGGAGGGCAAGTGAGGGGAGCACGGCAAGTGATCCAAACCCCTGTGCGCGGGGCCCGCCCCTGCATAGGGTGATCGGGTGACAGAGTCCGCAGCGCCCGCCCCGTCGGCGTATCTCCGGTTTCCGCACCTGCACCGCGATGTGGTCGCCTTCACCGCCGAGGACGACGTCTGGATCGCCCCCCTCGACGGCGGCCGGGCCTGGCGGGTGAGCGCCGACAACGTCCCGGTCACCATGCCACGCATCTCGCCCGACGGCACCACCGTCGCCTGGACCTCGACCCGCGACGGCGCCCCCGAGGTGCACATCGCCCCCGTCGACGGCGGCCCGGCGAGGCGGCTCACCCACTGGGGCAGCGTGAAGACCGAGGTCCGCGGCTGGACCCCGGACAGCCAGGTCCTCGCCCTCACCACGCACGGCCAGGCCAGCCTGCGCCGCACCTGGGCGCACGCCGTCCCGCTGGACGGCGGACCGGCGACCCGGCTGCCGTACGGGCCGGTCGGCGAGGTCGCGTACGGGCCGCGCACCGTGCTGCTGTCCGCGCCGATGGGACGCGAGGCCGCCAAGTGGAAGCGGTACCGGGGCGGTACGGCGGGCAAGCTGTGGATCGACCGGGAGGGGGACGGGGAGTTCGTACGGCTGCATGAGGAGCTGGACGGGAACATCGAGTACCCGGTGTGGGTGGGGGACCGGATCGCCTTCCTGTCCGACCACGAGGGCACCGGCGCGCTCTACTCCTCTCTCGCCGACGGCTCCGACCTACGGCGCCACACCCCACTCGACGGCTTCTACGCCCGGCATGCCGCGAGCGACGGCACCCGTGTCGTCTACTCCTGCGCCGGTGAACTCTGGCTGCTCGACGACCTCGACGCCGCCGAGCCGCGCCGGCTCGGGCTGCGGCTCGGCGGGCAGCACACCGACCGGCAGCCGTACCCGGTGAACGCCTCCCGCTGGTTCGGGTCCGCCTCACCCGACCACACCGCGCGCGGCAGCGCGGTCTCCGTGCGCGGCGGGGTGCACTGGGTGACGCATCGCTCCGGCCCCGCCCGTGCGCTGGCCGCCGAACCCGGCGTACGGGCCCGGCTGCCGCGCACCTTCCGCACGGAGGGCGAGGAGTGGGTGGTGTGGGTGACGGACGCCGAGGGCGAGGACGCCCTGGAGTTCGCGCCCGCCACCGGACTGACCCCGGGCTCCGTTCCGCGCCGGCTCGCCGCCGGGCAGCTCGGCCGGGTCCTGGAGCTCGCCATGGCACCCGACGGCAGCCGGGCCGCCGTCGCCGCGCACGACGGGCGGCTGCTGCTCGTCGAACGGGAGACCGGCGAGGTGCGGGAGGTCGACCGCAGCGACAACGGAGACGTCTCCGGGCTGGTCTTCTCGCCGGACTCGGCGTGGCTCGCCTGGTCCCACCCCGGCCCCCGCCCGCTCTGCCAGCTGAGGCTCGCCAACACCACCGATCTGTCGGTCACCGAGGCGACCCCGCTGCGTTTCCAGGACTACGCGCCCGCCTTCACCGCAGACGGCAAGCACCTCGCCTTCCTCTCCAACCGCTCCTTCGACCCCGTCTACGACGAGCACGTCTTCGACCTGGCGTTCGTCGTCGGCGACCGCCCCCACCTGATCACCCTCGCCGCGACCACGCCCTCGCCGTTCGGCCCGCAGAGGCACGGCCGCCCCTTCGAGACGCCGGACAAGGACGAGACGCCCGACAGCGAGGGCACCCCGACGACCCGGATCGACCTCGAGGGGCTCGCCGACCGGATCGTGCCGTTCCCGGTCGAGGCCGGCCGCTACTCCAACCTGCGCGCCGCGAAGGACGGGGTGCTGTGGCTGCGGCACCCCGTGCAGGGCGTCCTCGGTTCCTCCCGGGCCACCCCGGACGACCCCGACCCCAAGACCGAGCTGGAGCGTTACGACCTCGCCCAGCACCGTCTGGAGCACCTCGCCGTCGACGCCGACCACTTCGAGGTCAGCGGCGACGGGAAACGCGTGCTGCTGTGGACCGACGGCCGGCTGAAGGTCGTCCCCAGCGACCGGCGCGCCTCGAACGACGACGACAGCGACACCAACGTCACCGTCGACCTCGGCCGGGTACGGCAGATCATCGACCCGGCGGCCGAGTGGCGGCAGATGTACGAGGAGACCGGCCGCATCATGCGGGACCACTTCTGGCGGCCCGACATGAACGGCGTCGACTGGGACGGTGTCCTCGACCGCTACCGGCCGGTCCTCGACCGGATCGCCACCCACGACGACCTCGTGGACCTGCTGTGGGAGGTACAGGGCGAGCTCGGCACCTCCCACGCCTACGTCATGCCGAACGGCGGCTACGGCCACGGGCCCCGCCAGGGACTGCTCGGCGCGGACATCTCCCGGCACGCCGACGGCAGTTGGCGTATCGACCGGATCCTCCCCTCGGAGACCTCCGACCCCGACGCCCGCTCCCCGCTCGCCGCGCCCGGCGTCGCGGTGCGCGCCGGGGACGCCATCGTGGCCGTGGCCGGGCGGGCGGTGGATCCGGTGACCGGGCCGTCGCCGCTGCTCGTCGGTACGGCCGGGAGGCCCGTCGAACTGACCGTCTCGCCGTCCGGTGGCGGCGAGGTGCGGCACGCGGTGGTCGTGCCGGTCGCGGACGAGGAACCGCTGCGCTACCACGACTGGGTCGCCGGCCGGCGGGCCTACGTCCACGAGCGGTCCGGCGGCCGGCTCGGCTACCTCCACGTACCCGACATGCAGGCGCCGGGCTGGGCGCAGATCCACCGGGACCTGCGGGTGGAGGTGGCCCGGGAGGGGCTCGTGGTGGACGTACGGGAGAACCGGGGCGGCCACACCTCCCAACTGGTCGTCGAGAAGCTGGCCCGGCGGATCGTCGGCTGGGCCGTGCCGCGAGGGATGCGGCCGTACAGCTATCCGCAGGACGCGCCGCGCGGCCCGGTGGTCGCCGTCGCCAACGAGTTCTCCGGTTCCGACGGCGACATCGTGAACGCGGCGATCAAGGCGCTCGGGCTGGGGCCGGTGGTCGGCACCCGCACCTGGGGCGGTGTCATCGGCATCGACAGCCGCTACCGGCTCGTCGACGACACGCTGATCACACAGCCGAAGTACGCGTTCTGGCTGGAGGGTTACGAGTGGGGCGTGGAGAACCACGGTGTGGACCCGGACGTCGAGGTCGTGCAGCGACCGCAGGATTACGCGGCGGGGCGGGACGTACAGCTGGACGAAGCGGTACGAACAGCGCTGGCGGCGTTGGAGGAGGCGCCCGCGAAGGTACCGCCGACTCTGCCGTGACCGTGCGCTGAGGCTGGCCGGGGGTGGGTAGCGCAGCCCGGCGCGACGGGGGTGCCGCTGCGCCCACCCGTGCCGCCCCAGCGGCACGACTGCCCGCAGCGACGGCGGCGATACGATGCCCCCCGTACACGCCCGACCGCCGGAGGGAACCGCATGACAGGGGAAGCGCAGGACGACTGTCTGTTCTGCAAGATCGTCGAGGGGCACATCCCGGCGACGATCGTCCGTGAGACGGAGACCACCGTTGCGTTCCGGGACATCAACCCCCAGGCGCCCACGCACGTCCTGGTGATCCCCAAGGCGCACTACCGGGACGCCGCCACGCTCGCCGCCGCCGCGCCGGAGCTCGCCGCGGACGTTCTGCGCGAGACCCAGGCGGTCGCCGACGAGGACAAGCTGGAGAGCTACCGCGTCGTCTTCAACACGGGCAGTGGCGCCGGCCAGACCGTCTGGCACGCCCACGCCCACGTCCTGGGCGGCCGCGGCATGGAATGGCCCCCCGGGTAAGTCGCCGTGTCCGTACGAGAACTGGTGGTCCTCGGCACCGCCAGCCAGGTCCCCACCCGGCACCGCAACCACAACGGCTACCTGCTGCGCTGGGACGGCGAGGGCATCCTCTTCGACCCCGGCGAGGGCACCCAGCGTCAGATGCTCCGCGCCGGGGTCGCGGCACACGACATCGACCGGATCTGCGTCACGCACTTCCACGGCGACCACTCCCTCGGCCTCGCCGGAGTGATCCAGCGCATCAACCTCGACCAGGTGCCGCACCCCGTCACCGCGCACTACCCCCGCTCCGGACAACGCTTCTTCACCCGGCTCCGGTACGCCACCGCCTACCGGGAGACGGTCGACCTCACCGAGGCGCCGGTGCACCAGGACGGCGATCTCGCGGTGACGCCGTCGTACACACTCCAGGCCCGCAAGCTCTCCCACCCCGTCGAGTCCTACGGCTACCGGCTGATCGAGCCCGACGGCCGCCGCATGCTGCCCGACCGGCTCGCCGCGCACGGCATCAAGGGGCCCGACGTGGGACGGCTCCAGCGGGAGGGAGTGCTCGCGGACGTCCGTCTGGAAGACGTGAGCGAGGTGCGCCGCGGACAGCGGTTCGCGTTCGTCATGGACACCCGGCTGTGCGACGGGGTGTACGCGCTCGCCGAGGGCTGCGACATGCTCGTCATCGAGTCGACGTTCCTCGACGAGGACATCGAACTCGCCGCGGAACACGGGCACCTGACGGTAGGTCAGGCAGCGCGGGTGGCCAAGGAGTGCGGCGTACGGCACCTCGTCCTCACCCACTTCAGCCAGCGCTACTCGGAACCTGACGAGTTCGAGCGGCAGGCGCGGGCGGCCGGGTTCGAGGGGGAGCTGAGCGTGGCGCACGACCTACAGAGAGTGCCGGTTCCGAAGCGTCGGTGAAGCGCCCGTACGATGCTTTGATGCCCCTCCCGAAAGCCGAACTGCACCTCCATATCGAAGGCACCCTGGAGCCCGAGCTCGCTTTCGAGCTCGCCGCACGCAACGGTGTGACCCTGCCGTACGCGGACACCGAAGAGCTCCGCGAGGCGTACCGGTTCGCGGACCTCCAGTCCTTTCTGAACCTGTACTACGAGCTCATGGCCGTGCTGCGCACCGAGCGGGACTTCGAGGACCTCGCGGACGCCTATCTCGCCCGCGCTGCCGCGCAGGGTGTGCGGCACGCGGAGATCTTCTTCGACCCGCAGGCGCACATCGGGCGCGGGGTGGCGATGGGGACCGTGGTCGAGGGGCTCTGGCGGGCACTCGGCCGCAGCCAGGAGACGCACGGGATCTCCACCCAGCTGATCATGTGCTTCCTGCGGGACGAGTCCGCCGAGTCGGCGATGGAGACGCTGGACGCCGCCAAGCCCTACCTGGACCGGATCACCGGTGTGGGGCTGGACTCCGCCGAGGTCGGGCATCCGCCGGTGAAGTTCCGCGAGGTGTACGAGGCGGCCGCCGCCCTCGGGCTGCGGCGGGTGGCGCACGCCGGTGAGGAGGGGCCGCCGGAGTACATCACCGAGGCCCTGGACGTGCTCGGCGTCGAGCGGATCGACCACGGCCTGCGCTGCCTGGAGGACCCGGCCCTGGTCGAACGGCTCGTGCGCGACCGCGTCCCGCTGACGCTGTGCCCGCTGTCCAACGTGCGGCTGCGTGCCGTGGACGTCCTGGAACAGCACCCGCTGCCCGCCATGCTCGACGCCGGACTGCTGTGCACGGTCAACTCCGACGACCCCGCCTACTTCGGCGGCTACGCCGGCGACAACTTCGACGCGGTGCGCCGGGCCCTCGGGCTGGACGAGGAACAGCTGCGCGAGCTGGCCCGCAACTCCTTCACCGCCTCCTTCCTGGAGCACGACGAGGAGCGGCGGGCGCGGTATCTCGCGGAGGTCGAGGCCTACGAGTTCGGCTGATCCCTAATCGGTCGCGGACCCCGGTGCGGCGAATGCCTGCCGGGGGCCTGCCGTGCCGTAGGCCGAGCGGTCGGCGGGGAGGGACGGGGCGTCCACCGGGATCTCCAGGACGTCCATGGCCGGTGCGGGACGCGTCGCGCGCAGCGCCACGGCCGTCATCGGGACGGCGATCACCAGCAGCCCGGCGGCCAGGACCAGGCCCATCGCCGGGAACCCCGCCTGTGCCGAGAGGACGCTGCCGGTCAGGGGGCCCGCCGCCGTGCCGAGCGATGACGCCGAGCCGACGAGTACCGCCCAGCGGCCGCGCGGGTCGAGCGAGGCGGCGAGGCCGATGACGTAGGAGAGGACGATCGGGTAGAGGGCGTTCCAGGCGATCTCGCCCGCCGCGAACGTCGTCAGGCCGGTCGCCGAGGCGCTGACGGCGATGCAGCCCGCGATGAGGCCGGTCCCCGCGCCGATGGGCAGCGCATGTCCGAGCCGCGGCCCCAGCGCCCCGGCGGCGGTCACACCCAGCAGCCCGGCGCCCAGCCCGACCGCGAAGACGACGCCGACGGTCGCCTCCGTCAGATGCGCCTGGGTCAGACCGATCCGCCCGCTGACACCCCAGAGGGAGTTCTGGGCCATCGACCAGCAGGGCATCGCGGCGGCCAGCACGAGACCCGAGCGAAGGTGGGGGAGGCGGGGCCGGTCGTGGCCGCCGCCGTGCCGCGGGGGCGGCGTCCCACGGACTGCGAGGCGGCCGGTGAACGGCCACACCGCCAGCGCCGTCAGGGCGATCGCGGCCAGGGGCAGGCCGTGCCCGGGGCCGAGGTGGGGGACCGTCAGATAGACCGCGCCCGCCAGCGCGGAGACGCTGAGCAGTCCGAGGGTGGTGGTGCGGTGCGGCTCGCGCCGGCCGGCGATGCCGGTGGCGGCGACCGCGGTGGCCGTACCCGAGCCGAATCCGCCGATCACCACGCCGGTGACGACGGCCCAGACGGTGGTGGTGAGGGCGGCGCCGCCGTAGCCGAGGACGGCGAGAGCGAGGCCGGCGCGAGCGAGGGTGCGGGGGCCGAGCCGGTCGACCCGGGAGGCCAGCAGGAAGCCCGCCGACGCCGAACTCAACAGCAGGGCACTGCCGATCGCGCCCGCCTGGGTGGCGGAGACGGACAGACCGGAGTCCAGTCGGCCGACGACCGTCGGCAGCAGATACGGGGCCAGGTACCCGGCCGTGAAAAGGGCGACGAGGGGCCAGGGCGTGGTGGTGCGGGGGGCGAGCACGGGCGTTCCCAGGGCATGCGAAAGGAGCGGCACAAAAAAGGGGGAGGGGGCGACGACCGTCGACGGACAGGAACGCGCGGGCAATTTGTATCAAGCGGGGGGTGGGACGAGAGAGGGCGGGGGGTGTGATCTGGGGCACGTTCTGTTTGGGGTGGAGGAAGGCGGGTAGACATGCGCGCTCCCACCGGCTCGTGCCGGTTCACGGCCCGCTGCCGCCATTGACGCCCGCTGTTCGCCTACCTAATCTCCATTCCCATACGTGTATGACGTCTGCATGGGGGAGCCATTCTGTGAACCTCGCCGTTACGGACGTACGACTGACCCCGATCCTGGTCGCCGACCCGCCCCTGCTCAACACCCAGGGCGTCCACCAGCCGTACACGCCCCGGCTGATCGTGGAGGTCGTGACGGCCGAAGGGGTCACCGGACTCGGCGAGACGTACGGCGACACCAAGTACCTAGAGCTCGCTCGGCCCTTCGCCGGCAAACTGATCGGCCACCAAGTCACGGATGTGAACACACTGTTCACCATCGCGGACGAGGTGGCCGTCGATCAGTCCGTGGTCTCCGGCCAGGTCGACGTCGGCGGGCTGCGCGGTGTCCAGACCGCCGACAAGCTGCGGCTGTCCGTCGTCTCGGCGTTCGAGGTGGCGTGTCTGGACGCGCTGGGCAAGGCGCTCGGCCTGCCCGTGCACGCGCTGCTGGGCGGCAAGGTGCGGGACGCCGTCGAGTACAGCGCGTACCTCTTCTACAAGTGGGCCGGCCATCCCGAGGGCGTCCCCGCCGAGAAGGACGACTGGGGTGCCGCCCTCGATCCGGCCGGAGTCGTCGAGCAGGCGCGGAAGTTCAAGGAGCGGTACGGCTTTAAGTCGTTCAAGCTCAAGGGGGGTGTCTTCCCGCCGGACGAGGAGATCGCCGCCGTACGCGCGCTCGCCGAGGCCTTCCCCGGGCATCCGCTGCGGCTGGATCCCAACGGTGCCTGGTCCGTTGCGACCTCGCTGAAGGTGGCGAAGGAGCTGGCGGATGTCCTCGAGTACCTGGAGGACCCGGCGCTGGGCACGTCCGCGATGGCCGAGGTCGCCGCCGGGACCGCCGTGCCGCTCGCCACCAACATGTGCGTGACGACGTTCGCCGAGATCAAGGAGGCGTTCGCTAAGGACGCCGTCCAGGTCGTCCTCTCCGACCACCACTACTGGGGCGGCCTGCGCAACACGCAGCAACTCGCCGCCGTCTGCCGCACCTTCGAGGTGGGGATCTCGATGCACTCCAACACCCACCTCGGGATCAGCCTCGCCGCGATGACCCAGGTGGCGTCCACCGTCCCCGGCCTCCACCACGCCTGCGACTCCCACTACCCCTGGCAGTCGGAGGACGTGCTCACCGAGCGGCTGGTCTTCGACGGCGGCAGGATCACCGTCTCCGACGCCCCCGGCCTCGGCGTCGAACTCGACCGCGACTGACTGGCCCTCCTGCACCGGCGGTGGCTCGACGACGACGGCACGCTGCGGGACCGCGACGACGCGGCGGCGATGCGGGTCGCCGACCCGCAGTGGCGTACGCCGTCCGTCCCCCGCTGGTAGACGCCCGTGACGACCTGACGCGCCCCTCCACCGGACCAGGGGCCCCTTGTCAGTGGTGTGGTGCACACTGGCCAGATCAGCACCACGTCAGGGAGCGCACCGTGACCGCGTCCACCGGAGAGGGGCCGACGCCCGTCGCACTCGGATCGAACTGCCACGCCCATGTCGACCCCCTGGCCGCCGTGCGCACGCCGGACGACCCGCCCTGGGACGTCTATCTCACGGGCACGGTCTTCCTCGACATCGTCTTCACCGGGCTCGACTCCGCCCCGGTGCGCGGGACCGAGACCTGGGCGCGGGGGATGGGGTCGAGCCCCGGCGGCGTCGCCAACATGGCGACCGCGCTGGCCCGGCTCGGCCTGCGGACGTCCCTCGCGGCGGCCTTCGGCGACGACCACTACGGCGACTACTGCTGGGACGCCCTGGCCCAGGGCGAGGGCATCGACCTCACCCCGTCACGCACGGTGCGCGGCTGGCACTCCCCGGTCACCGTCTCGATGGCGTACGAGGGCGAACGCACGATGGTCTCCCACGGCCACGAACCGCCCCCCGAGGAGCCGTCCCACCCCTCGCCCGCCACCGCCCTCAAACGGCGCCCTCCGGGTGCAGACCTGCCTCCGTGCCCCCCACGCGCGCGTGCCGCCGTCGCCTCGCTCACCCCCGGCAAGCGCGCCCCCTGGATCGCGCAGGCCGCGAGCAGGGGCAGCCGCATCTTCGCCGACGTCGGCTGGGACGAAACCGGCGCCTGGGACCTGGCCGGCCTCGCCGACCTCGAACACTGCGAGGCGTTCCTGCCGAACGCCGAGGAGGCGATGCGCTACACCCGCACCGCCTGCCCGCGCGCCGCCGCGCAGGCCCTCACCGAGCACGTACCGGTCGCCGTGGTCACCCTCGGCGCCGAGGGCGCGTACGCGGTGGACCGGCGCACCGGGGAGAGCGCCGAGGTCCCGGCGATCGACGTGGAGGCGCTGGACCCCACCGGCGCGGGTGACGTCTTCGTGGCCGGTTTCGTCACCGGCACCCTCGCCGGCTGGCCGCTGGCCGAGCGCCTCGCCTTCGCCGGCCTCACGGCAGCCCTCTCCGTGCAGGAGTTCGGAGGCTCCCTGTCCGCCCCGGGCTGGTCCGAGATCGGCGCCTGGTGGCGCCGGGTGCAGTCGTTCGACGACCAGGACCCGGCGGCGCTGCGCCGGTACGCGTTCCTGGAGACCCTGATCCCCGCCACCGCCCGACCGTGGCCGCTGCGCCGCGCGGTCCCGACGATCGGCTTCGGCCGGTCGGTCTGACGCCGGTGTCCCGGGCCCTGTGTGCCGTACGGCGCACGGAAAAGTCCTACGGCGATGTCAGTCGTCCGGCGTACCCTGGAAATCGCCAGGCCGCCCTTGTGGCAGGCGAGTCGTATCGAGGAGGACGTGCAGGCCTTAAGCGCCGGCCCATGACTCAGACACCCACAGCTCACACCCCCGCGCAGGGGCAGGCGAGAGCACAGTTCACCGTCCCCGCCCAGCACCCCATGGTGACGGTGCTGGGGTCCGGCGACTCCCTACTGCGCGTGATCGAGAAGGCCTTCCCGGCGGCCGACATCCACGTCCGGGGCAATGAGATCAGCGCGGTCGGACCCGCGGCGGAAGTCGCACTCATCCAGCGCCTGTTCGACGAGATGATGCTGGTGCTCCGCACCGGGCAGCCGATGACGGAGGACGCAGTGGAACGCTCGATCGCCATGCTCAGGGCCAGTGAGAACGGGGAGGGCCCGGAGGAGACCCCGGCCCAGGTGCTCACCCAGAACATCCTGTCCTCACGCGGCCGCACGATCCGCCCCAAGACCCTCAACCAGAAGCGGTACGTCGACGCGATCGACAAGCACACGATCGTCTTCGGCATCGGCCCCGCCGGCACCGGCAAGACCTACCTCGCGATGGCCAAGGCGGTGCAGGCCCTGCAGTCCAAGCAGGTCAACCGCATCATCCTGACCCGCCCGGCGGTCGAGGCCGGCGAGCGCCTCGGCTTCCTGCCCGGCACCCTGTACGAGAAGATCGACCCCTATCTGCGCCCGCTCTACGACGCGCTGCACGACATGATCGACCCGGACTCCATCCCTCGTCTGATGGCCGCCGGGACGATCGAGGTCGCGCCGCTCGCCTACATGCGCGGCCGTACGCTCAACGACGCCTTCATCATCCTGGACGAGGCCCAGAACACGAGCCCCGAGCAGATGAAGATGTTCCTCACCCGCCTCGGCTTCGACTCGAAGATCGTGATCACGGGTGATGTGACGCAGGTCGACCTGCCGAACGGCACCAAGTCCGGCCTGCGGCAGGTGCGGGAGATCCTGGAGGGCGTCGAGGACGTCCACTTCTCCGTGCTGTCGTCCCACGATGTCGTCCGGCACAAGCTGGTGGGCCGTATCGTCGACGCGTACGAGAGGTACGACGACAAGTACGGCACGGAGAACGGCACGCACAAGGGCCGTGGCAAATCCGGCGCCAAGGGCTCCAAGGGGAAGTAGACCAGCACGACCATGTCGATCGACGTCAACAACGAGTCCGGAACCGAGGTCGACGAGCAGGCGATCCTCGACATCGCCCGCTACGCGCTCGCACGGATGCGCATCCACCCGCTCTCCGAGCTCTCGGTGATCGTCGTGGACGCCGACGCCATGGAGCAGCTGCACATCCAGTGGATGGACCTGCCGGGGCCCACCGACGTCATGTCCTTCCCGATGGACGAGCTGCGCCCGCCGTCCAAGGACGACGACGAGCCCCCGCAGGGCCTCCTCGGCGACATCGTGCTCTGCCCCGAGGTCGCCGCGAAGCAGGGCGCCGAGGCACCGACGCAGCACACCATGGACGAGGAGCTCCAGCTGCTCACCGTCCACGGTGTGCTGCACCTGCTCGGCTACGACCATGAGGAACCCGACGAGAAGGCCGAGATGTTCGGCCTCCAGGCGGCCATTGTGGACGGCTGGCGCGGGGAGAAGGGCCTGACCGGCCCGTCCCCGGCCCCGACCGTGTCATGAGCCTCCCGCTCGTCACCGGCGCCGTCGCCCTGGTCGTCGTCGCCTGGCTCGCCGCCTGCGCGGAGGCAGGCCTCGCGCGGGTCTCCAGCTTCCGCGCCGAGGAGGCCGTACGGTCCGGGCGGCGCGGCAGTGCCAAGCTCGCCCAGGTCGCCGCCGACCCGACCCGCTACCTCAACGTGGCGCTGCTGGTCCGCGTCGCCTGCGAGATGGCCGCCGGCGCACTGGTCACATACGCCTGTCTGACGGAGTTCGACGCGACGTGGGAGGCTCTGGTCGTCGCGATCGGGGTCATGGTCCTGGTGTCGTACGTCGCCGTCGGTGTCTCCCCGCGCACCATCGGCCGCCAGCACCCGCAGAACACGGCGACGGCGGCGGCGTACGTCCTGGTGCCGCTGGCCAGGATCATGGGCCCGATCCCGTCCCTGCTCATCCTCATCGGCAACGCGCTCACCCCCGGCAAGGGCTTCCGGCGCGGGCCCTTCGCCTCCGAGGCGGAGCTGCGCGCCCTGGTCGACCTCGCCGAGGCGGAGTCCCTGATCGAGGACGAGGAGCGCCGCATGGTGCACTCGGTCTTCGAGCTGGGCGACACCCTGGTCCGCGAGGTCATGGTGCCGCGCACCGACCTGGTCGTCATCGAGCGCTACAAGACCATCCGCCAGGCCCTCACCCTGGCGCTCAGGTCCGGCTTCTCGCGCATCCCGGTCACCGGCGAGAGCGAGGACGACATCGTCGGGATCGTGTATCTGAAGGACCTGGTCCGCAAGACGCACATCAGCCGGGACGCCGAGTCCGAGCTGGTCTCGACGGCCATGCGGCCCGCCGCCTTCGTGCCGGACACCAAGAACGCCGGCGACCTGCTGCGCGAGATGCAGAAGGAGCGCAACCACGTCGCCGTCGTCATCGACGAGTACGGCGGCACGGCCGGCATCGTCACCATCGAGGACATCCTCGAGGAGATCGTCGGCGAGATCACCGACGAGTACGACCGTGAACTCCCGCCCGTGGAACCCCTCGGCGAGGACCGCTACCGGGTCACCGCCCGCCTCGACATCGGCGACCTCGGCGAGCTGTACGGGCTGGAGGCGTACGACGACGAGGACGTGGAGACCGTCGGCGGGCTGCTCGCCAAGGCCCTCGGCCGGGTGCCCATCGCCGGGGCCTCCTCCGTCGTCGAACTGCCCGACAGCCGGGAGCTGCGGCTGACCGCGGAGGCCGCGGCCGGGCGCCGGAACAAGATCGTGACCGTGCTGGTGGAGCCGGTGATCCCGGCGGATGCGCCGGAGGAGGAGACGAGGCCGGAGTGACGCCCCAGGAGCTGCGCGCGTTCTGTCTGTCCTTCAACGCGGCGGTGGAGGACTTTCCGTTCAGCCCGGAGATCTCGGTCTTCAAGGTGCTGGGCAAGATGTTCGCCCTGAGCTGGATGGACAACCGCCCCCTGACGGTCAACCTCAAGTGCGACCCCGAGGACGCGGTCCGGCTGCGTAGCGATCACCCGGGGCTGATCATCCCCGGCTACCACATGAACAAGCGCCACTGGAACACCGTCACCGTCGACGGCGAACTCCCGGACCGTCTGGTCCGGGAGCTCATCGAGGACTCCTACGACCTGGTCGTGGCCGGTCTGCCGCGGGCCGAGCGGCTCCGCCTCGACCGGCCCTGAGCCGGGCAGTCCGTACGGCTTCGTATGCTCAGGGCATGACCGACACCAACGCGCTTGACCCCGAGGACCGCAAGATCGTCACCCTGGCCCGCTCGGCCCGGGCCCGCAACGGCGTCCCCGAGGGGGCTGCCGTACGGGACGAGACGGGGCGTACATATGTCGCCGGGACCGTCGCCCTGGACTCCCTGAAGCTCAGTGCCCTGCAGACGGCGGTGGCGATGGCGGTGGCGTCGGGGGCGAAGTCGCTGGAGGCGGCGGCGGTCGTCACCGAGGCGGAGTCCGCGTCCGCGGAGGACCGGGCGGCCGTACGGGACCTCGGGGGCTCGGAGACGCCCGTGCTGGTGGCCGGGCCCGATGGGGTTGTGCGGCTGACCGTTTCCGCGGGCTGAGGTCTCCGGAAGGTAGGCCGGAATTCAACCTTGCCGTCCCACGCCTCTCGCGTATCAATGGACCCGTAAGTTCCGACGGACCGTCAGATTCATGCTCGCGCAGCGTGCCCGCACCCCGCTGCCGGGTGGTCCGTCGGCGTATCTCCCGTCCATCCCCACATGGCATTCCCAGACACGGGAAGGGAGCCGGATCCCCATGAGAGGCAAGCGCACAGCAACAGGTGCGGCACTGGCGGTCGGGGCCCTCGCGGTCACCGGCGTCGTCCTCGCGCCCGCCGCCGTGGCCGTCGCCCCGGAGTCGGCGACGATCACCGCCGACTGCGGCACCTTCGGCGGCGGCGAGGCCACGCTCACGGCCACCCAGAACGGCACCGCCGCCACGATGACCCTCACGTCCTCCGCGATCACCGCGCCGATCGCGCTCGGTGAGGACTCGATCGCGTCCACGCTCACCCTGGTGAAGGGCAGCGGCGGCACGACCGCCTTCACCGGCACCGAGAACCCGGCGATGGCCGCCGGCGACAGCGTCACCGTCGGCCCGCTGAGCGGCACCGTGGCCTCCGGCGACAGCCTGGAGGCCTTCGGCGGTTCGCTGCGGATGACGGTCTTCGGCATCACCATCACCTGCACGGCGACCGGACCGCAGTCCCCGGGCCCGTTCGTGTTCGACTGAGAACGATCCACTGAGAACGATCGGCTGAGACCGGAACAGTGCGCTGCGCGGCCCCCTCGCTCGGAAGGCGTCGGGGCCGCGCCCGTGAGGTCGTCCGGGCAGGTGTGCGGCGGGGCGTCGACGATCAGGGAGAATGGGCGGCATGAGCGTTCGCACCCCGTCATCCGAGCAGCCGGCCGACACTGTCCATCGGGCCGGCTTCGCCTGCTTCGTGGGCCGCCCCAACGCGGGCAAGTCCACCCTCACGAACGCTCTGGTCGGGCAGAAGGTGGCGATCACGGCGAACCAGCCGCAGACCACCCGGCACACCGTGCGCGGCATCGTGCACCGGCCCGACGCCCAGCTGGTCCTGGTGGACACCCCGGGTCTGCACAAGCCGCGCACGCTGCTCGGCGAGCGGCTCAACGACGTCGTCCGCACGACGTGGGCCGAGGTGGACGTGATCGGCTTCTGTCTGCCCGCGAACGAGAAGATCGGTCCCGGTGACCGGTACATCGCGAAGGAGCTGGCGTCGATCAGGAAGACGCCGAAGATCGCGGTCGTCACGAAGACCGACCTGGTCGACAGCAAGACGCTCGCCGAGCAGCTCATCGCGATCGACCGGCTCGGCAAGGAGCTCGGGTTCGAGTGGGCGGAGATCGTCCCGGTGTCGGCGGTCGGGGACAAGCAGGTGAGCCTGCTCGCCGACCTGATCGTTCCGCTGCTGCCCGAGGGCCCGGCCCTCTACCCCGAGGGTGATCTGACCGACGAGCCCGAGCAGGTCATGATCGCGGAGCTGATCCGCGAGGCCGCGCTGGAGGGCGTCCGCGACGAGCTGCCGCACTCCATCGCGGTCGTGGTCGAGGAGATGCTCCCGCGCGAGGACCGTCCCGCCGACAAGCCCCTGCTGGACATCCACGCCAACGTCTACATCGAACGCCCCAGCCAGAAGGGCATCATCATCGGCCCCAAGGGCAAGCGCCTGAAGGAGGTCGGCATCAAGTCCCGCAAGCAGATCGAGGCCCTGCTGGGGACGCCGGTGTTCCTGGACCTCCACGTCAAGGTCGCCAAGGACTGGCAGCGGGACCCGAAGCAGCTGCGCAAACTGGGCTTCTGACCGTCACCTCTGCGCCCGCAGCAGGTCCCGGAACCAGGCGTACGACGCCTTCGGAGTCCGCTCCAGCGTCTCCCGGTCGACATGGACCAGGCCGAAGCGGCGGGCGTAACCTTCCGCCCACTCGAAGTTGTCCAGCAGCGACCACACGAAGTAGCCGCGCACGTCCACGCCCGCCGCCAGCGCCCGGTGCAGTGCCCGCACATGCCCGTCCAGGTAGGCGATCCGGTCCTGGTCGTCGATCCCCTCGTACGAGCAGCCGTTCTCGGTGATCACGACGGGCGGGAGCCGGTCGCCGTAGCGCTCGCGGAAGCCGGTGAGCAGCTCGGTCAGGGCCTCCGGGACGACCGGCCAGCCGAAGTCCGTCACCGGGACGCCCTCGATCTGCCGTACGGAGAAGGGGAGGTCGGCCGGCATCGTCAGTCCGCCGAACTCGATCTCCGTGCCCTGGGGTGCGCCCACCCTGGTCGGCGCGTAGTAGTTGATGCCGTACCAGTCGACCGGCTCGGCGATCACCTTCAGGTCGGCCTCGACGTCCCCGGGCATCAACTCGCCGATTCCTGCCGGGTATTCACCGAGCAGGACCGGGTCCGCGAACAGCTGGTTGAGGAGTACGTCGTAGAAGTCCGCCGCCGCCACGTCGGCGCTGTCCTGCGACGCCGGCCAGGTCGGTCCGTGCGAGTTGGCGATCCCGATGTCCGAGGCGCCGGCCGCGCGCAGGGCGCGTACCGCCAGACCGTGCGCCAGGAGCTGGTGGTGGGCGACCGGGAGGGCGTCGAAGAGGAGCTGCCTGCCGGGGGCGTGGGCGCCCAGGGCGTGGCCCAACAGGGTGTGTTCGGCAGGTTCGTTGAGGGTGATCCACTTCGTCACCCGGTCACCGAGCCGCTCCGCGACCACCGACACGTACTCCGCGAACCGCGCCGCCGTGTCCCGGTCCAGCCAGTCGAGCGTGACCGGCAGGTCCCAGTGGAAGAGGGTCGGAACCGGCCGTACGCCCGCCGCGCACAGCTCGTCCACCAGACGGTCGTAGAAGTCGAGGCCCCGCCCGCCCGCGAAGACCGCCCTCGGCCAGGAGACCGAGAAGCGGTACGCGTCCACGCCCAGGCCGGCCAGGAGGGCGACGTCCTCGCGGTAGCGGTGGTAGTGGTCGCAGGCCACCGCCGCGGTGGAGCCGTCCTTCACCCGTCCCGGCTCGGCCGTGAAGACGTCCCACACGGACGGCTCACGCTCGTCCACCGCCCCCTCGATCTGGTGCGCCGAGGTCGACACGCCCCACAGGAAGGTGTCGGGGAACGCCGGGAACTCAGGTGTCGGGTTCGTCGCGGTGCGCGCATCAGTCGCCATGCGCCGGATCATCGGTACCGCCGGTAACGGAAGTCAACGGGCAGGCGGGAACAGCGAGTTACGCACCTTCCTTCAGCACCCGGCTGATCAGCCTGCGCTGCTCCTCCGTCAGCCGTGGATCCGCGCAGTACACGGTGTTCCCGTCCACGGTGATCTGGTAACTGAAGCCGTCGGGCACCCCGACGGGGGGCGCGCCCCGGCCGGAAGCGACCGCGCGCTCGGCCAGGGCGTGCCACTCCTGGGCGTCGGGCCGACCCGAGGTGTCCACCTCGGCGTGCCGCTCGATGCCCGCGAATCCGCCCGTGCGCCTCACCTGAATACGCATGGGATCTGTCTAGTACGGAACTACAGGGTGCGCACCCCCACCTGTTCCCAGGCCTTGAGTACCGCCTGGAACTCCTCGCCGCCGTCGCCGTACCGTGCCTTCGCGGCAGCGACGGTCAGCGTGGCGAACTCCGTGAAGTTCGCCTTCTCCTTCAGCTCGCCCCCCGTCAGCACGTCGTACCAGATCTGTCCCGCCCGCTCCCAGGCGTGCCCGCCGAGTGCGGTGGCGGCGAGGTAGAAGGCGTGGTTGGGGATGCCGGAGTTGATGTGGACGCCGCCGTTGTCGCGGCCGGTGCTGACGTAGTCGTCCATCGTGGCGGGCTGCGGGTCCTTGCCGAGGACGTCGTCGTCGTACGCCGTGCCCGGCGCCTTCATCGAGCGCAGGGCCACGCCCGACACGCGCGGGGCGAGCAGTCCGGCGCCGATCAGCCAGTCGGCCTCGGCGGCGGTCTGGCCGAGCGTGTACTGCTTGATGAGGGAGCCGAAGACGTCCGACACGGACTCGTTGAGGGCGCCGGGCTGGCCGAAGTAGGTGAGGTTGGCCGTGTACTGGGTGACGCCGTGGGCGAGTTCGTGGCCGATGACGTCGATGGGGATGGTGAAGTCCAGGAAGATCTCGCCGTCCCCGTCGCCGAAGACCATCTGCTCGCCGTTCCAGAAGGCGTTGTTGTACTGCTCGTCGTAGTGGACGGTTGCGTCGAGCGGCAGGCCGTTGCCGTCGATCGAGTTGCGTTCGAAGGCCTTCAGGAACAGCTCGAAGGTGGCGCCGAGTCCGGCGTAGGCGCGGTTGACCGTGGCGTCCTTGCCGGGCTCGTCGCCCTCGCCGCGGACCTTCTTCCCGGGCAGGTCCGTCTTGTGCCGGGCGTCGTAGATGGTGCGGTGCGGCTTGTCGGCCGCGGCATCGGCGGGCGGGGCGACGGCGGGCGCGCCGAGGACCGTGGTCAGCCGGCGGTGGGTGCGCTCGTAGGCGTCGCGCTGCAGGGTCTGGCGGGCGGGGCCGGAGAGCGCGGGGTCCTCGGCCTGGGCGAGCTTGTCGAGGACGTGCGGTGGAACGATGGTGCAGAAGACGGGCGTGAAGCCCCCGTTGGTCGTCATGCCCCAGCACCCTTGCACTGTGTTATGCCGCTGTCACCACCTGCAACCATGATTGGTGAAATGTGCCGACAAGGTGCCCCGTCGGCCGGCCCCAAGTGGTATGGCGCACTTTTTGTCCCGTTTGTTCTTCTGGTCCCGCATACTGATACGGACCCCCGCATCCGGAAGAGCTCGGCTAGCATGCTGCGCATCATGCGTTTCGGGCTGCTTCTTCTTAGCTGCCGCGGCGAGGGCCTGTAGTCGAGGCCGACTCCCTCCCCGCGGAGCTTGGCGTTGCGTCGTCGGCCGTCCTTCCGGACACCTTGAGGAGCCCACGCATCATGGCGAACCGTCAGCAGCCCAGTTCCATGCCGATCCACAAGTACGGCCGCTACGAACAGGTCGACATCCCCGACCGCACCTGGCCCGAGAACCGGATCACCGCCGCCCCCCGCTGGCTCTCCACCGACCTGCGCGACGGCAACCAGGCCCTGATCGACCCCATGTCGCCGGTGCGCAAGCGCGCGATGTTCGACCTGCTGGTCAAGATGGGCTACAAGGAGATCGAGGTCGGCTTCCCGGCCTCGGGCCAGACCGACTTCGATTTCGTACGGTCGATCATCGAGGATCCCGGCGCCATCCCCGAGGACGTCACGATCTCCGTACTCACCCAGGCCCGCGAGGACCTGATCGAGCGGACCGTCGAGTCCCTGAAGGGCGCACGCCGCGCCACCGTCCATCTGTACAACGCCACCGCCCCGGTGTTCCGCCGGGTCGTCTTCCGCGGCTCCAAGGACGACATCAAGCAGATCGCCGTCGACGGCACCCGGCTGGTCATGGAGTACGCCGAGAAGCTGCTGGGTCCGGAGACCGAGTTCGGCTACCAGTACTCGCCGGAGATCTTCACCGACACCGAGCTGGACTTCGCCCTGGAGGTCTGTGAGGCGGTCATGGACGTCTGGCAGCCCGGCCCGGGCCGCGAGATCATCCTCAACCTGCCGGCCACCGTCGAGCGCTCCACGCCCTCCACGCACGCGGACCGCTTCGAGTGGATGGGCCGCAACCTCTCCCGCCGTGAGTACGTCTGCCTGTCGGTCCACCCGCACAACGACCGCGGTACCGCCGTCGCGGCGGCCGAGCTGGCGCTGATGGCCGGCGCCGACCGCGTCGAGGGCTGCCTGTTCGGGCAGGGCGAGCGCACCGGCAACGTCGACCTGGTCACCCTGGGCATGAACCTGTTCTCGCAGGGCGTCGACCCGCAGATCGACTTCTCCGACATCGACGAGATCCGTCGTACGTGGGAGTACTGCAACCAGATGGAGGTCCACCCGCGCCACCCGTACGTGGGCGACCTGGTCTACACGTCCTTCTCCGGCTCCCACCAGGACGCCATCAAGAAGGGCTTCGACACCATGGAGGCCGACGCGAAGGCCAAGGGCGTCACGGTCGACGACCTCGAGTGGGCGGTGCCGTACCTGCCGATCGACCCCAAGGACGTCGGCCGCTCCTACGAGGCCGTCATCCGCGTCAACTCGCAGTCCGGCAAGGGCGGCATCGCGTACGTCCTGAAGAACGACCACAAGCTGGACCTGCCGCGCCGGATGCAGATCGAGTTCTCGAAGATCATCCAGGCGAAGACGGACGCCGAGGGCGGCGAGGTCACGCCGAAGGACATCTGGGCGACCTTCCAGGACGAGTACCTGCCGAACGCGGAGAACCCCTGGGGTCGTATCCAGGTCAAGAACGGCCAGTCCACGACCGACCGGGACGGCGTGGACACGCTGACCGTGGAGGCCGAGGTCGACGGCGTCGAGACGACGCTGGTCGGCACCGGCAACGGCCCGATCTCCGCGTTCTTCCACGCGCTGCAGGGCATCGGCGTCGACGTCCGGCTGCTGGACTACCAGGAGCACACGATGAGCGAGGGCGCGTCCGCGCAGGCCGCCTCGTACATCGAATGTGCCATCGACGGCAAGGTTCTGTGGGGCGTCGGCATCGATGCGAACACGACGCGTGCCTCGCTGAAGGCGGTTGTCTCGGCCGTCAACCGGGCGGCTCGCTGAGGGTTCGCTCCGCGGGGGGTGCGGCTCCGCTGGGGGTGCCGCGATGGGTTGTCGGTCGGGTGCGGCGCCGTTGTGGCTCGTCGCGCCCACGCGGCGGAGCCGCATATAGGCACAGCCCCGCGCCCCTCGAGGGCGCTGCCGCGCCCGGCGTTCAGAGGCCCCGTTCACCGTCTTCCGGTGGGCGGGGCCCGTCGGTTTTCGGCCATTGACCTGTGTAGGTCACGGAAAGGTCTCGTCCGGGGTACTGACTCCGCGTCCGTGATGTGGCTAACATCACGCAAGCGCGGCGACGTTGCCGTGGGGTTACGGAGGTGCGACGTGCTGCCAGGACGGGGACGAAACGGCCGTGCCACCAGGCGTTCGCGCATGCTGGGCACCCGTACCGCATGGACGGCCGTCGGCGACGGCGAGTTCTTCTGCCCCGGCTGCGGAGGCGACCGCAACTACCAGCGGCTGACCGGCCGCCGCCGCTTCATCCTGCTCGGTCTGCCCGTGCTGCCGCGCGGCAACACCGGGCCGGTCGTGGAGTGCGCGGCCTGCCGGCGCCACTTCGGTGCCGACGTCCTCGACCATCCGACCACCAGCCGTTTCTCGGCGATGCTCCGCGACGCCGTGCACACCGTCGCCCTCGCGGTGCTCGCCGCGGGCGGCACCCGCACCCGTACGTCGCTCACCACGGCCGCCGGCACGGTGCGTGCGGCCGGTTTCGAGGACTGCACCGAGGAACAGCTGGGCGCTCTCGTCGACGCGCTGGCCGCGGACACCGGACGGGTCTTCGGGGCACCCTGCGGACCGGGGCTGGCCATAGAGCTGCACGAGGCCCTCGACCCGCTCGCCCCGCACCTCGCCCCGGCCGGCCGTGAGTCGATCCTCCTCCAGGGCGCCCGCATCGCCCTGGCCGACGGCCCCTACACCCCCGCCGAACGCGAGGTCCTCACCACCGTGGGCGCCGCCCTCACCATCACGTCGGACGAGGTGAGCCGTCTGCTGGCGGCGGCGCGGACGCCGTCCTGAGCGCGAACGCGAGGCGCAGGGCCCAACTGGGCATCGTGGCCTACGAGTCGGGGCAGGTGACTGCTGGGACGATGTGACCGACAACCGGTCACCGTCCATGGGGGGTCCCTGAGATGCCACGTCCGAGACGCGCCTTCCTGACCGCCGCAGCACTCCTCACCCCCGTCGCCCTCAGCTCGCTCACCGCGCCCACGCCGGCCTCCGCCGCCGGCCGGTGCACGTCCTCCGTCCCGTACGTCTCCGGGGAGGGCGGCTACGACACGTACCGCATCCCCGCCGCCGTCAGCACCCCGCGCGGCACCGTCCTCGCCTTCGCGGAGGGCCGGCGCGGCGGTGCCGGTGACTCCGGCGACATCGACGTGGTCGTCCGCCGCTCCACCGACGGCGGCTGCACCTGGGGCCCGCTGACGGTCGTCGCCGCCGGGGACGGCGACACACGGGGCAACCCGGCGCCGGTCGTCGACCCGGCCACCGGCGCGGTCGTGCTGCTCACGTCCTACAACAGCGGTGCTGTGACGGAGGCGCAGATCATGCGCGGCGAGGTGACGCCCGCTCAGAGCCGACGCGTGTTCGTGCAGCGCAGCCTGGACGACGGGCGCCGCTTCACCCGCCCGCAGGAGATCACGGCGGCGGTGAAACAGCCGAACTGGCGCTGGTACGCCACCGGCCCCGGCCATGCGATCGCCCTCACCCGCGGCCCGCACAAGGGCCGGCTGGTGGTCCCCGCCAACCACTCCGCCGCCCCGCCCGCCGGCTCCCCCGACACCGGCCAGGAGCCCAGGTACTACGGCGCCCACGCCCTCTACAGCGACAACGGCGGCCGCACCTGGCGGCTGGGTTTCGTCGACGACTCCTACGACGGCCACAACAACGCCAACGAGTCCGCGGCCGCCCAACTCCCCGACGGCAGGATCTACTTCTCCGCCCGTGACCAGCACGGCACCAGCACCGGCAACCGCCTCGACAGCCACTCCGCCGACGGGGCGGTCTCCCTGGAACGGCCGTACACCGTCCAGCCCACCCTCGACGACGTGCCGATCGTGCAGGGCAGCGTCCTGCACCACCCGGGCGCCGGGCTGCTGTTCTCCGGCCCGTCCGTGCCCACCGCCCGCCAGGCGATGGCGGTCTGGCGCAGCACGGACGGCGGCGCGACCTTCACCAAGGCGCTCACCCTGTCCCAGCAGCGGGCCGCCTACTCCGACCTCGTACGGCTCGGCCGGGACACGGTCGGCATCCTGTACGAGACGGGGGTGACGGGCACCTACGAGACGATCGAGTTCCGCCGGCTGCCGGTCGGCTCGCTGACCTGACCGACCGGCAGCCGGGTGCCCGTCAGCCGTTGAAATGCCTGCCGAGCTGGGCCTCCCCCGCGGCGGTGCCCAGCGACCCGGCGCCGAAAGAGACCGAGCCGGTGCCGGTCACCTGTGTGGCTCCACCGGGGAGCACCCAGACCCCACCCGCGCCCGCGTTCTCCCCCGGAGCCCCCACGTACAGGTCCGCGCGGCCGTCGCCGTTGGTGTCGGCCAGCCGTACGGCGGTGCCGAAGACGTCCCCCGCCTCGGCGCTGCCCGGCACCGACGTCGTGTTCTGGGTGAAGGTCTTCGCTCCCTGCCCGGTGAGCCCCGTCGCGGTACCCCGCAGGACGGTCACCGAACCCGCCTCGTCCCGGGTGCCCACGCCCTCGCGGCTGACGCCGACCGCGAGGTCGAGGAGGCCGTCGCCGTTCACGTCCCCGAGGGACAGGCTCGCGCCGAAGTGGTCCTCGTCCTCCGCGGTGCCCGGGATTCCGGGGCTGTCCTGGTGGAGCAGCGTGCGCGGGCTCGCGGTGTCCGGACCGGCGGTGCCGCCGCGGACGATCTCGACCGCGCCGCCCAGCGCGTTGACGTCCTCGGTGCCGTCCATGTCGTACTCGCTGGTGCGGCCGAGGACGATGTCGGCGTACCCGTCTCTGTCGAGGTCGCCCACCGCGACGGCCCGGCCGCCGTCCAGGGTCTTGCCGGTGTTCGCGTCCTTCAGTGTCCGGGCGGCCGTCAGTCCGGCCCGGCTGCCCGCGAAGTACTGCACGAGGCGGGGGCCGTGGTAGGGCAGTTCCCCGGAGCCGTGCGAGACGACGGCCACCACGTCGTCGATGCCGTCGCCGTTCACATCGCCCGCGGCGAGGGCGGGGCGGCCCCACAACTCCTCCGCCGGGCCGCCGACCTCGACGTTCATCGCCTCGGTGCGGGCCGGCCCGGCCGCCCGGTCCACCGGGCCGTACGCCACCGTGGTCCCGGTGGCCAGGTCCACGTGGCCGTCCCCGTCGAAGTCGCCCGCGGTGAGCGCTTCGCCGAGATTCTGGTCGGCCCGCGTGCCCTTGATGACGGTGCCGCCGGACAGGCCGCTCGCGCCGCCCCACAGCACCGTCAGACGGCCGGCCCCCGACAGGGACCCGTTGTCCTCGTACGACGAGCCGACGACGAGGTCGGTGTAGCCGTCGCCGTCGAGGTCCCCGGTCGTCAGGGCCGTGCCGAACAGGTCGCCCTGGTCGACGCCGCCCGGTACCCCGGGTGAGTTCTGGTGGTAGACCTTCCGGTACGCCGCCTTCACCCCCGTCGACCGGACGCCGTACGTCACGGCCACGTAGCCGGCCGCCTCCTTGCCGGCCACCGTCGCGGTGTACGCGGTCACGGCCGTGTCGGTGACACCGTCGCCGTTGAAATCGACCTTCGCCGGGCCGGCGGCGGTTCCGGCGGCCGGGGCGGCCTGTGCCCCGGGTGCGATCGCGGCGGTTGCCGCCATGGCGACGGCGGTGGCCACCGTCATACGAAGAGTGCGTCTGCGCACAAGGCCTCCTGCTCAGGACGTGCTTCGAAGTGACGAGCCGTCAGATCGACTCGTGCACACCCGCAAGACCCGTGGCGCAAACGAATGGTTGTACGCAGTCCACCCGGCGTTCACTTCACAGGAGTCCCCCGGCCGCCAGGAACTTCCCCACCCGCTCCACCTCGTCCGCCGACAAGGGGATCTGCGGCTCAGCGGTCGCGGGACAGGCGATGACCCCCCGCAGATGCAGGGCCGCCTTGAACGCCCCCAGCGCCGACGAACTCCCGCCCATCCGCGCCGGGTCCCCGACACCGGCCAGGCCGAACAGGGCGCACAGCCGCTCCTGTTCGGCGCGGGCGCGCTCCCAGTCGCCGGCCCGGCACAGCCGGTAGAGGCGGACGTAGCCGTGCGGGTCGACGTTGGCGAGGCCGGGCACCGCCCCGTCGGCACCCAGCGCGAGCGCGGCGTCGACGACGACCTCGGAGCCGGTCAGCGCGGTGAACCCGGTGAGGCCGGGGTGCGTGCGGGCGGCGGTGACGACCCCGCGGAAGCCGCCGAGGTCGCCGCTGGAGTCCTTCAGCCCGGCCAGCACACCGTCCGCGGCCAGCTCCAGCACCAGCTCGGGGGCGAGCTTGGTGTGCACGGCGGACGGGATGTCGTAGGCGAGGACGGGGACCGGGGAGGCGGCGGCGAGCATCCGGTAGTGGCGGGCGATCTCCGCGGGGTGGGTGCGGGTGTAGAAGGGGGCGGTCGCGACGACCGCGTCCGCGCCCGCCGCCGTGACCCGCCCCACGTGGTCCAGTACGCGCGGCGTGGTCATGTCGATCGCGCCCGCCAGGACCGGCAGCTGCCCGCCCACATGGTCCACCACCGCCCGCACGACCCGCTCGCGCTGCCCGTCCGTCAGATACGCCGCCTCCGAGGTCGAACCCAGCACGAACAGCCCGTGCACCCCGCCGGCCATCAGATGGTCGACCAGCCTGAGCAGCGAGGGCACATCCACCTCGCGGTCCGGTGTCAGGGGCGTGCAGACGGGCGGTACGACACCGGTGAGCGGGGTGGGAAGGGTCATCTGGGCTCCTTCGACAGGTGCGCCTGGCCGACGAGTTCACGGGTCGGCTGGTCCTCCGCCACCGGATGATGGCAGCGGAAGCGATGCCCGACGGTGGACGAGACGGAAATCCCGGGCATCGACTCGGCGCACTCCTCGTCCGCCTTCCAGCATCGGGTACGGAACGGGCATCCGCTCGGCGGGCGGGTCGCCGACGGCACCGGACCGACGAGCGGGATCGGGTCGATGGGGTCGAGGAGGCCGGGGGTCGCGGAGAACAGGGCGCGGGTGTACGGGTGCCTGGACCGGTCCGTCACCCGGTCGGCCGGGGCCTCCTCCACGATCCGGCCGAGGTACATGGTGATCACCCGGTCGCTCATCCGCCGTACCGTCTGGATGTCGTGCGAGACGAACACCAGCGCCAGGCCCAGCCTCTCCTTGAGGTCCAGCAGCAGGTTGAGGATCTGCGCGCGCACCGACACGTCCAGGGCGCTGGTCGGCTCGTCCGCCACCACCAGGTCGGGGTCGAGGGCCAGGGCGCGGGCGATGGCGACGCGTTGCCGCTGACCGCCGGAGAGCTGGCCGGGCAGCCCGTCGGCGAGCGCCCGCGGCAGTCCCACCAGCGCCATCAGCTCCCGTACCCGCTCCTCCCGTTGGGCTGCCGTACCGCGCTTGTGCACGTCCAGCGGGTCGCGCAGGATCTGCCGGACGGTCAGCCGGCGGTTCAGGGCGGTCGACGGGTCCTGGAAGATCATGCCGGTGTGGCTGCCGATCGCCGCCCGGCGCTCGTCGGCCGACATGGTCCACAGGTCACGGCCGCGGAAGGACACCGTCCCGGACGTCGGCCGCTGCACGCCCACCAGCACCTTCGCCAGCGTCGACTTGCCGCAGCCGGACTCGCCGACCACGCCGACCGTCTCGCCGGGCGCGATGGTGAGGTCGGCGCCGGTGAGGGCGTACACCTTGTCCCGCCTGAAGACACCCCCCGTGCGGGCCTTGTGCACGACATGCACGCCGGCGAGTTCCAGCACTGCGCTCACGTGACGACCTCGCTCTCCGCCTCGCCCTCGGTCACCAGCAGGACCGCCGGATGGTGGCAGGCCGCCGTGTGGGTGCGGGTGCCCAGCAGGTCCGGGGTCGTCGTCCGGCAGGTCTCGCTCGCCATCGGGCAGCGGTCGGCGAACCGGCAGCCCGCCGGGAAGTCCGCGGGGGAGGGGACGACACCCTTGATCTGTGTCATCCGCTCCTGGGACGACTCCAGCGACAGCACGCTGCCGAGCAGTCCGCGCGTGTAGTGGTGGGCCGGCGCCTCCACCAGGTCGGCGGTCACTCCCGTCTCCACGATCTGCCCGCCGTACATCACCACCACCCGGTCGGTGATGTCCGCGACCAGGGCGAGGTCGTGCGAGACCAGGATCAGCGCGAAGCCCAGCTCCTCGCGCAGCCGCAGCAGCAGTTCCATGATCTGCGCCTGCACGGTCACGTCCAGCGCGGTCGTCGGCTCGTCGGCGACGATCAGCTTCGGGTCGCGGGACAGGGCCATGGCGATCAGGACGCGCTGGCGCTGGCCGCCGGAGAGTTCGTGCGGGTAGCTGCGCAGGGTGCGGTCGGGGTCGAGGCCGACCATGGTGAGCAGTTCGGCGGGGGTGCGGTGCCCGCCGCGTCGTACGACCTGCTTGAGCTGGGCGCGGATGGTCATCGCGGGGTTCAGGGACGACAGGGCGTCCTGGTAGATCATCGCCATCTCGTGGCCGAGGAGCCGGCGGCGTACCCGCATCGGCTCGGCGAGCAGGTCGCGCTGGTTGAAGCGGACCTGGCCGCGCACCCGGGCGCCCCCCGGCTGCAGGCCCATCACGGTCAGCGCCGTCAGTGACTTGCCGCAGCCCGACTCGCCGACCAGGCCGAGCACTTCACCGGCGTGCACCTCGAAGCTGATGCCGTCGACGATGTCCACCCCGTGGTGCCGGTGGTCGAAGCCGATCGCGAGGTTCTCGACCGCGAGCACCGGCTGCCCGTCGGGGAGCGGGCGGGCGCGGGAGCGGAGCCGGCGGGCGGCCTCGGCCAGGCCGGGGAGCTGGACGACCTTGCCGCTGCCGGGCTCGGGGGCCTCCACCCGGTCGGTCTCCTTGCGTACCTCCACCTCCCGCGCCGCCGGAGCCGCCCATGCGTCCGACACGCCCTCCGACAGGATGTTCAGCGACAGCACGGTGACCAGCATCAGCAGCCCGGGGAACACGGTCGCCCACCAGCCGCCGGTCAGCACCATGTTCTTGCCGTCCGCGATGACGCTGCCCCACGACGGGTCCGGCGGCCGTACGCCCGCCCCGATGAAGGACAGCGACGCCTCGAAGACGATCGCCTCGGCGACCTGCACGGTGCAGAACACCAGCACCGGGGCCGCGCAGTTGATGGCCACGTGCTTGAGGACGATGTGCGGGGTGCGGGCGCCGATGACCCGTTCGGCGGTCACATAGTCCTCGCCGTACTGATCCAGCACGTTCGCCCGTACGACCCGGGCGACCGGCGGCGTGAACAGGAACGCGATCGCGCAGATCAGCACCGTGATCCCACCGCCGAACACGGCGACCAGGACGGCGGCGAGCGCAATCCCCGGGAACGCCATCACGACGTCCAGACAGCGCATCAGCGTCTCGTCCACCGCCTTGCGGGAGGTGGCCGCCACCGCGCCGATCAGCGAACCCGCGATGAGGGCCAGCGCGGTGGCGCCGAGTCCGATCGCCAGCGACCAGCGGGCGCCGTACATCAGCCGGCTGAGGATGTCCCGGCCGAGGCTGTCCTGGCCCATCCAGTGCTCGGTGGACGGATGCCCGGTGCCGTCGACCGGCGGCAGCTGCTCCAGTGGGTCGTACGGCGCGAGCAGCGGCGCGAACACCGCGACCAGCACCACCAGCGCCAGGAAGCAGACGGCGACCTTCGACAGCAGCGGCAGCCGGCGCCAGCCGCGCAGCCGGACGCCGGGGCGGGTCAGCGCCTGGGTGAGGCTCTTGCGCGTGAACATCAGGCCGCTTCCCTCAGTCGCGGGTTGACCAGCAGATAGAGGATGTCGATGACGAGGTTGACGACCACGAAGCCGGTCGCCGTCGTCAGCACGACGCCCTGGACGACGGCCGGGTCGCCGTTCTTCACGGCGTCGATCATCAGCTTGCCCATGCCGGGCAGCGAGAAGATCGTCTCGATGACGACCGCACCGCCGAGCAGATAGCCGACCCGCAGCCCGAGCACGGTCAGCGGATTGATCAGCGCGTTTCTGAGCACGTTCCGCCCGACCACCACCCGCGGCGGCAGCCCGCTGCCGATCGCCGTGCGGACGTAGTCCTTGTCCAGCTCCTCCACGACGGCCGTCCGCACGATCCGGGTCAGCTGCGCGGCGACGGGCAGCGACAGGGCGAGGGCGGGCAGCGTCATGGTCTTCAGCCAGCCGGTGAAGGAGTCCGCCGGATTGATGTAGCCGCCGGTCGGGAACCAGCCCAGGTCGACCGCCAGGTACTGGATCATCAGCAGCGCCAGCCAGAAGCCGGGCGCGGCCACACCGGTCAGGGACACGACCCGGATGATCTGGTCGGGCAGCCGGTCCCGGTAGATCGCGGCGGTCACCCCGCCGATCAGCGACAGCACCACCGCGATGCCGAGGCCGAGGAAGGTCAGCTGCATGGTCAGCGGCAGCGCGGTCATGACCTGGTCGATCACCTCGCCGCGGGTCAGCGCGCTGGTGCCCATGTCACCGTGCAGCAGGTCGCCGACGAAGGCGACGTAGCGCACCGGGAGCGGGTCGAGCAGGCCGTGCTCCTCGCGGAAGTCGTGCAGCTGCTCGGGCGTCGGGTTGGCGCCCTGGAAGAACGCGGACGCCGGGTCGACGTCCGAGAACCGCATCACCAGGAACACGAACAGCACGATGCCGAGCATCAGCGGCACGAGCAGGGCGATACGGCGGGCCAGGATCCTGACGATGGCGACCACGAACCAACTCCCGGATGATTAAGCCCACTTGGCCTGGAGGACGTTGATTCCGGGGTACGGCTGGGCCCTTATGCCGGCGAGTTCGCTCGGGTCCCAGGCCGTCATGAGTTCGTTGTGGACGACCGGGTAGAGCACGGCCTGTTCGGCGACGACGTCGATGTAGTCCTGGATCATCGCCTTCTTGCGGTCCGGATCCGCCTCCCGGGTCGCCTGGTCCATGTCCCTGAACAACTGCTTGGCGACCGGGTCGCCGGCCCAGCGGGCGTACTGCATCCACAGGTTCTCGGGCCCGTAGTTGTAGTGCATGATCAGGTCGGCGTCGAGGCCGAACTGGTTGGGGTTCGAGGCGGCGGCGACGACCTGGTAGTCCTGCTTCTGGTCCATCTTGGTGAAGACGGCCGTGGTCTCCTGCGGCGACAGCGTGGTCCGCACGCCGATCGCGTCCCAGGACGACTTGATGGTCGGCAGACAGTCGACGATCCAGCTGACGTTCACCGCGAGGATCTCGACCTTCAGCCCGCTGACCCCGGCCTGCTTCAGCAGGGCCCTGGCCTTGTCGGGGTCGTGGTCGTAGACGGTCTTCGCGCGCCGGTACGCCGGGTTGCTCTCGTCGAGGAACGACGACGACGGCTTCCCGTGCCCCTTGAGGGCCACCTCCACCATCTTCTCGGTGTCGATGGCGTAGTGCAGCGCCTGCCGCACCCGTACGTCGTCGAACGGCTTGTGCCGTGTGTTGAACATCAGGAACAGGTTGTTCATCCCGGCCCCGCCGGCCACCGTCAGCCCGCTGTTCTCCAGCCGGCCGATGTTGGCGTACGGGATGTTGTCCGCGATCTGCGCGCCCGCGCTCGAGCCGGAGATCCTCGCGACGCGCGGAGCGGCGTCGACGATCGTCAGCCAGTTCATCTTCCTGAAGGCGGGCGGGCGCGGACCGTTGTAGCCGTCGAACGCCTCGAAGGTGGTGTTGGACTTCGGGTGGTGCGCGGTCTGCCGGTACGGCCCCGAACCCACCGCCAGCCCCTTGATCGCCTCGTCCCAGGCGCCGGGCCGGGAGAAGACGTGCTTCGGCATGATCTTCGCGAGGGTGAGCCGGGACACGCCCTCCGGGAAGGGGAACTTCAGGACCAGCTCCACGTTCTGCGCGTCGATCTTCCGCACGTCCTTCAGCCAGGGCTCGAAGAACCCCTTGGCCAGGGTCTGGGTGTCCGGGTCGAGGATCCGGTCGAAGACGAAGACCACGTCGTCGGCGGTGACCGGCCTGCCGTCGTGGAACTTCGCGCCCGCCCGCAGGGTGAACTTCCAGGACGTGCCGGTCAGGTCCGCGGGCATCCGGGTCGCCAGGGCCGGATACGGCTCACGCGAGATCGGGTCGGTGTCGAGCAGCCCCTCGTAGATGTGGTTGTTGCCGGCCATGCAGAACGCGGACGCGGTCTGCGTCGGATCCCAGCTGCCGTCGTTCCCGTAGCCGATGACCGCCGTGAGCGTCCGGTTCGCGCCCTCGCCCCCGTCGCCGGTGTCATTGGTGGACTCCGGGCCGGCCGAACACGCGGACAGTGACGCGGAGACCGCGGCGGCGGCACCGAGAACGCCGGTGTACTTCAGGAACGAGCGGCGGTGCAGCGCCGGAACGTCGTGGGTCACGTCGCGCACGGGTCCTCCGGGAGGGGTGGGGGAGGCGGTCGGATGATTCTGACTATTCGGACGATCAGGAGATACGACGTCCTACGTCCGGTCACGCGACCATAGGAGCGGCCGTGAGGGCGGTCAAGGGATCACACACGAATGGCGTATCCGCCAGAGGTCACACCAATGGCGGTATGAAACGGCGGGAGTTGATGCAGGTGAGTGCACGGGCGGCCTGACCGACCCCCTGGAGAATGACCCCGTGAACACTGATCCCTTGGAGACCGATCCGGTGGAGACGCAGGAGCTGTGGGACGAGCAGGCGGCGGGCGTACTCCGGCTGCCGTCGGGGCGACTGGTGCGGGGACGCGGTCTGCGGCGTCCCCTCGCACCAGGGCCGCCCAGCCCGTCGTACGGCCTCTACCTGCTCGGCAAGCGGCCCCCCGCCGTCCCCTGGGACTCCCGCTGGGTCCGCTGGCCCGACTTCCGCCTCCCGGCGGACCGCGCCGACGCTCGCGCGGCCCTCGCCGAGGCCTGGGAACGCGCCGCCCGCGAGCGGGTCGAGATCGCCTGCGGCGGCGGCCGCGGACGCACCGGCACGGCCCTGGCCTGCCTGGCCGTCCTGGACGGCGTACCGGCCGAGGAGGCGGTGGCGTACGTCCGCGCGCACTATGACCGGCGGGCGGTGGAGACGTGGTGGCAGCGGCGGTATGTGCGGGGCTTCGCTACCGGGTGAGGATTTACCCCCGGCCTTCCCTGAGGTACGCCCCGAGGCGTTCGATCGCCGACGGGTTCCGCGGGCTCTCCACGAGGTCGACGTAGTCCAGCGTGAAGATCCGCCGGTGCTTGACGGCCGACACGTTCCGCAACGGGGCGTACGACAGCAGGAACCGCTTCTTCTGCTCGGCGCTGACGTCCCCGTAGTCGCAGATGACGATCACGTCGGGGTTGCGTTCGACGACCGTTTCCCAGCCGACCGTCGTCCACGAGTCCTCGAGGTCGTGCATGACGTTGACGCCGCCCGCCTTGCCGATGATCTGGTCGGGTGCGGCGTAGCGGCCGGAGGTGAAGGGCTGGTCCTCGCCGCTGTCGTAGAGGAACACCTTGGGACGGTCGGCGCCCTTGGGGGCCTTCGCCTCGACGTCGGCCACCTGCTTCTGGAAGCCGGCGATCAGCTCGGCGGCCCGGTCCTCGACGCCGAAGAGCCTGCCCAGGTTCGTCAGGTCCGTGTACAGGGCCTCGAGCGGCGGCATGATGCCGCGGGAGGTGTCCGTGCGGCCGTTGCGGCAGGACTCGGTGAGGATGTACGAGGAGATGCCGAGCCCCCGCAACGCGTCCGGGGTGAAGCCCGCGTCCTCACGGAACCCGTAGTTCCACCCGGCGAAGACCAGGTCCGCGCGGGCGTCCAGGACGTTCTCCTTCGTCACCTGGTCCTTCGACAGCCACGGCACCTTGTCGTAGCCGTCCTTCCACGGCACCCCGTCCAGGTCGCCCTTGTCGTCGGGCATGACGAACCCCGCCATCCGGTCCTCCAGGCCGAGCGCGAACATCAGCTCGGTGATCCCGACGTCGTTGGTGACCACACGGCTCGGGACCTTGTCGTAGGTGACCTTCTTGCCGCAGTTGGTGAGGGTGACGGACGTCGTGGCCTTCGCGTCGGACGACGTGTCGACCTGCGCGCCGCAGCCGGCGGTGACGAGAGCGGCGACGGAGAGCACGGCAGCAACTGGCTTGCGCATACGAGGGTTTCCTTAGCGAGTCGGCTTAAAGCAGGTCGAACAGCAACTGCACGGCGCCGGTCTCCGGATGCCGTACGGGATGGGCCCGCACCCCGAACACCTCGGCGAGCAGCTCCGGTCGGAGCACGTCGTGCGGCGGCCCGGAGGCCACGACCCGGCCCCCCTCCACGACGTACAGCAGATCGCAGTGCGCGGCGGCGAGGTTGAGATCGTGCAGCGCGGCCAGCACGGTCAGCCCGCTGGCGCGGACGAGCGAAAGGACGTCCAACTGGTGGGCGATGTCGAGGTGGTTGGTGGGTTCGTCCAGCACCAGCACCCGGGGGCGCTGCGCCAGCGCCCGCGCGATCAGCACCCGCTGCTTCTCACCCCCGGACAGGGCGAGGAACCCACGCTCGGCGAGATGCCCGACGCCCGTCCGCTCCATGGCCTCGGCGCAGACCGCTCCGTCCTCGGCGGCGGTACGCCCCCGGTGCGGCAGCCGCCCCATCCGCACCACCTCGGCCACGGTGAAGTCGAACTCGGCCGACGACTCCTGCGGCAACGCGGCCAGCCGCCGCGCAACGCCCCGCGGATCCAGGGCGTGCACGTCGTCGCCGTCCAGCCGTACGACCCCGGCGGCCGGCCGAAGCGCCCGGTACACGCACCGCAACAGGGTTGACTTCCCACTGCCGTTGGGCCCGATCAGCCCCACGAACGCCCCGCTGTCCACAGCGAGCCGGACGTCCTCCACCAGCCGCACCCCGGCGGCCTCGACCGACACGCCCTCCACATCGAGCCGCATCAACGCCCCCCGAACGCGTAACCGCCCCGCCGCATCAGCAGCAGGAACGCCGGCACACCCACCACCGCCGTGATCACCCCGACCGGCAGCTCGACCGGCGCGAACAGCAGCCGCGACAGCACGTCCGCCCACACCAGCAGCACCGCCCCGGCGAGCGGAGCAACAGCCAGCACCCGCCGGTGATCGGCGCCGACCAGCATCCGTACGACATGCGGCACCATCAGCCCCACGAAGCCGATCGCCCCGCTCACCGCGACGACGGTCCCCGTCACGGCCGCCGTCACCAGGAACAACTCCCGCCGCAACCGCTCGGGCGGCACTCCCAGCGCCGCGGACGTCTCATCCCCCATCGCCAGCGCGTTCAACGCCTCGGCGCGCAGCCGCAGCCACGCCCACCCGGCCACCACGGTCACCGCGACGATCGGCACCCGCGCCCAGGTCGCCCCGCCCAGGCTCCCGAGCAGCCACATCATCGCCGACCGGGCGGCTTCGCCCCGGGCAGCGCCGAACACCATCACCGTGGTGAGCGCCTCGAATCCGTACGCCATCGCCGTCCCCGTCAGAATCAGCCGCAGCGGCGTCAGCCCGTGCGCCGACCGGGCGACGGCGTACACGATCGCCATGGCGGCGAGCGCGGACCCGAACGCGGACACGGACAGCGCCCACACCCCGAGCCCGGCGAACGCCCCCAGCAGGATCACGGCGTTGGCACCGACAGCGGCCCCGGACGAGATCCCCAACACGAACGGATCGGCGAGCGCATTCCGCACCATCGCCTGCACAGCGACCCCGACGGTGGCGAGCCCCGCTCCGACGACAGCCGCGAGCACGACGCGCGACAGCCGGATCTCCCAGACGATGGTGTACGCCGCCACGTCCCCGGCGCCGATGGCTCCGCCGGTGAAACCGGCCCCGAGGAACCGGAAGACGTCTTCCCAGCCGACCCCGGCGGCCCCCAGCCCCACCCCGCACACGAGCGACCCGAGCAGGAGGAACCCGAGCACGACAACCAACAGGGAAACGGGTATCCGGCCTGGATGTCGGCGCACGGCGGCGGTCCTTCGCCTCGGCTCGCAGTCCACGGCGAGCGATCAACGGATGGCACACCGCCCACGGGTAATCGGGCTCGCACGTGGACTGTCGGGTCCTCGCACACACCGTTGCGGGTCAGCGCCGGACTCTCACCGGACTTCCCCCGCGGGAGGCGCCGTGAGCGTAGCAGCCGGCGAAGGTGACCGCCCAGGGGCCGACTGGGGAGGGCGTACCTGACGAGGTGACCGTCGGGGCCGCCCGCTTCTTGGCCAGTGTCGTGCTTCCACGGCCCGAGTAAAGGGCGCTGCGTTCCGCTGCGCTCCACTCCGCGTCGGCTGCGCCGATGGCCCTGCGGGCCACCCTTGACTCGGTCCGTTCCAGCACGGGTGAGAAGCGGGCGAGCGGCCCGGAAAGGCGGGTGGCCGAGGCCTGTTTGCGGGTGGGGTCGGCTGCGTCGGCGTCCGGGGTTGGCGGGCGCGGTCGCGCCTCGCATGCACGCCGGGCGGGCTTGGCGGCTTGCGGGTGGTGGGGGTGGGCGCGTCGACGGGGTGGCGGCACGCCGGGTCGGCTCAGCGGCATCCGGCCGGTGGGGGGGCGGAGGTGGGGGCGGGTGCGACAGATGGGTGGCGGCAGGCCGGGCCGGTTCGGCGGCCGCAGCGCCGGGGCGGCGGTGGCCCGCCCTCGGATCGCTCCGGTCGCGGGCGAGGAGCAGTGCTTGGAGGATCTGTGCCACCCAGCGGGCGAAAAGGCCCGGGTCGTGGGTGCCTGCTTGTGGCACAGATCCTCCAATCACCTGCAGGAGTGGGGTTGGTGAGGCTCGTGTGGCGTGAGGGGACTTGGGGGCCCGGCCCACCGGCCGTGGGGGTGTCCGTCCCCGCCACCAGCTCACCGCAAGCCGCTGAGCCGACCCGGCGTGCCACCACCCCGCTGACACGCCCACCCCGCCACCCACCGACCGCAAGCCGCCAAACCCACCCGGCCTCCCCGCCGCGCCGACGCGCCCACCCCCACCACCCGCAGGCCGCCAAGCCCGCCCGGCGTGCATGCGAGGCGCGACCGCGCCCGCCGACCCCGGACGCCGACGCAGCCGACGGAGGCGGCCGCCTGCCTCGGCCACCCGCCTTTCCGGGCCGCTCGCTCGCTTCTCACCCGTGCTGGAGCGAGGCGAGTCAAGGGTCGGCCGCAGGCCGATCGGCGCAGCCGACGCGCAGCGCCCTTTACTCGGCTCGTGGAAGCACGACACTGGCAAAGAAGCGGGCGGCCCCGACGGTGCCGACGAACGCCGTCCACGCGGCCGACCCGATCACGACCACCGGACCGTGCGGCACCTTGCTGTCCCGGACGGGGACAACGCCGGGGACTCCGTCGGCGACCTCGACGCAGCTGCCGCCTTCGCCGTTGCTGTAGGTGCTCTTGCGCCAGTAGGCGTTGCTCAGGTCGTACTCGCGCATCGTCTGTGATCCTCAGCCGCCGACTCGATCAGGGCGAGGGACGCCTCCGGCGACAAAGCGGCGCCCCTGAGCAGATCGTATGCTCGCTGTGCCCGCTTCACCACCGCCGGATCGTCGAGCAGCGTTCCCGAAAACGCCGTCTCTGTATATGCAGTTGGCGGTGCGTCGTCGAACTCCATGAGCTGCAACATGCCTGCCATGGAGGCGCACGCCCCTGCCGCGTAGGGCAGCACCATGACCAGTACCTTGCGCTCCCGCGCCAGTGTCGCTACGTGCGCCAACTGCCCGCTCATCGCAGCGTGCCCACCGACCGGGACGCGTAGCACGTTCTCATGCAGGATCGCCCAATACTCCGGCTTTGTAGCGTCCTTGAGGATGCGGGACCTCTCCAGCCGCGCGGCCACCATTTCCTCGACGTACTCGTCGGTGACGAACGGGTTGGACGCAAGGGTGACTGCCCTCGCTTATGCAGCTGTCTGCAACAGGCCCGGCACCAGCGTGGGCGCGAACTCGCAGATCTTCGTGGCGAGCGCCTCCAGCTCCGCCGCGTGCGCGAAGTACTCCGCGTATCGCTGTTCCTTGATGAGCTTTCGCCAAAGCCGTTCGAAAATACCGTCGGTTTGCAGGGCCTCATCAATCCGCTGCGCCACATCGAGCTGAGGCTTCCGAATCGCCTGTTCGAACTGCCCAATATATCCGCCGGAGACAAATACCCGAGCCCCTAACTCCACCTGAGTGATCCCGGCGTCCTCCCTCCGCCGCTTCAACTCCGCCCCGAAGAACTCCCAAGCCGCCTGACGTGAACCGTTGGCCATGGCCAATCCCCTTGCGCTGCCCCGGCGTTGTAGTGCACAGGCTTCTGCCGAGTGTAGGGCGAGCAGGTCATTCTGGAGTCGGAAAGCGTGAAACTCGACGGCGAAGGGGAACCACGTGGAAGCACGACACTCGGCGCTGTGCGTCGAAGAGGCGGAGGACACCTTGAACGAATTGCGGACGGCACTCGAAAAGGCCGGAATTACCCTGCTGTCACTGCGACTTGATCCGGCGAGCCTTGCCCGGGAGGCGCCCTGTCCGCTGGTGGAACTGGGCCGGTGTTCGATGGAGACCGCGCGACGGCTCGCGGCGGTGATCCGGTGAAGCCCCCGGTCGGGTCGTATGTCGTGGACACCCGAACCGGGCGGCTGGGCGTCGTCATGGGGCATGAGGGGCCGTACGTGCAGGTGAGACCGTACGGCGGCGGGCGGGAGTGGGACGCTGAGCCCGGTGCCCTACGCCACGCCACCGCGGCCGAGCGGCTCAGCGCGGCCACCGCCCACGCCAACGCACGCAGCCGGGGTGAGGTTCCTTGACGTGAGGGCGGAACGTAGAGTTCGGGCGCATGGGCTTGTGGAGATGGAGGAAGAGAGGACCGAAGGCGGTCCGGAAGTATCCCGTCCCGCTCACCGCGCACCAACTGTGGATGGTGTCGCTGAGCGCGCCGGTGAGCCGGGATCGGAACGCCTCACGGAACACCCTGTACCCGTTCACTCGGATCGACGACGACAGCGCCCGGCGCTGGTTGGCCGACCAGTGGGGGATCACCTCGCGCGACCAGCTGGTCGGACGGCTCGACGAGCTGGCCCGCAGCGGTTACCGGGCGCGGGCGTACCAGCTCATCGGTGTCTCACCGCTCGCCTGGGACGCCGCCCTGTACGTCGACATCTCCCGCCGGGCCTTCGGCTGCGGCATGCTCGGCGAGGCCGACGCCTGGACCGCGCTGAAGAACATCGTGCCGGCGGTGGCGGGGACGTACGGGTCCTGGCGGGAGTACGCCGATCACTATCTGCTGGGGCGGGCAGTGTGGCGGGACGGACTGCGGGGAACCCCGGACGCCGGTTTCCCCGCCCCGCAGTCCGCTGCCGACGCGCATCTGCGATCTCTGCTGGATCCGGCGAACCGGGCCAGCCCGTGGAACCTGGCCCCCTGGGACGCCATACGTCACCCCGACCGGACCCTCCCCCACTCTCGGCTTCGCTCGAGCGGGGGGACCCCCATCTCCTGCCGTACGCGAGAATGAAGCCATGAGCCTGTTCCGCGACGACGGCATCGTGCTGCGCACCCAGAAGCTGGGTGAGGCGGACCGGATCATCACGCTGCTCACCCGCAGTCACGGGCGGGTACGCGCCGTAGCGCGCGGGGTGCGGCGGACCAAGTCCAAGTTCGGAGCGCGGCTCGAGCCCTTCTCGCACGTGGACGTGCAGTTCTTCGCGCGGGGCAGCGAGCTGATCGGGCGCGGGCTGCCGCTGTGCACGCAGAGCGAGACCATCGCCCCGTACGGCGGCGGCATCGTCACCGACTACGCCCGGTACACCGCCGGGACGGCGATGCTGGAGACCGCCGAGCGGTTCACCGATCACGAGGGCGAGCCGGCCGTGCAGCAGTACCTGCTGCTCGTCGGTGCCCTGCGCACGCTCGCCCGAGGCGAGCACGCACCGCACCTCGTCCTCGACGCCTTCCTGCTGCGCTCCCTCGCCGTGAACGGCTACGCGCCGAGCTTCACCGACTGCGCGCGCTGCGGTCTGCCGGGGCCGAACCGGTTCTTCTCGGTGGCGTCCGGCGGATCCGTCTGCGTCGACTGCCGGGTGCCCGGCAGCGTCGTACCCTCGCCGCAGACCCTGGAACTGCTCGGCGCGCTGCTTACGGGAGACTGGGAGACCGCGGACGCCTGCGAGCCGCGGTATGTGCGGGAGGGGAGCGGGCTGGTGTCCGCCTATCTGCACTGGCACCTGGAGCGCGGGCTGCGCTCACTTCGGTACGTCGAGAAGTAGAAGCAAGGGAGACGAGAGGCACATGGTCGTACGCGGGTTCCTGGGCCGCCAGCGCCGCGAGTACAGGACGCCGGAGCCGCACCCGTCCGGCGCCCGCGCGCCGAAGCTCCCGGGTGAGCTGATCCCCGGCCATGTGGCGATCGTCATGGACGGGAACGGGCGTTGGGCGAAGGAGCGCGGGCTGCCGCGCACCGAGGGCCACAAGGTGGGCGCCGAGCGCGTGCTGGACGTGCTGCAGGGCGCGATCGAGATGGGCGTGGGTGCGATCTCCCTGTACGCCTTCTCCACCGAGAACTGGAAGCGGTCACCGGACGAGGTGCGCTTCCTGATGAACTTCAACCGGGACTTCATCCGCAAGACCCGCGACCAGCTCGACGAACTCGGGGTTCGGGTGCGGTGGGTGGGGCGGATGCCCAAGCTGTGGAAGTCGGTCGCCAAGGAGCTGCAGATCGCTCAGGAGCAGACGAAGGACAACGACCGGCTGACCCTGTACTTCTGCATGAACTACGGCGGACGGGCGGAGATCGCGGACGCGGCGCAGGCCCTGGCCGAGGACGTACGGGCCGGGCGGCTCGACCCGTCCAAGGTCACCGAGAAGACCTTCGCGAGGTACCTCTACTACCCCGACATGCCGGACGTCGACCTGTTCCTGCGCCCCAGTGGCGAGCAGCGCACCTCCAACTACCTGCTCTGGCAGAGCGCCTACGCCGAGATGGTCTTCCAGGACGTCCTGTGGCCGGACTTCGACCGCCGCGACCTGTGGCGAGCCTGCGTGGAGTTCGCCTCGCGGGACCGGCGGTTCGGTGGGGCGATCCCCAACGAGGAGCTGTTGGCGATGGAAGGGCGGGCGAGTGAGGACAGCCCGTCCGGGGGTGCCCCCTCTGGGGGAGCTTGAGAACGAGGCCGTTCAGGCCGAAAAGGGGGTCCGGGGCGCAGCCCCGGACCCAGCGGCTCAACTGCCGGAGGCGCTCGCACACTCCGCACACGTGCCGAAGATTTCCACCGTGTGGGCCACGTTGACGTAGCCGTGTTCCGCGGCGATGGCCTCTGCCCATGTCTCGACCGCCGGGCCCTCGACCTCGACGGCCTTGCCGCAGGTGCGGCAGACGAGGTGGTGGTGGTGGTCGCCGGTGGAGCAGCGGCGGTAGACGGACTCGCCGTCGGAGGTGCGCAGGACGTCGACCTCGCCGGCCTCGGCGAGGGACTGCAGGGTGCGGTAGACCGTGGTCAGGCCGACGGCGTCGCCCTTGTGCTTGAGCATGTCGTGCAGTTCCTGCGCGCTGCGGAACTCCTCGACCTCTTCCAAGGCTGCCGCCACGGCGGCGCGCTGCCGAGTGGCGCGGCCCTTCACGGGCGGTCCAGCGGTCGTCACCGGTTGCCTCCTTGCGTTGCTTCTGCCGGGCCATTGTGCCAGCCCGGGCTGGGCGCGGTCAGACGCCGATCTCGTCCTGCGCACCCCTGCTGGCCGGAATTGCACACTCCGCCGGGTCCCCGGAGGGGTGCGCGGCGGCCAGCGCCCGCGCGCGGCGCCGGGCGAGCGGAGTGGCCAGGGCGGTCAGCACGATGAACGCGCCGATCGTCAGCAGCACGATGGTCGCGCCGGGCGGAACGTCCTGGTAGTACGAGGTGATCGTGCCGCCGATGGTCACCCCGACCCCGATGGCGACCGCGATCGCGAACGTGGCCGCGAAGCTGCGGCTGAGCTGCTGGGCGGCGGCCACCGGGACCACCATCAGCGCCGAGACGAGCAGCAGACCGACCACCCGCATCGCCACGGTGACCGTCACCGCCGCGGTGACGGCCGTGAGCAGGTTCAGCGCCCGCACCGGCAGGCCCGTCACCCGGGCGAACTCCTCGTCCTGGCTGACCGCGAAGAGCTGCCGGCGCAGCCCCAGGGTGACCAGCACGACGAACGCGGCGAGGATGCAGATCGCCGTGACGTCCGACTCGCTCACCGTCGACAGGGATCCGAAGAGGTACGACGTGAGGTTGGCGTTGGAGCCGGTCGGCGCGAGGTTGATGAACATCACGCCGCCGGCCATACCGCCGTAGAAGAGCATCGCGAGGGCGATGTCGCCGCGGGTCTTGCCGTACCAGCGGATCAGCTCCATCAGGACGGCGCCGAGGATGGACACCAGGGTCGCCATCCACACCGGCGACCAGGAGAGCAGGAAGCCGAGGCCGACGCCGGTCATCGCGACGTGGCCGATGCCGTCGCCCATCAGGGCCTGGCGGCGCTGGACGAGGTAGATGCCGATCGCGGGGGCGGTGATGCCGACGAGGACGGCGGCGAGCAGGGCCCGCTGCATGAAGGCGTAGTTCAGGAATTCCATGGTGGGGCCTTCTCAGCTCAGCAGTCCTGTGCGCATCGGTTCGGCGTCGTGCGCCGCGTGCGGGTGAACGTGGTCGTGGCCGGGCAGCGCGTGCTGGCCGACCGCCTTCGGGGGTGGTCCGTCGTGCAGGACGCAGCCGTCGCGCAGGACGACCGCCCGTTGGATCAGGGGCTCCAGTGGGCCGAGTTCATGCATGACCACCAGGACCGTCGTACCGCCCGCGACCTGCTCCCGCAGTGTCCGCGCGAGCACCTCCTGGCTGTCCAGGTCGACGCCCGCCATCGGCTCGTCCATGATCAGCAGCTCGGGTTCGGAGGCGAGGGCGCGGGCGATCAGGACGCGCTGGTGCTGGCCGCCGGAGAGGGCGCCCACGGAGTCCTTCGCCCGGTCCGCCATGCCGACCAGCTCCAGGGCGCGGTGTACGGCCGCATGGTCCGCCTTGCGCAGCACCCCGAAGCGGGCCCGGGACAGCCGCCCGGAGGACACCACCTCCGTCACCGTGGCGGGCACGCCGCCCGCGGCCGTGGTGCGCTGCGGGACGTAGCCCACCCGCGCCCAGTCGCGGAACCGGCGCCGCGGGGTGCCGAACAGCTCGATCTCGCCCGCGCTGACCGGGACCTGCCCGATGAGGCTGCGTACCGCCGTCGACTTGCCGGAGCCGTTCGCGCCGAGCAGCGCGACGACCTCACCGTGGCGCACGGTGAGGTCGATGCCGCGCAGGACGGGGCGCGAGCCCAGCTCGGCGCGTATGCCGCGCATCGATATGACGGGCTCTCCCGTGGCGCCCATGGCGTCCTCCGTAACGATCACTTGGTTCCCAGGGCCGTCTTCAGGGCCGTGAGGTTGGCTTCCATGACCTGGAAGTAGTCGTCGCCCTTGGACTTGTCGGTGATGCCCTCGAGCGGGTCGAGGACGTCCGTCTTGAGGCCCGCGTCCTGGGCGAGGGTCTTCGCGGTCTTGTCGCTGACGAGTGTCTCGTAGAAGACCGTGGTCACGCCGTCGGCCTTGGCCTCCTCCTGGAGCTCCTTGATCCGGGCCGGGCTGGGCTCGCTCTCCGGGTCGATGCCGGAGATGGCCTCCTGGGTCAGGCCGTAGCGCTCGGCGAGGTAGCCGAAGGCCGCGTGGTTGGTGAAGAAGACCTTCGTCCTGCTGTTCTTCAGGCCGTCCGCGAACTCGGTGTCGAGGGCGCCCAGCTTCTTGACCAGGTCCTCGGTGTTCTTCCGGTAGTCCGCGGCGTTGTCCGGGTCGGCCTTCTCGAAGGCCGTGCCGACGCCTTCGGCGATCTCGGCATACTTCACCGGGTCCAGCCAGACGTGCGGGTCGAGCTCGTGCTCCCCCTCGGAGTGCTCCTCCTCGGCGTGGCCTTCCTCACCCTCGTGGCTGTGCTCGACGTCGCCGTGGTCCTCGAGCTTGGTCAGCGTGGCCGCGTCGATCTTGGTCTTGACGCCGGACTGGTCGACGGCCTCGTCGACGGCCGGCTGCAGGGCCTTGAGGTAGAGCACCGCGTCCGTCTCGCCGAGCTCGGCGGTCTGCTTGGTGCTGAGCTCCAGGTCGTGGGGCTCCTGGCCGGGCTCGGTGAGGGTGGTGACGTTCACATGGTCCCCGCCGATCTGCTCGGCGAGGAACTGCATCGGGTAGAACGAGGCGACGACGTCGAACTTGTCCGAGTTGCCCGCCGCGGAGCTGTCGTCGGAGCATGCGGAGAGGGTTCCGAGGCCGAGCGCGGTGGCCGCCGCTATCGCGATCCCGGATATGTGAGGTCGTCGTACGTTCATGACAGTCATTTTCACCGAATATGGAAACGATTGTCAACAAGCCCCTGGTGAGGCCCGGGTAAGCCCCTGGTAAGGGGTGAGGTGCGCCCGGAGGCCGGACCGATTTGATTGAGGGGGAGTCCCCGCCGGTAACCTGAAGCATTCGCTCTGAAGCATCTCGCTTCGTCGCCCGTCGTCGTAATGAAGAGAGCACCGTGGCCGCCGACAAGATCGACACCATCGTCAGCCTGAGCAAGCGCCGTGGCTTCGTTTTCCCGTGCAGTGAGATCTACGGCGGTCAGCGCGCCGCCTGGGACTACGGGCCGCTGGGTGTCGAGCTCAAGGAGAACCTCAAGCGTCAGTGGTGGCGCTACATGGTGACGTCGCGCGAGGACGTCGTCGGTATCGACTCGTCCGTGATCCTCGCCCCCGAGGTCTGGGTCGCCTCCGGTCACGTCGCCACCTTCACCGATCCGCTGACCGAATGCACCTCCTGCCACAAGCGGTTCCGCGCGGACCACCTGGAGGAGGCCTACGAGGCCAAGAAGGGTCACGCCCCGGAGAACGGCCTCGCCGACATCAACTGCCCCAACTGTGGCAACAAGGGACAGTTCACCGAGCCCAAGCAGTTCTCGGGTCTGCTGTCCACCCACCTCGGCCCGACGCAGGACAGCGGCTCCATCGCATACCTGCGCCCCGAGACCGCGCAGGGCATCTTCACCAACTTCGCCCAGGTGCAGACCACCTCGCGCCGCAAGCCGCCGTTCGGCATCGCCCAGATGGGCAAGTCGTTCCGCAACGAGATCACGCCGGGCAACTTCATCTTCCGCACCCGCGAGTTCGAGCAGATGGAGATGGAGTTCTTCGTCAAGCCCGGCGAGGACGAGAAGTGGCAGGAGTACTGGATGGAGCAGCGCTGGAACTGGTACACCGGCCTGGGCCTGCGCGAGGAGAACATGCGGTGGTACGAGCACCCCAAGGAGAAGCTCTCCCACTACTCCAAGCGCACCGCTGACATCGAGTACCGCTTCCAGTTCGGCGGCAACGAGTGGGGCGAGCTGGAGGGTGTGGCCAACCGCACCGACTACGACCTCAGCGCCCACTCCAAGGCCTCCGGCCAGGACCTCTCCTACTTCGACCAGGAGGCCGGCGAGCGCTGGACGCCGTTCGTCATCGAGCCGGCGGCCGGTGTCGGCCGCGCGATGCTGGCCTTCCTCCTCGACGCCTACGTCGAGGACGAGGCCCCCAACGCCAAGGGCAAGATGGAGAAGCGCACGGTGCTGCGCCTCGACCACCGGCTCGCCCCGGTGAAGGTCGCGGTGCTCCCGCTGTCCCGCAACCCGGAGCTGTCCCCGAAGGCCAAGGGCCTCGCCCAGGCGCTGCGCCAGAACTGGAACATCGAGTTCGACGACGCCGGCGCCATCGGCCGCCGCTACCGCCGCCAGGACGAGATCGGCACGCCGTACTGCGTGACGGTCGACTTCGACACCCTGGAGGACAACGCGGTGACCGTGCGCGAGCGCGACACGATGAAGCAGGAGCGTGTGTCGCTGGACCAGATCGAGGGTTACCTGGCCGGCCGGCTCGTCGGCTGCTGAGGCCCGAGGGCTGACTGATACCCCGATTCCGTTACGGACGTAACAGACGTAACGGAATCGGGGTTTTTGCCGTCCGTGAGGCGGTCTGCTCCGAAGGAGAGGACATGCGCGGCCCGCATCGGGCGGGCCGCGGCGACGAACCTCTCACGGGGGCATCATGCGCAAGCAAACAGTGATCGGGGCGGCCGTACTGGCGCTGGCGGTCGGATCGGTCGGCTATGTGGCGGCGAGCGACGGGGGACAGGGCGGCGACTCCGTCGCCGGTGTCGAGGCGAAGGGCGGCGTCGGTGCGGGGCTGCCGCAGGCGTCCGGAGACCGGCTCGTCGCCGTCGGGCTGACCGGTGACCAGCGGCTCGTCCGCTTCCGTGTCGACCGGCCCGGCGTCGTCCTCCCGCTCGGCAAGGTGAGCGGCCTCAAGGGCGACACCAGGCTCGTCGGCATCGACTACCGGGTGCAGAACAACAAGCTGTACGGCGTCGGCGACCGGGGCGGCGTCTACACGATCCGTGAGATCGGCGCCAGGGTCACCAAGGTCTCGCAGCTGAGCGTCGTCCTCCAGGGCCGTTCCTTCGGCGTCGACTTCAACCCGGCCGCCAACCGGCTGCGCGTCATCAGCGACACCGGCCAGAACCTCCGCCACAACATCGACGACCCGGCGGGCGCCCCCGCCGCGGGCACGACGGCCGTCGACGGCACCCTCACCAACCCGCCGGTGCCGCCCGCGACGACGGGCGCGACGGCGACGGGCGTGACCGGGGCGGCGTACACGAACAACGACCTCGACGCGACGACGGCCACGACCCTCTTCGACCTCGACACGGCCCAGGACCAGGTCTCCGTCCAGTCCCCGGCCAACGCCGGCAACCTGGCCCCGACCGGAAAGACGGGCACGGACCTGTCTCCCGACTCGGGCTTCGACATCTACAGCTCGCCGAACAGCGGCACCACCACCGGCTACGTGGTGACCGGTTCACGCACCCTCCGGGTCGACCTGCTGACCGGAAAGGCGACGGTGACCGGCGGCTTCCCGAAGGGGCGGCAGGTGGTGGACCTGGCGATACCGCTGCGGCAGGGCTGAGGGGTCCGGCAACGGGCCCGCGATCGGCCGGCCAAGCTGGAACTGCTCACCTCCTGGCTGCCCTCCCGCCCGTGGTACGGCGGTGCCGGTGAACCCCGCCTCGCCAAGGCCGGCGGCTTCCGGCTGGACGACCCGAGGGTGCGTCGCTCCTCCCCGAGGGGGCCGCCGGTCATGTCGGCGGTGCCGGACGGCTTCGACTTGACCGCGCAGGTGTCGGCCGCCGAGGCGGTGGCCTGGGATGACAGATGACGACTGACAGATATTGAAATCTGTCAGTCGTTAGGGCAAGGTGGAGGGCATGACGATGCGAACCCGCCCCCTCGGAACCACCGGCCCCCAGGTCTCCGCCCTCGGCCTCGGCTGCATGGGCATGTCCGCCCTGTACGGCGAGGCGGACCGGGCCGAATCGATCGCCACCATTCACGCCGCCCTGGAGGCCGGCGTGACCCTGCTCGACACCGGCGACTTCTACGGCATGGGCCACAACGAGATGCTGATCGGCGAGGCCCTGCGCGCAGCGCCCGCCGGCCTGCGTGAACAGGCCCAGGTCAGCGTGAAGTTCGGCGCGCTGCGCGACCCGGACGGCGGATGGAGTGGCTACGACGGCCGCCCGGCCGCCGTGAAGAACTTCGCCGCCTACTCCCTCCAGCGCCTCGGCGTCGACCACATCGACGTCTACCGGATCGCGCGGCTCGACCCCGGCGTACCGATCGAGGAGACGGTCGGCGCGATCGCGGAACTCGTCGAGAAGGGGTACGTCCGGCACATCGGCCTGAGCGAGGTCGGCGCCGAGACGATCCGCCGGGCCGCCGCCACCGCCCCCATCTGCGACCTGCAGATCGAGTACTCGCTGATCTCGCGCGGCATCGAGGACGAGATCCTGCCGGCCACGCGGGAACTGGGCATCGGCATCACGGCGTACGGAGTCCTCTCCCGCGGTCTGATCTCCGGCCACTTCACCCGTGACCGGCAGCTCGCGGCGAACGACTTCCGGGCGTTCTCGCCGCGCTTCCAGGGCGAGAACCTCGAGCACAACCTGAACCTCGTCGAGGCGCTGCGCAAGATCGCCGAGCAGAAGGGCGTGAGCGTCGCGCAGATCGCCATCGCCTGGGTGCTCTCCCGCGGCGAGGACATCGTGCCCCTGGTCGGCGCCCGACGCCGGGACCGGCTGACCGAGGCGCTGGGCGCGCTGGACGTGACGCTGGACGAGGCCGACCTGCGGGCGATCGAGGAAGCCGTCCCCGCCGACGCGGCGGCCGGCGAGCGCTACCCGACGCCGCAGATGGCACACCTCGACAGCGAACGCTGATCCGGGAGACAGGTACGGTCGACCTCATGCCTGCGACCAGCCAGACCCTGACAGCCGAGCGCATCCTCGAAGTCACCGAGGAGGTGCTGCGCCGCCACGGCCCGGCCAAGGCCACCGTGGTGGACGTGGCCCGCGCGCTCGGCGTCAGTCACGGCAGCGTCTACCGGCACTTCCGCACCAAGGCGGCGCTGCGGGAGGCGGTGACGAAGCGGTGGCTGGACCGCACCTCCGAGGCGTTGGCCGGCATAGTCGCCGAGGAGCGCGACCCGGAGGCCCGGCTGCGCGACTGGCTCCGGGCGCTCTTCGACGCCAAGCGCCGCAAGGCGGGCGACGACCCGGAACTGTTCGCCACGTACATGGTGCTGACGGGCGAGAGCGGCGAGGCGGTCTCCGACCACATCGCCGACCTCACCGCCCAGCTGACCACGATCATCGAGGCCGGCGTCGAGGCGGGCGTCTTCCTCGCCGCCGACCCGGCGAGGACGGCCCGCGGGGTGTTCCAGGCCAGCGGGCGCTTCCACGACCCCTGCTACGCGCCGGAGTGGGCGCAGCCGGGGATCGAGGAGGACTTCGACGCGGTGGTGGATCTGCTGGTGCGAGGGCTACGCGGCTGACGGGTCCACCGTCGCCTGGTGGGCCTCGGCGAGATGCTCCTCCGCCTTCAGCCAGGGCAGAAACTGCGCGCTCCGCCGCCAGCCGCAGGTGTCGCACCTGATCGTGCGTTGCACGCCGGTGCGCTGGACCCGTACGACATGCTCGCGTCCGTGCTGATCCCAGCGGCTGACCTTGCTCGTGTCGATCTGCGGCATGACGCCTCCAGCGTCCCCGTCCGGCTGTCTCTTCGGGCAGCAAGGAGTGTGCAGCAGGATCAACATCAACAGGAGTCACTTCACGGCGAGTTGTCCAAGCTGTTTGCTCCGCTGGGTATGCGGTTCGGCCACCGCGGGTCGTTTGTGGCTGGTCGCTCCCCCACTCTCGGCTTCTCCCCCACTCTCGGCTTCGCTCGAGCGGGGGGACCCCCATGAGCGGGGGGACCCCCATCGCGGCGGAGCCGCATATCGGCACAGCCCTGCGCCTCTTACGAGGCGGGGGACCGCGCCCCCACCACCTGCCGTACCTCCTCCGACTCCAGCCGCTCAGCCGTCCGTTCAGCCGTCCCCCGAGCCCACCGCCCGCTGCTCAGCGCACCGAACACCAGCACGGCCACCCCGCACCCCACGAGAATCCACCACCCCGGCCGGGCGGCCGACACGAACGCGTCCCGGTACGACGACGCCCCGATCCCCGACGCCAGGACCGCGCCGACCACAGCGACCCCCAGCGTCTGCCCAAGCTGCCGGCTGGTGGAGGCGACGGCCGCTGCAACCCCCGCCTGCGCCCGTGGCATCCCGGACACCGCCGTGTTGGTGATCGGTGCGTTCACGAAGCCGAAGCCGACACCGAACAGCAGGTACCCGAGGAAGAGGGTGACGTTCGACGTCTCGCCCTCGAACGCCGCGAACAGCAGCGGACTCGCGGTCATCGCGACGCCCGCGATCAGCAACGGCAGCCGTGGCCCCACGCTCGCCAGCAGCCGCCCGGCCAACGGGGCGCACACCAGCGTCGGCGCGGCCATCGGCAGCATCCACAGTCCGGCGTGCAGCGCGTCCAGGCCGCGCACGTGCTGCAGATACAGCGTCGACAGGAACAGGAACCCGCCCAGCGACGCGAACGCACCGATCGCGATCACCGTGGCCCCGCTGAAGGGCGCCGACCGGAAGAAACGCAGGTCGACCAGCGGCTCCGCCCGGCGTGGCTCGTACGAGAGCAGGCCGATCAGTGCGAGGACCGCGACCGCCGCGAACGGCAGCACTGCCGCGAGCCCCGCGTGCGGCGCCTCGATGATCGCGTACGTCAGAGAGCCGAACAGCGCGATCACCAGCACCTGGCCGACCGGATCGGGCCGCCGGGCCTTCGGGGCGCGGGATTCGGGGACGTACCGCAGCGTCAGCAGCAGCGCAGCGAGGCCCACCGGCAGGTTGATCCAGAAGATCGCCCGCCAGTCCACCGCATCCACCAGCAGTCCGCCCACCAGCGGTCCCGCCGCCATCGAGATTCCGACGACCCCGCCCCACGCCCCGATCGCGCGGGCGCGCTCGCGCGGGTCGGTGAAGGTGTTGGTGATGATCGACATGGCGACCGGGTTGAGCATGGAACCGCCCACCGCCTGGACCATGCGGAAGATCACCAGTGCGTCCAGGCTGGGGGCGACGGAGCACAGGGCCGAGCCGATCGTGAAGACGATCAGGCCCGCGATGAAGACCCGCTTGCGGCCGATCCGGTCGGCGGTGGAGCCCGCGAGCATCAGCAGCGAGGCGAGGACGAGCGTGTACGCGTCTATCGTCCACTGCAGGCCCGAGGTGCTGGCGTGCAGGTCGTCCTGCAGGGAGGGCAGGGCGACGTTCAGCACCGTGTTGTCGAGACTCACGATCAGCAGGCTCATACAGCAGATCGCGAGGACCAGCAGGCGGCGGCGTTGGCTGAGCTCGGGCTCGGGCATAAGCCTCATCCTACGCCCATTTCGATAGTGCGACTAACTAATGAATTTTACAAACGCATTGCACGGCACAATGGAGGGATGTCCACGCCCCTGCAGATCGGCCCGCACACCGTCCAGCCGCCCGTCGTCCTGGCCCCCATGGCCGGGATCACCAACGCGCCCTTCCGCACCCTGTGCCGGGAGTTCAGCGGCGGCAAAGGCCTGTTCGTGAGTGAGATGATCACCACCCGGGCGCTGGTCGAGCGCAACGAGAAGACCATGCAGCTGATCCACTTCGACGCGACCGAGCGGCCGCGTTCGATCCAGCTGTACGGCGTGGACCCGGCGACCGTCGGCAAGGCCGTCCGCATGATCGTGGAGGAGGACCGCGCCGACCACATCGATCTGAACTTCGGCTGCCCGGTCCCCAAGGTGACGCGCAAGGGCGGCGGTTCCGCGCTGCCCTACAAGCGCAACCTGCTCCGCGCCATCCTGCGCGAGGCCGTCAGCGGGGCCGGTGACCTGCCCGTGACGGTGAAGCTGCGCAAAGGCATCGACGACGACCACCTCACCTACCTCGACGCCGGCCGTATCGCCGTCGAGGAGGGTGTCACCGCCATTGCCCTGCACGGCCGCACCACCGCCCAGCACTACGGCGGCACCGCCGACTGGGACGCCATCGCCCGGCTGAAGGAGCATGTGCCGGAGATCCCCGTGCTCGGCAACGGCGACATCTGGTCGGCCGAGGACGCGCTGCGGATGGTGCGGGAGACCGGCTGCGACGGGGTCGTGGTGGGGCGCGGGTGCCTCGGGCGGCCGTGGCTCTTCGCCGACCTGGTCGCCGCCTTCGAGGGACGGGCCGACTTCCGTAGGCCCACCCTGCGCGAGGTCGCCGATGTCATGGTCCGGCACGCCACCCTGCTCGGCGAGTGGATCGGCGACGAGTCCCGTGGCGTCATCGACTTCCGTAAGCATGTCGCCTGGTATCTCAAGGGCTTCGCGGTCGGCTCGGAGATGCGCAAGCGGCTCGCGATCACCTCTTCCCTGGAGGAACTCCGCTCCGGGCTGGACGAGCTGGACCTCGACCAGCCCTGGCCCGCCGGCGCCGGCGGGCCGCGCGGCCGTACGTCCGGCAACAACCGGGTGGTGCTCCCGGACGGCTGGCTGAAGGACCCGTACGACTGTGCGGGGATCGGCGAGGACGCGGAGCTGGACACCTCCGGCGGCTGATCACCCGCTGGGCTTGGAGCCGTACGCCGTCAGGAACCGGTCCCGGAAGTCGCTCATCTTCCACACCGGCGCGTCCTGGTCCGGCTTGAGGCCGTCCGTCCAGCCCCAGCCGGAGATCTTGTCGAGCACCTTCGGGTCCTTGGCGACGATCGTGACCGGTACGTCCCGGCTGGCGCGCTGGCCGCTGACCCGGGCGATGGGCTGGTGGTCGCCGAGGAAGACCAGGACGGTGTCCTCGGTGCCGTAGCGCTCCAGCCACTGGGTCAGACTGGTGAGCGAGTACGCGACGGACTTGCCGTACTCCTCCTTGGACCGGTCCGAGTCGGCGATCACCTCGGAGGGGTCGGTGCCCGCCTTCTCGATGCCGTCGAAGACCGAGCCGTCGCCCAGCTCGTCCCAGTCGACCATCTCCGGGATCGGCGCCCACGGCTGGTGACTGGACGTCAGGATGATCTCCGCCATCAGCGGCTGGTCGCGCTTCTTGCCGTGCTCCAGTCGCTGGAACGCCTCCAGCGCGTACTGGTCCGGCATCGTCGACCAGCTGAACTTCGGCCCCTTGTAGCCGAGATGGAAGGCGTCGTAGACGTTGTCCAGCCCGTAGAACTTCGCCTCCGGCCAGCCCTTCTGCACACCCGGCACCACACCGACGGTCCGCCAGTCGCCGGTCTTCTGGAAGGCCTTGGTGAGGGTGAGGTGGTCGCCGGAGGTGACGGTGCGGAAGCGCTGCTGGCTGCTGATCCACAGGCCCGACAGGAACGTGGAGTGCCCCAGCCAGCTGCTGCCCCCGTAGGTCGCCGAGGTCAGCCAGCCGCTCTTCGCGGCGTACCCCGCCTCGGTCAGCGCCTTGTCGCCGGTGTCCAGGGACTTCAGCACACCGGGCGAGATCAGCGGGTCCTCGAGCGCGCTGCGGCCGTAGCTCTCGATGAACGTGAACAGGACGTCCTTGCCGCGCAGGTCCGGCACCAGCTGGTCGCCGGGCGTGCTGCCGAAGACGTCCTCCTTCGCCTCCCGCTCGAACGCCGCCTCGTCGCGCAGCGTGGTCTGCACCCGCCGCTTCTGGACCTCCAGCAGCGCCGTCGCATGGTCGGAGGCGATCGGCAGCCCGGCGAACTGCACGCCGAGCGCGTACGCCAGCGTCCATACGACGGCGGCGGCGAGCGTCGAGCGGACGGCGACGGTGCGATGCCGGACGAGCAGGTTGCTCAGCCGGACCGTCGCCAGCGTCATGACCGCGAACAGCAGCACGGCGAGCACGATCGCCCCGATGGCCAGCCCGGTCGCGCCCGCCCCGCCCATGGTGTCCTTCATGTAGGACTGGGCGTCGTCGAGCAGACCCCAGTCGAGGACCAGGTTGAAGCCGCGGCCGAGGTATTCGTTGAAGCCCATGTCGAGCAGGTTGAGCACGGTCAGCGCGGCGAGCCCGACCCCGGCGACGATCGCCGCCACCAACCGCGGCCGGCGGGGCAGCACGAGCAGCACCGCGGCACCGATGATCGCCTCCACCGGGATCCGCACGAACTTGCCCCACTCGAGGGCGGCGAGGGTGTTCGGCACGAGCAGCGCGAACAGGACCAGGGCGACGGAGAGGGCGGTCGCGGTCCAGCGCAGGGCGCGGGCGGCGGTGGGGTGTGCGGCACGCCAGCGGGCCAGGCGGCCTTCGGGGGCGGCGGGTTCCGCGGTCTGATCCGAGGGCTGCGGTGCGTCGTCGGTCGTGTGCTGCGGTTGACGCGTGAAGACAGCCACCCGGGGGTCCCTCCGTACGAAAGCACTGTGAAGCGGCGGACCCGGCGTGGGGGAACGGGTCCGCCGCAGTGTCGTACGGCTGGACCGCGGACTCCGTTCACCCGTTCCGTCACGAAATTCCGCTGCGGTTGGGCAGCGCCCTGAAGGGGCGCGGGGCTCTGTCGATATGCGGCTCCGCCGCGATGGGGGTCCCCCCGCTCATGGGGGTCCCCCCGCTCGAGCGAAGCCGAGAGTGGGGGAGAAGTCGAGAGTGGGGGAGCGACCAGCCACGATGGTGCCGCAGACGATCGACGGCAGATCACGGCGCTTCCCCAGCGGAGCGCTTACGCGCCCCCGACCGCCGTCAGCAGCGCCAGCGGTGCCGCCGCCGAGCGGGACTCCCGTTCGCATGCGTGCGGGTACGGCACCGGCTCGGCATGGGTGTCCCGGCCGTACCCGGCGAGCACCTCCGGCAGCCGGTGCCCGGCCGCGGTCGCCGCGTCGACCAGGGCATGGGCGACGGTGCGGGCCTCGTCGTGCAGGCCGTAGCGGGCCAGACCCAGCGTGATCAGCGCGTTGTCGTGCGGCCAGACCGAACCGCGGTGGTACGACAGCGGGTGGTACGCCGGCTGCCCGGCCGCCAGCGTGCGCACCCCCCAGCCGGAGAAGAAGTCGGGTTCGAGGAGCCGCCGGCCGACGAGCTCGCCGTACTCCTTGTCCAGCAGCCCCGACCAGAGCAGATGCCCGGCGTCCGACGCCAGCGCGTCCACCTGGCGCCCCTCGCCGTCGAGCGCGAGCGCCGGGAAGGAGCGGTCCGGCATCCAGAAGTCCCGCTGGAAACGGTCCCGCAGATCACCGGCCGCCTGCTCCAGCAGCGCCGCGTACGTCTCGTCGCGCCACACCGCGCGGGCCAGCCACGCCGTGCGGCGCAGCGCGTCGTACGCGTAGCCCTGCGCGCCCGCCGCCATCACCGGCCCGGTCGGCCGGGTGCCGTCGGCGCAGCAGATCGCGCCGGGGGAGTCCTTCCAGTTCTGGTTGGCCAGGCCGCCCTGGTCGGCGCGGTAGACGAGATAGCCGCGCGAGGTCAGCCCGCCGTGGTCCAGCATCCAGCCGACCGCCGCGCGGGCGTGCTGCTCCAGCCGGCGGGCCGGCCCGGTGTCCCCGGTCTGCTCGACGTACGCCCCGAGCAGGACGAGGAACAGCGGGGTCGCGTCCACCGAGCCGTAGTACCGCCCGTACGGCACCTGCCCGAAGTGGGCCAGCTCGCCGCCCCGCACCTCGTGCACGATCTTGCCGGGCTGGGCGACCGACTCGGCGTTCGTCCCGGTCGCCTGGGTCGCGGCCAGCGCCGGGAGCGTGGCGGCGGCGAGTTGCGGCCGGTACGGGAGGGCGAACAGGGAGGTGAGCAGGGCGTCGCGGCCGAGCAGGGTCAGGAACCAGGGCGCCCCTGCGGCGGGGACGCGCAGCTCCTCGCCGTCCGGTCCGGTGGCCGGTACCTGCAACGCGGCCAGGTCGGCGAGGCCGCGCGCACAGGCTGCCGCCAGTTCCGGCCAGCCGGTCGGGAAGGCGATGCCCTCGACGAACCTGCCCTCCTTGTCGAGGAGTTCTTCGGTGACGGCGGCGGGGGAGCGCGGTACGCGCAGCGCCCGCTTCTCGCCGTGCGGGCGCGCCATCACCCGCAGGGTCAGCTCCGCCGTGCCGTGCGGTTCCAGGTCGAGGGTCCAGACGAGGCGGCGCGCGCCGGTGCCGGTCTCCTCGACGGCGTCCGGCACGGGCTCGGCCGTCACCGTCGTACAGGAACGCCACGCGCCGCGCTGGTAGGTGAACTCCACGCCGTCGTCGAGGACCTGGCGGGAGCGCAGGGCGCCGGGCTTGGTGTAGGTGCGGTGGTCCGAGCGCAGTTCGAACTGGTCGGTGAAGTCGGCGTCGGCGGTGATGGCGAGGCGGATCGTGGTCGGCACCGGGCGGTTGCTGGTGACGCGCAGCGACTCGACGAACGAGCTGTCCCCGACGGCCTGTTCACGGAAGAGCGCGTACGCGGTCGGCTCCTGGCGGCCGCCCCGCGGGACCAGCACACAGCGCGTGGTGTCCCCGCCGGTCACGGGGCTCAGGGCCTCCGGCACGGCGCCGTCGACCGTGAGCTGCCAGCGGCTGAGGTGCCGGCCGTCGCGCACGAACAGCCCGTCCGGGGAGTTGCCGCTGCGCACACCGCTGATGTCCCCGCTGTCGCCCACGGCGGCGAACGTCCCGCCGTGCACGAGCAGATGATGCCGGTTCGTCATCCCCGGTCCCCTCCCTTGGATCCGTTGGTTGTGTCGGCCGTCTTGGCTTCCAGCAGGTCGAGCGTGAGCGCGGCGGTCCAGCTGAAGCCGGTGGCCCCGCAGGCCGCGCCGGTGGACGGGTCCACGTACTCCGCGAACCCGGATGCGTCGGCGGTGTCGAGCATCGCCTCGCGCAGCGCGCCGGCCCGCTCCGTCTCGCCGTGCACCCTCAGGCCCCGCTCCAGCAGCCAGCTCGTGTTGAACCAGGCCGGGCCGCGCCAGTACCGGTGCGGATCGAAGGCCTCGCCGAGCAGGTCGTAGCTCGGCACGAGCCGGGTACCGGCGCCGAAGTGCGGACCGGCGAGCGTGCGCACGAGGGCGGCGACTACGGCGCGGGGGAGGGTGGGCAGGAGGAGGGGGACGAGGCCGGAGACGCTGCGTTCGGGGAGCAGGCCGCCGCTGCGGGTGTCCTGGCTGCTGCGGGTGTCCTGGCCGTTTCGGGCGTCCTGGCTGCTTCGGGCGTCCTGACTGCTTCGGGTGTCCTGGCTGCTTCGGATGTCCCGGCTGCTTCGGATGTCCCGGCTGCTTCGGATGTCCCGGCAGAAGAACATCCCCTCGGCCGGATCCCACAGCCGGTCGATGAGGACGCCCGTCAGGCGCTCCGCGCGGGCCTGCCGGGCCGTGCCCGTCGCGCCCAGCTCGCGGGCGATGCGGGCCAGCGCGTGCTCGGAGGCGATCAGCAGTGCGTTGAACGCCGGGTCCTCCACGGCGAACGCGCTGTCCTCGTCGGCGTAACCCCGGTCCCGGTAGTCCGTCGCCAGCCGCACATACCGCCCGTAGTCGAGGTCCGTCGGCCGGTCCTCGGGTGCGCCGTGGGCGAGGTCGGCGCGACGGAAGGAGCGGGCCGGGGCCGGGGTGACACGGGCGAGCGGGGCGTCCCAGCAGGGATTGTTGTCCATCCCCTGCTCCCACGGGTGCACGACCGACGCGAGCCCGCCCCCGCCCAGGTCACGCCGGTGCAGCAGATAGCGGTGCCAGGCCGCCAGCCGCGGATACACCCCGGCGAGAAAGCCGCGCGCCCGCGATAGGCCCGGGTCGGCGCAGTGCACCAGCCAGGCCGCCAGCGCGTGCACCGGTGGCTGCACGATGCCGGAGGTCTGTACGGTGCGCGGGGCACCCGCAGCGCGTCCCGCGGTCGAGGAGCGCCAGAAGTCGGGGCTCGGGAAGTACGCGTCCAGCGGCACGGAGGGGTTGAAGACGATGTGCGGGATCCGCCCGTCGCCCCACTGCGCGGCCAGCAGCGTCTCCAGCTCCGTCTGGGCCCGTAACGGCGACAGATGCCGGAGCCCGATCGCGATGAACCCCGAGTCCCAGGACCACTGGTGCGGGTACAGGCCGCGCGAGGGCACCGTCGACGTTCCGGTCCAGTTGCCCTCCAGGACGCGCGCGGCCCTGAGGTGCGGCGAATCCTGCGCCGGGACCGGATCGTATACAACCTCCCGCGCGGCGGGACGGAACGTGAGCTGGGCAGTGCGATCCACTCGGGGCTCCCCGAAAGACGTCCAGGCGACCGGTTCGACCATCGCTACCGTAGAGTTACGTCTATTTAACACGCAAAACCCAATATGTAATGCAGGGTTGAGAAACACAAGGGGGTGCGCAGGTATGGCTGGACGGAGCGCGAGCCAGGCGAGCGCCGGGGAACTGCTCGAGCTGGTGCGCAGCGGCCGCGCCACCACCCGTGGGGCGCTCCAACAGGTCACAGGCCTCTCCCGGGCCACCGTCGGCCAGCGCCTGGACCGCCTCTTCCGCGCGGGCTGGCTGCGCGAGGGCGCCGGCGGCCCGGTCGACTCCCCGCTCGGCGGCCGGCCCTCCATCACCCTGGAGTTCGACGACGCCCACGCGGTCGTCCTCACCGCCGACCTCGACACCCGGCACGCGCGTGCCGCCGTCCTGACGCTGAGCGGCGAGATCCTCGCCGAGCACGGCGGCACCCTGGTCATCGAGGACGGCCCGGAGCCGGTCCTCGGTGAGCTGGGCCGCTGGTTCGCGGAGCTGCTGGAGAAGGCCGGGCGCGGTGCGCAGGAGGTCTGCGGCATCGGCCTCGCCGTGCCGGGCCCGGTCGACTGCGAGACCGGCCGGGTGATCCAGCCCCCGATCATGCCGGGCTGGGACGGCTACGACATACGCGGCCGCCTGGCCAGGGCGTTCACCGAGCACACCGGTGCCGGTGAGGTGCCGGTCCTGGTCGACAACGACGCCAACCTCATGGCGTACGGCGAACAGCGCACCGGCTACCCGCACTGCTCGGCGTTCGTGCTGGTCAAGGTGTCGACGGGGATCGGCGCGGGCGTCGTGGTGGACGGCTCGCTGTACCGGGGCATCGACGGCGGCGCCGGGGACATCGGCCACATCAGGGTGCCGGAAGGCGCGGATGCGCTCTGCCGCTGCGGCTCCTACGGCTGTCTGGCCGCCGTCGCCAGCGGGGGCGCCGTGGCCCGGCGGCTGGCCGAGGCCGGGGTGCCGGCCGCCTCCGGCGCAGATGTGCGGGACCTGCTCGAGGCCGGGCATCCGGAGGCCACGGGGCTGGCCCGGGAGGCCGGGCGCCGGGTCGGGGACGTACTGGCGACGGTCGTGACGCTGCTGAACCCCGGGGTGCTGATGATCGCGGGCGACCTGGCCGGAACTCCCTTCGTCACCGGCATACGGGAGCTGCTGTACCAGCGGGCGCTGCCCCGCTCCACGGCCCGGCTGGACGTGGTGACCTCGCGGCTGGGGGAGCGGGCGGGGCTGGTGGGGGCGGGGGCACTGGTGGTGGAGCACTTGTACGCGCCGGAGCGGGTGGAGGAGAGGCTGCGGGCGCTCGGGGTGTGACCGTGTGACGCTCCGGTTGCGGTCTCTCGCGGGCGTCCGCATGGTGAAATCTCGCCCCCTGTGGCAGCGTGATTCTCGCCACCCTTGATAAGGGTCGCGCTCAGATGAGCGGATCATGCGCGACTGCACTTCTCCAAGGGGTGGCACTGAGTGCCACCCCTTGATCGTTCATCGATCGAAATCAGACGTGCTGAATGCCGCTCATGTGAGCGAGAATCCCGGTCCTCGGGGAGGCGTGCGTTCAAGAAGTGAAAACATCCGCCCGCCACCGCTTACCAAGCTTTGACTTTCGATCCGGTGGCGGACGACTGGTTACAGGCGCATGACGGGCAAGTGGACGTACCCAGGCGCCTTCGATCTGGGTATGTTCCTCGCCGTCAGGGCAGCCACCGCGTCCTCAAGGAGTTGGGACCCGTGTCGGAAAACAAAGATCCCCACGTAGCAGCTCAGGCTGGTTCGAGCGTTGAGGGCGTGAAGTTCGTTTACGACTTCACCGAGGGCAACAAGGACCTCAAGGACCTCCTCGGCGGCAAGGGCGCGAACCTCGCCGAGATGACCAACCTGGGCCTCCCCGTCCCGCCCGGCTTCACCATCACCACCGAGGCCTGCAAGGTCTACCTCGACAGCGGCGAGGAGCCGGCGGCACTGCGTGACGAGGTGAGTGCGCACCTCGACGCGCTGGAGCAGCGCATGGGCAAGAAGCTGGGCCAGGCGGACAACCCTCTGCTCGTCTCCGTCCGCTCCGGCGCGAAGTTCTCCATGCCCGGCATGATGGACACGGTCCTCAACATCGGCCTGTCCGACAAGTCGGTGCAGGGCCTTGCCAAGCAGGCCGGCGACGAACGCTTCGCCTGGGACTCCTACCGCCGCCTCATCCAGATGTTCGGCAAGACCGTTCTCGGCGTCGACGGCGACCTCTTCGAGGAGGCGCTGGAGAAGGCCAAGGAGGCCAAGAAGGTCACGGTCGACACCGAGCTGGAGGCCGCGGACCTGAAGAAGCTGGTCACCCGCTTCAAGAAGATCGTCAAGACCGAGGCCGGCCGGGACTTCCCGCAGGACCCGCGCGAGCAGATGGACCTCGCCATCAAGGCGGTCTTCGACTCCTGGAACGGCGACCGCGCCAAGCTCTACCGCCGCCAGGAGCGCATCCCGCACGACCTGGGCACCGCGGTCAACGTCTGCTCCATGGTCTTCGGCAACCTGGGCCCGGACTCCGGTACGGGCGTCGCCTTCACCCGCGACCCCGCCTCCGGCCACCAGGGCGTCTACGGCGACTACCTCCAGAACGCCCAGGGCGAGGACGTGGTGGCCGGCATCCGCAACACGGTCCCGCTCGCGGAGCTGGAACAGATCGACAAGCAGTCGTACGACCAGCTGATGCAGATCATGGAGACGCTGGAGAACCACTACAAGGACCTCTGCGACATCGAGTTCACCATCGAGCGCGGCCGGCTGTGGATGCTCCAGACCCGCGTCGGCAAGCGCACCGCGGGCGCCGCCTTCCGGATCGCGACGCAGCTGGTCGACCAGGGCCTGATCGACGAGGCGGAGGCGCTCCAGCGAGTCAACGGCGCCCAGCTCGCCCAGCTGATGTTCCCGCGCTTCGACGAGCACGCCAAGGTCGAGCAGGTCGGCCGGGGCATCGCGGCGTCGCCGGGTGCGGCGGTCGGCAAGGCGGTCTTCGACTCGTACACCGCGGTGAAGTGGTCGCGTTCCGGCGAGAAGGTCATCCTGATCCGCCGTGAGACGAACCCCGACGACCTGGACGGCATGATCGCCGCGGAGGGCATCCTCACCTCGCGCGGCGGCAAGACCTCCCACGCCGCCGTCGTGGCCCGCGGCATGGGCAAGACCTGTGTCTGCGGCGCGGAGGAGCTGGAGGTCGACACCAAGCGGCGCCGGATGACGGTGCCGGGTGGGCATGTGGTGGAGGAGGGCGACCTCATCTCCATCGACGGCTCCAGCGGCAAGGTGTACCTCGGTGAGGTGCCGGTGGTTCCGTCTCCGGTCGTGGAGTACTTCGAGGGCCGGATGCACGCGGGTGCCCAGGACGCCGACGAACTGGTCGAGGCCGTGCACCGGATCATGGCGTTCGCCGACCGCAAGCGGCGCCTGCGGGTGCGCGCCAACGCGGACAACGCCGAGGACGCGCTGCGCGCCCGTCGCTTCGGCGCCCAGGGCATCGGTCTGTGCCGTACGGAGCACATGTTCCTCGGCGACCGCCGTGAGCTGGTCGAGCGCCTCATCCTGGCCGACACGGAGACCGAGCGTGAGGAGTCCCTGAAGGAGCTGCTCCCGCTCCAGAAGCAGGACTTCGTGGAGCTGTTCTCGGCGATGGACGGCCTCCCGGTGACGATCCGTCTCCTCGACCCCCCGCTGCACGAGTTCCTCCCCGACATCACGGAACTGTCCGTCCGCGTCGCCCTGGCGGAGTCCCGTCAGGAGCCGCACGAGAACGAACTGCGCCTGCTCCAGGCGGTGCACCGCCTGCACGAGCAGAACCCGATGCTCGGCCTGCGCGGCGTGCGCCTCGGCCTGGTCATCCCGGGGCTGTTCACGATGCAGGTCCGGGCGATCGCCGAGGCCGCGGCCGAGCGCAAGAACGCCAAGGGCGACCCGCGCGCCGAGATCATGATTCCGCTCGTCGGCACGGTCCAGGAACTGGAGATCGTCCGCGAGGAGGCCGACCGGGTCATCGCGGAGGTCCAGGCCGCGAGCGGTACGGAACTGAAGCTGGCGATCGGCACGATGATCGAACTGCCGCGCGCAGCGCTGACCGCCGCTCAGATCGCCGAGGCGGCCGAGTTCTTCAGCTTCGGCACGAACGACCTGACGCAGACGGTCTGGGGCTTCAGCCGCGACGACGTGGAGGCCAGCTTCTTCACCGCATACCTGGAGAAGGGCATCTTCGGCGTCAGCCCCTTCGAGACGATCGACAAGGACGGCGTGGGCTCCCTGGTCGCCGCCGCCGCGAAGGCCGGCCGCGAAACCCGCCCCGACCTCAAGCTCGGCGTCTGCGGCGAACACGGCGGCGACCCCGAGTCGGTCCACTTCTTCCACGAGGTGGGACTGGACTACGTCTCCTGCTCACCGTTCCGGATTCCGGTGGCGCGCCTGGAGGCGGGCCGGGCGGCATCCCAGTCGACGGGCAGCGACCACCGCTGACCCACCGACCCCGGAGCCGCCGCTGATCCCCGACCCTCACCGATCCGGCGGCGGCTCCGGCAGACAGGAAGAGGGGGCGGCACCCTGTGCGGAGGGTGCCGCCCCCTTTGCCGTGCCTCGGGACCGGTCAGCGGGCGTCGCGGCGCCTGCGTGCCACGAAGAGCACGCCGCCCCCGGCGAGCAGGACGGCCGCGCCGCCGCCCGCGATGTACGGGGTGGCGCTGCTGCCGCCGGTCTCGGCCAGGTCGGTGTCCTCCTGCGCCCCTGCGTCGGAGGAGGCGCCCTCACCGCTGTCGGTCCCCTCGTCATCGGCGGGCACGAAGTCCGCGGGCGGCCGGTCACAGCCGACGCCGTCCCCGTCGCGGTCCAGGTGGTCGCCGTAGTGCTCGTCACCCTCGGGGATGCTGGCGTGCCCGTTCTCGTACGCCTCGGTGCAGTTCTTGAACGGGTGACTGCCGTCATGGGCCTCGGCGGTGGCCGGCAGAGCGGCCAGCGCCAGCGCGGCGACGGCCACGGCGGCAGGCTTGCGGAACGAATACACAGGGAGCCCCCAGCTTCGTGCGGATATCCATGCGCACGATCACGGAGAGGTGATCGGCGTGGACAGCGAGGTGATGAAGCTATGGGGGGGCCTGGTTGATACTGCGGCGATATGACGGACCCGTGATGCGAACGTGACGTGACCGGACGGTAGCTCTCCGCTCATGAAGCGGCATTCTGTGAACGAGCCGCCCAGCCGCTCCACCGCCGAAAGCCGTTCCCGCCCGTCCTCCAGTACCTCCCCGCGCCCGTCCGCACGGGCCCACCACAGAGTCGACCAGTCCTCGTCGTAGTGGTCGACCAGCACCGTCACCGAAGGGTTCTCCCGAATGTTGCGCAGGCGGCGCAGGTCCCACGTGTTCTTGAGTTTGTGGTCGACCGCGAAGTAGACGACGTCGTCCAGGACGGCGAAGGTGACGGGCACGGCATGAGGCGTTCCTTCGGCGTCGGCTGTCGCCGGCCGGGCGACGGGGAAGCGAAAATCGCTTCCGCGCGTCGAGCGGTGCGAGCTTCTTACTCCCACCGTACGAGGATCAAAGGCCCGGCCAGGTATCACGGGCTTGCCTTCCCGCAGGCATACGACCGTCCCCGACCAGGCGGCGGTGTGGAGTGCGGTCAGGGTCGGCAGAGAGGCCGTGAGGGGCGTGGTCCCGAGCTCGGCCAGGTGGAAGAGGCCGGGTGCCCCCGCAGCACCGAATGGCTCAGCAGCACGTCCGGGTACGCGGCGGACCGCGCAGCGGTCGCTTCATGCAGCTGCCTGCGGCACGACTCGAGCTCTGCCTGCTCATCAAGGAATCCGAGCAGCGGGCGTCGCAACACCCACACTGCACGCACCGAGGCGCCTCGCAAGGCGGCGGCTTCCAGGGCATGATCCAGGGCGGCGTCGGCCGACGGGCTGCCGTCGACCCCGACCACGAGATACGGCGGTTCCTCCACCGTGCGCCCGGCTTCCGGCACAACGACCACCGGACAGGCGGCGTTCGCGCTCACCGGAACGGTCGTGAAGAGAGCACTCAGCACTTCCGCCAGCCGACCCAGCCGAAGCGAGCCGAGGACCACCAGTGCCGCGTGCGCGGACTGCCGTACGAGAGCCTGTGCCGGATCGGCATCCGTGATGAACGTCGTCACCTCGAGACCCGGCTGCCGTTCATGGGCGCGCGCCTCGGCGTTGTCCAGCGCCTCGTCCCCCAGCTGCCGCAAGGCCTTGTGATGTGCGGTCTCTTCCACACCGCGCACGTGATGGGTGACGGGCAGCACCGCGTGGACCAGGTGGAGGGGCACCCTGCGGCGGGCTGCTTCATCAGTCGCCCAGGCCAGGGCAGCGTCCTGTTCCAAGATGTCGACGCCGAAGACGATCGGGAGTACTTCGCCGGCAGATGTCACAGCTCCTCCGCCTGTCTGCACTCCCGTGGTGGCAGCCATCGGCTGCGCCGGTCCATACCTGCACGGTACGCAAGGGCGGTCGACGCGGCAGACCGAGGGGCCCCGCTTCATTGGAAGCCGATCGTCCGTGAGGCGGCACCCTGGGGAGCTTCGGACCTCGATGATGCCCTCTCTGGCCCCTGCGATCTTGCACCTGGTGCGGTGGACTGGACGTATGCCGTACCGCGATACCGAGGAGCCTGGTCATGGCTGCACTCGCACGCAAGCAGAAGTTCCCGTTCCCTGATCTGCCCGAGTGGTTCGAGGCTTTCCCCGCCCGATTCACCATGCCGAGTACGCCGACGGCATGCTGACCGTCAGTGTGGGCCTCGGCGAAGAGAAGCCGGAACCGAAGCACATCGAGATCAAGCACACCACATGAGTCGCGCCCCTGGCCGGCTGGGCGGACTCCCACACAGTCCGCCCAGGCGCCTCGCGCAGGGGCTTGCTCGCGGTCGAGGCCGTGGTCGGGATGTCGCTGCTCGCACCGTGAGCAGGGCCGCTCGGCGCCTGTAGGGACTCTCAGCCAGTGAGCCGGGCACCGTGCCACGCACACGATCCGAAGGAGATCCACCCGATGCCTCACCAGGTGACCGTCGGCCTGGACGGGTCCCCCGAGAGCAGTGCCGCCGCCGAGTGGGCGGCACAGGAGGCGCTGCTGCGCGAGGTGCCGCTGCGCCTCGTCTACGCGGACGAATGGCCGGTCTCGGCGGCAATTCCGGTCGCTGGCCCCGAGGTACCGCGGTGGCCCGACGAGCTTCTGGCCGCCGCCGCGGAGGAGATGCGGCGGTTGTGTCCCTCCTTGGAGGTCAGCACACGGCGGCTGTCCGGCCGGCCTGCGGCCGCTCTGTCGATCGAGGCGGCCGAGGCCGATCTGCTGGTGCTCGGTTCCCGCGGCCTGGGCGGTGTCACGGGCTTCCTCCTCGGATCCGTCGGCATGGCGACGATCGGTGCCACCGAGCGGCCGGTCGTGCTCGTACGGGCGTCGGGACAGCCGGGCGGGCGGACCACGGCCGCTCCGGGCGGCTCCTCCGGCGATATGGTCGTCGGCCTGGACATCCACCACTCCTGCGACCCGATCCTGGACTTCGCGTTCGACGAAGCCGCGCGGCGCGGCAGCCGCCTGCGGGCGGTGTACGGCTGGTCGCTTCCGCCGGTCGTACGCGACGCCTCCGCGCTGGCAGCAGCCGAGCGGGAGGTCAGCCCGGACGTCGCACGGTGCCTCACGGGCATCCTGGCGCCCTGGCGGCAGAAGTTCCCCTCGGTGGAAGTCGTGGAGCGGTCCCCCCTCGGCGCGCCCGCTCAGCAGCTCGTTCGGGCGGCCGCCGATGCGGAACTGGTGGTGGTCGGCCGGCGCATCCGCAGGTCGCCCCTGGGGGCGCACATCGGGGCCGTCGCCCACGCCGTGATACACCACTGCGCCGCGCCCGTTGCCGTCGTCGCCCATGACTGACCGTCTCGGCCAGGTGGACGTGGTGCTCCCGTCGGCCTTCGATGTGGCCGCCGCGTTCCGGTTCCCGTTCTGGGCCGTCGCCGAGACAAGAGGCCGTGAGATGGGCCTGATGGCCCTCGATCGGGCCTGGTGGCCCTTCCTCCCGCATCCGCGACGGCATGACGCTGGTATCGGGAGCCGACCGAGCTTGACGGAGGTGTGCGTCATGGTGCAGCCCGTTGTCGCCGGAGTAGACGGATCCGCCGAAAGTCTGACTGCCGTGCAGTGGGCGGCCCGTGAGGCCGTACGCCGCGACCGGCCGCTCCACCTGCTGCATGCCGGGAACTGGCACCCCCGCCAGACAGACGGCGAACCCGCGAACGCCGCTCAGCGGCATCTCGCACGGCGTTACCTGCGCCAGGCGGAGGAGCGGATCCGCGCCACGTGCCCCGACACCCGGCTGTCGGACGAGCAAGTCGAGGGCCCTGCGACCGAGGCCCTGGTCAAGGCGGCCGAGCAGGCCGAACTGCTCGTCCTGGGCTCGCGCGGACTGAGCGGCTTCACCGGATTCCTCGTCGGCTCGGTCGCCCTCGGCGTCGTGGCGCGGGCCACGCGTCCCGTCGTCCTCGTCCGCGCGGGCGAGGAGGCGGAGGACGAGCACATTCCGGCGTACGAGGGGCAGCCTTCGGTACGCACCGGCTACCGGGACGTGGTGCTCGGCATCAACATCACCGAGCCGCGCGACGAGATCATCGAGTTCGCCGCGGACAAGCCCTCTGCCGCGCTCGTGTGGGCCGCGACTGGTGCGAGTCTCCTCGTCGTCGGTCACCGGACGGCCGACCGGCCGGTGGGCCCGCGCACTGGACCCGTCACGCACACCGCCATCCATCACGTCGGCTGTCCCGTGGCCGTCGTGCCCCATGCATGAGACACGCGGGGGCCACACCAGCCGTCCCCGCACGCACCAGATGACCAGGGAGGTGACGGTCATGATCAGGCCAGTCGTGGCCGGTGTTGAGGTTTCGCGTGAGGGCATTGCCGCGGCCGACTGGGCGGCCAGGGAAGCCCTGCGCCGAGGACTGCCGCTCCGGCTCGTGCATGCCTGGGAGGCGGGCCTGCCGGAGGGCGCCCCCGAGACGGCACTGCCGGAGCTGAAAGCACCTCAGTACCACGCCCGCCGGGTGCTGCACAGTGCGCTCGACCAGCTGAGCGAGCGATACCCGCAGCTGTCCATCACCGCGGAGCAGGTGTGCGGGCCGCCCGTGCCCGCCTTGCTCGCCGAGGCGGAGAACGCCGAACTCCTGGTCGTCGGCAGCCAAGGGCCCAGTGGCCTGGGCGGGTTCGTATCAGGGGCAGTCGCCATGGCCACGGTTTCCCGCATTGAACGGCCGATCGTCCTGGTACGGGACAGTGACACCGCCGAGGACGAGCATCTGCCGGACGGCGACGGAAAGCCGTCAGTCCGCACGCCCTGCCGCGACGTCGCGGTCGCCGTCGACGTCGACGAACCGTGCGACGACGTTCTGGACTTCGCATACCACGCCGCCGAGCGGCGCCGGGCGCCGCTGCGCGTGATACACGCCTGGCATGTGCCGTTCTCCCGCGGCCTCCCGGACGCCGAGGAACGCGCACGGACCAGGACAGAAGCGGAACGCGAGCTGGCAGGGCTGCTCTCACCCTGGCGAGAGAAGTACCGCACCCTCGTCGTCAAGGAGAACCTCCCCGAGGGACGCCCGGCACACGTCCTCGTTCCTGCCGTGAGTGGCGCCGGTCTGCTCGTCGTCGGCAGCCGCAGGCGCCGCGAAGCGGTCGGACTGCACCCCGGACCGGTCGCCCATGCACTGATCCATCACGTGCATTGCCCGGTCGCGCTGGTGCCGCACGACTGACGGTTCGGTCTTTGATGTGCGTCTAAGGACCGGGCTCGTATACGAGGCAGTGATCACCGAGGGTCACTTAGCCGCGCAGACGACCTCGCCGAAGTGGCCCACCTGTTCCTCAGGCAGTCGACGTGCGAGGTCCGCCTCGCTGATCATGCCGACCAGGCGATGGTTCTCGATGTCCGGCAGCCGCCGGATCTTGTGTTCCTCCATGGCCCGCAGGACCTCGTCCGTGTAGGCCCCGGCGTCAATAGTGATCGGCTTGCCTGGCGCGTTCCGCGCTGGACGCGATGATGCGCTCCGCCATGACTTCTTCGGCGGGGAGGTCGATGCTGAGGGACGGCGGCTGCCCTCGTAACGCTCCAGCAGGGAGGCATAGACCAGGCGCAATGACAGCCTGTGGCGCGCTGCTTCGTCCACCGCCTGCAGGCCGGAAGCTGATCCGTCGACACCCACGACCAGCGGGAGTTCCATGCTCCCCACTGCTTTCCTTTCCGGCCTCTGCGAGCACCCTGTGAATACCGTCGCACCGCCCAAGGTCCACCGCGACAGGCGGATCGGTCCTGAAGGGGGACCTCCGGCCGGATGCCGCCGCCCCGCTTGGCGGCGATGGTGGAGTCGTAGGGCCGGTCAGCCCACCGCCGTGCCCCTTAAGACCCTGAGGCCGGGCGCCTTCTCGCGGGAGGCTGAAGCTGAGAGCAGGACAAGTGGCGCGAGCGGGCTCCACCCGCGAGAGGGAGCCAGCAAATCGTCGCCGGAGTCGTCGCGGACCGGCTCAGAGCTGCCCGGGTGCGACTGCTTGACCTGTACGCGCCCTATGGCGCCGGGCCCGAGCCCTGAAACGCCGACGCGAGAGGAGGCCTGAAGTGCCTGAGACCCCGCACATCGTGAGCGATGTGATGACCCTGACGGTGGTGGCCGTCGGGCGCGACGCGCCCTTCAAGGAGATCGTCCGGACCATGGAGCAGTGGAAGGTCAGTGCCCTGCCTGTCCTGGAGGGCGAGGGGCGCGTCATCGGTGTCGTCTCCGAGGCCGACCTGTTGCCCAAGGAGGAGTTCCGCGACAGGGCCATGAGCCTCCACGAGCAGCGGCAGCGCCTGTCCGACGTCGCCAAGGCGGGAGCAGTGACCGCGGAGGAGCTGATGAGTACTCCGGCCGTTACGGTGCACCCCGACGTCACCCTGGCACAGGCCGCGCGGATCATGGCCGTGAAGCACGTCAAGCGGCTGCCCGTGGTCGATGACTTGGACATGCTGCAGGGGATCGTCAGCCGCGCCGATCTGCTGAAGGTGTTCTTGCGGTCGGACGAGGAGATCGAGGAGGAGGTCCGCCGCACGGTGATCGCCTACCTCTTCCCCGCGTTCAGCCACGCCATCCACGTGAACGTGCACGAGGGAGTCGTCACTCTCCGCGGACAGATCGGCGACACCGCGCTCGTTTCCGTTGCCGCGCGCCTCGTCCGCGCGGTGGAGGGCGTGGTGGACGTCGAGTCCCATCTCACCGGTGCTCCGGCCGGTTCGGAAGGCGAGTAGTGACAGGACACCACGCGGAACCGGCCGATGGCGGGTGCCGTCGGCCATCATGGAAGCGCAGGCGAGGCGTAGGGACCGACAGGCTGCACCTCGGGCGGGTCAGGGCTGGATGTCGAGTACTTCCGGCACCGGGCGGCGCGGTGTGCTGGGGCCCTTGGGGCCGTAGCCGAGGCGCAGCACCATCTGCGTGAAGCCCCTTCCCGACACCGGGTCGCGCAGCGGCCAGCGCAGGTCGGTCCACTCGAGGGCTTGGGTGGCGAAGGAACTGGACAGGCCCTCGAGGGTGGCCAGCAACAGGACGCGTTCCATGGCCTGCCCGGCGCGAAGCCAGTCCTCCGGACGGTCGTTGCTCGTGCTGAGAAGGGCCAGCTGAGGGGACACCTCGAAGTCGGCTGCGCCACGGCCCGCCACCGGCCTGGGCCCGGCGAAGTCCCGCATGGGAGCTTTGCCGCCGCGTTTGCGCGGCCCGAAGGCATGGTCAGGGACGCCGTCCGGGGAAGTGCTCACCGACGGAGCGTCACTGTGTGTCCATTGCTCCAGGTCCTGGTCGCTGCCACGGTCGGTGATGTTCCGCGCCTCGGCTTCCTGAACCAGTTCCAGCACCTCCTGTCTGCTCCTGTCGCGGGATCCTGCTCAGGGAAATGCGCGCCGGTAGCAGCGGCAGTCCGTGGCCGCTTACCGATCGGCCGGACTGATACGGCGGCCGGTGATGCGCGTGGGCTGGATCGACACCCACATCTCGCGTTCGCCGCCCGCCCATGGCTTGGTGTGGGCACGATCGGCCAGCCGCCGCACCGCGTCGGGCGATGTGACAACCCGCGCAGGACCGACGACGAGCACGCTCCAGCCCTGGCTCATGGCCTCGTCCAGATGATCGACCTCGAAGGCGACGTCCGATCCCACGGCGGCCGCAGGAACCGACTCGGGCGCGGTCCGGAAGGCGATCGCGCCGCCGACGACCTCGTAGTTCACCGGGACGATCGCCGGACCGTCGGGCGTCGACACCGCGACGCGGCCCACGCCGTGCGTGGAAAGCCGGGTGCGGCATTCGTCGGGGCTGAGGTCCCGCAGTTGCGGGTGCAGGAGCGCCAGGCCCTGACCGGGCGGCAGATCGAGGCCGCCTCCTTTCAGGGCCGCGACGCTGGTGCCCAGAGCATCGGCCAGACGGATGAGAGTCGCCAGGCTCGGGTCGGCCGGCTGTTCCTCCAGGTACGCCAGGTAGTCCGGCGCCATCCTGGCGCGACGGGCTGTTTCTGTCCGGGTGAGTTTCTGTCGTTCGCGTTCGGTGGCCACGCGTCGGCCGATGTCGCCAGGGTTGGGTGTCCCGTAGGGCGGGGTTCTGTCTGACACGACGCCTGGCTCATCCACGCTCGTCCGGGAGGGCTCGTGAGTTGTCTCGGGCCTGTGCTCCAGGTGACGGACATGCGCGTCGGGCCCGGGGAACACCAGCGTCACCTCGTGCGTGTCCGACCAGCGCACGTCGTAGGGAGGTGTTCCATCCGCATGGTGGAGTCCGACGATCTCGCCGTCGCGCCTGGTGGCGCCGGTCGTCGGGCTTTCGATGACGAGTTGATCGCCGAGGTGAGCTCGCATGATCGCCGCCACTTCCTCAAGATGTTGCTGTACCCAACGTGCCACGCGCGACGCGCCGCCGCACGGGACGAGAAACCCTGATCCGGGGCCGAGCGGGCCCGGTCGCGGGACCACTGGCCCCACAACGCGGGCCCGAGCGGCTCACCCGTGGGCGACTGGTTCCTGACACGCTTGACCACGACTGGCTGTCACGTGCCCGGAAGGGAGTGGCGACATGCACCACCGAACGGTCGCAGAGCTCATGACCCGAGACGTCGTCCGGGCGCGGCGTGACCTGCCGTTCAAAGAGATCGTCAAGCTGTTGGCGGAGAACGATGTCACCGCCGTACCGGTGGTGGATGAGCTGGACCGCCCGATGGGTGTGGTGTCCGAGGCCGATCTGCTGCGCAAGTCCGCGGATCAGGCCGACCCGTCCGGCCTTACACCGATTCCGCATCTGGAGGCGTGGGAGCGGGCCAAGGCCGAGGGGGCCAGGGCCGAGGAACTGATGTCGGCTCCCGCTGTCTGCGCACGACCGGAGTGGACCGTGGTCGAGGCCGCCCGCCTGATGGAGGTCCACGGTGTCAAGCGACTGCCCGTGGTGGACGAGACGGACAGGCTGCAGGGCATCGTCAGCCGCAGCGACCTGCTACGGATCTTCCTGCGCCGTGACGACGCCATCCGCGACGAGATCACCCAGGACGTATTGCACCAGACGATGGGCCTTGCTCCCTCAGAGGTGACGGTCGAAGTAAGCGAGGGTCAGGTCACCCTCGGCGGATCCGTCGAGTTCAAGAGCCTGATCCCCATCATCGAGAGGCTGTGCCGGAGCGTTGACGGTGTGGTCTCGGTCGCTCAGCACGTCACGTACCGGACCGACGCGTGATCGCGGATCGAGGTGGGGAGCACGGGCCGACGGCGGGACCGCCGGCCCTGCGCGGACGAGACCGGAACACCAGCCCGCACAGACCTTGGCCGGCTGATCTCGCCTACACCGGGAAGACGGACCGCATGAGCTGGTCCATCCGGCTGTGCAGACCTCGAGCTCGCGGAACGGGTCTCATGCCGGGAGGACGCCCCGACCGCGACGGACAGGTAGCGTCATCGGTCATCCTCCTTGCCTTCCGAGGCGGCAGCGCGTCCGCCCTTGAGCGCGGACATGATGCTTGTCGGGTTCCCAAGCCGAAGCCGGACACCAGCGAGGTTTCGGTCACATGGGCCACCCAGTGACCTGGTAAGGGTCCGGCCCGGTCGCGGCCGCCCCCATGCCTTCGATGTCACGTTCGGCGGCACCCAGCAGCTGCTCGGAGAGGTCGCGCATGGCCCTGCCCGCTGCCAGTTCGTCACCGATCTCAGGAACATCTGTGTCCGCCGGATTACGGTGCGCGACTCCGTGACCTGTGAGCGTCGCATCTCCGGTTTCCAGCACCACACGTGCCTTGGTCGTTCCCTCGTCCTCGAAGAGGTAGAGGTGAACCCTCCACTCCTCGCTGTGCGGCATCGCTTTCCTCCTCATGTCGGGTACGGACCGATGCGATTCAGATGTGCTTCGCTGCGGGCTCCGGGGCGCCGGGCCGGTCATTCCCTCCCGCAGATACGACATCGCCATGGTCACCTCGTACGGATCGGTGGTCGTCGCATCGGACATCGCCGCACCTCCTCGGAACCGAGCAGCCCTAGGGCTGTCACTGGCGGAAGCGCCCGGACCAAGACGGCTCCACCACGTCCCACTCGGCGTCCCAATGCGCGTACCTTCTGCCGTCCAGCACCCGGCGCATGCCCGCCCTTGCCGCGAGGACCCCCGCGGCCACCGTGACCGCTGTCATGCCGCCCGCCAGCCAGGCGGTGGCCGTCGCGTTGTCCGCGGTCATCGGCGGACTGGTGATGGTTCCGTCCCGGTCCAGCCAGACCCGTACAGTCACGCCTTTGGGCGTACCCGCCTTCACCGTGGCCGTTCCGGTCCTCTCCTTGCCGTCCTTACCCGTCCAGCGGACCTGCGACCGCTGCATGACGTCCTCCGCACCATCCCGCGCTCCTTCGGCATCCGAAACCACCCGGGCGGTGATCGCCTGCCGCTGCGCCGACTGGGCCTGCACGACGCGCATCGAAGCCTCGTAGGCCGTCAGCCCCGCACCCACCGAGGCCGCCGGTAGTCCGAGGGCGAGTACGAGCATCAGGAATCGGAAGAACCAGGATTCGATCCTGTCGGACGTACGCCTCAGTGGGTTTGCGCCCTTGGACGGGTGCTTCTGGTGCGGCGGGTGGGGGTTGGATGCGTACGGCGAACCCTGTGCGCTCATGACATGACCTCCAGCTATTGCTGGCCACTCCCACGATGGAACAGCGGCAGGCCTCGGTCAAAGGGCCGAAGGTCCTGGCAGGCGGCCGGCCGGGACCCACGGGCGGGCCGCCCGCCGGTTCGGTCCTCCAACCGATGCCAGTCATATCTGCGGAACGACCGCGATCGGACACGGCGCGTGATGCAGTACCGCGTGGTTGACCAGGCCGAGCTGCAGCCCCAGGTGGCCGCCGCCTGCGGGCTCCGACGACGAGCAGGTCGGCGCGTGTCGCAGCTTCCAGGAGCACCTGCCGTGCCGGTCCCTCGACCACCTGACCGACCCCAGGAGCAGCTCGGCGAGATCACCGAGCCCTCTGGACCCAAGGACCTGCGCGAAGGCGTTGCGCCCCTTGCCGACCAGGGCGGACGCCGCATCCTCATGCAGCACCTCGCTCGACAGCCGCACCGTGGGAGCGCCCTTCCACGCCCGCTCCAGGGCAGCAGCAACCAGGTCGGCCGCGTTGTGATCCGGCGCCGCCGCATGCACGAGGGAGCAGCACCTCGTGTCGGACTGCCTCGTCGGCGGCCCAGTCCACCGCCTCCAGGCTCGCCTCCGATCCGTCGATACCGACCACCGGGGGAATCGCCACTGCTGCGTCCTCCTCTCGTGCCGGACTCCGCGCCGTTCCGGGCCTGCCACACCAGGGTCCGCATGCGCCGAAGGGTGCTTTGGGGTACTCCTCGAATGAGAAGGGGCCGTGCTCGGCGGGCTGGGCGCAGTCTGGACATGGAGGGACTCACTCACCCTCGTGCCAGCTTCTTACGAGACGGAGGCAGCCGCCATGGAGCCAGTCATCACCGTGGGGCTCGACGGCTCACCCGAGAGCCTCGCCGCCGCCCATTGGGCCGCTGACGAAGCCGAGCGGCGCAAGCTCACTCTGCACCTGCTGCATGCGTGGCCTCTGCTGGCGCCAGAACCGACCAACACCCCCTCGGAGATCGATCAGAACTACTGGGCGAAGCGGATCGTCCACAACGCGCGGGCAGAACTCCAAGCACGGCACCCGGGTCTTTCTGTCGTCGGCGACCTGGTCGCCGAGGACGCCCAGGACGCACTGCTGCAGGCGGCGTCGGAGTCCGAGATGATCGTGCTCGGTTCACAGGGGCTGACGCCCGTCGAGAGCTACTTCATGGGCGACATCAGCATGCCCGTGGTGGCACGCGCTGAGCGGCCGGTGGTGCTGGTGCGTGCCGAGAAGCGCGAAGGAGGGCCGCCGCCCACTCCAGGTACGGCAGGCGCGGTAGTGGTGGCACTGAAACTGCACGGACCGTGCGACGACCTGCTCGAATTCGCCTTCGGCACCGCCGCAATGCGCGGCACGCCTCTTCGCGTCATCCATGGTCAAGCCCTGCCGGTCCACGCGTACGCCCCCTGGGGCGTAGATCATGACGTCACCGACGAGATCGCACAGGACGCGCACAAGCAGCTGAGCCAGGCTCTGCGCCCCTGGCGCGAGAAGTTCCCCGGGGTGGAGGTGGTCGACGTGGTCAGGCTCGACAGTCCCGCCAAGGCCGTCGTACGGGACGCCGAGAGCGCCGGGCTGCTGATCGTCGGCCGACGCAAGCACCGTCCATCCTTGGCACCACGCCTGGGTTCCGTAGCCGACGCCGCCATCCACCACGCATGCTGCCCCGTCGCCGTCGTTCCGCATGACTGAGCTGAATCACGGCGGGGAGCCGACGATGCCGGTCTTCCGCCGACGGCCTTTGCAGACAGGGCCCCGGTGGGCTTGAGCAGCTGCGGCACGTGACTGTGGACCATCGTCCCTTGAAGAGCCCGACGGTCCGGTCGCCCTGGATGCCTACGACGTGTTTGTCCGCGGCACCGACACCGGCGCCCTCAAGGTCATGCTGCACCGCGAGTGAAGCGCCCAGGCCGAGAGTAGCCGCGACGCCCCGTGCCTCCGCAGTGGGACACACGCAGCGCAGCCGACGCAGGTACGGATCGTGGGCGGCCGTGGCAGCAGCCGGACACGGACGTCCACGGCGATGACGCCACCGGGACGGGTCCCAGTACTCGTTCGCCCTCATCGGACTGACGATCGGGATGTTCTCGACGCGCAAGCTGTTCAGGGTGTGGAGCGGCGAGATCGACGAGGGCGTGAGGCGGGACAGGTACGACCACCCGTGCTCACACCTCGTGTTCTGCGTCGTCTCCGTGATCGTCATGTCGTTCGCCGCGTTCGTACTGGCGGGATGATTCACCGAGCCGCCCAGCCGCTCCACCGGTCGACGCGAATGGCGACCACAGGGCCTCGGGGAGGGGTGTGCTCGTACTGGGCGTACTTGCCGCGCAGCAACTCCACCGCCGAAAGCCGTTCCCGCTCATCCTCCAGTACCTCCCCGCGCCCGTCCGCACGGGCCCACCACAGTGCCGACCAGTCCTCGTCGTAGTGGTCGACCAGCACCGTCACCGAGGGGTTCTCCCGGATGTTGCGCAGGCGGCGCAGGTCCCAGGTGCTCTTGGGCTTGTCGTCCACCGCGAAGTACACGACGTCGTGCTCGACCACGAAGGTCACGGGCACCGCATGGGGCACGCCCCGGGTGTCGGCTGTCGCCAGCCGGGCGACCGGCGACCTGACAAATCGTTCCCGAGCGACGAACGGCGCGAGCTTCATGCATCCCACCGTACGTGGATCAAAGAGACGGTCCTTGTGTCGCGGGCGTTCCTTCGCGCAGGCACACGACCGTTCCCGTCCGGACGGCAGTCTGGAGCGCGGTCAGGGCCGGTAGAGGGGGCGTGAGGGGTGTGGTTTCCAACTCGGTCAGGTCGAAGAGGCCGTAGTCATTGTGCTCGGGGCTGCGGGTGATCGTCTGCCTGCGGGTGAGGGTGCCGCCGTCGAAGTAGAAGTCGATCACGGGGCCCGTTCCCTGGACGTCGGCGCGGTGGTCGTATCCGATCAGGCGGGGGGCGTGGTCCAGGACGATGCCTGTCTCCTCGAAGAGTTCTCGTCGTGCTGCGCTGACCGGGTCCTCGCCATGGTCGAGCATTCCACCTGGCAGGCACCAGGTGCCTGCACTCGGCTGGCTCTCGGCGTAGCGCAACAGCAGGATGCGGTCATCGAGGTCATGGAGCAGTACGCAGGACGCGACGATGGCCTGGGGCAGCGTCTTGACCCACTCCTTGCGGGGCAGCACAGGCGGTTCCACTGCGGTCGGGTCCAATGGGGTTCCTTCCGTCGGTCGGGCGGGCAAGGCCAAGCCGCCCACCCGGGGAAACGTGCTGCAGGACAGATGGTCACCGTCGGTCGTGAGAGGGGCCGACAGCCTTCGCACCGCACGCCGTACTCCGAGCACGGTGTCCGCCCCGGCTCATGAGCCCCGTAACTACCAACCGCCCGCTTGCCGCTCGGCCGGCCTGCGCAGGCCCCAGAGCGCTTCTTTTGGATCTTGCGTGCGTAGTGCGCCGGCATTGCGCCTGAGCCGCTTGAACACCAACAGTGTCTTTCGTCACTCCTGGGGAGGACCGGGGCACGGGCCTGTGCCCCCGGACGGGCCGCCGGGGGTGCCGAGACGGTGGCCGGAGGGCCACGGGTTGTCTCATCCCGTGGCCGCCGCCTCGCTGGTGAACACCGGCCGCGCCGCACGCTCCTCTGAGTACGCCTACTCATGCCGACCCGCACCGAGCCGGGGACGATGGGCTGTGCCGACATACAGACGGGAGGCGGGGCATGGGCAGATTTCTGGGGGCGGTGGTAGCCGTCGTGACGGCGGCCGCAGCACTGGTCTTCGCATACGTGGCGGGGGCACCGCCCGCGGTGGTGTTCGCCGTCGGAGCGGGCGTGCTGAGCCTTCTGTGGCTGCTGCTCCTGCTCACGCTGCCTTGGAACCTGTACTTCCGCGCGCATGCGGTGCTCGCTGAGATCGCGGTAAGCCGTGAGAAGGGCATGGAGGTCTCCCCGGCCCGGGATGCCGAGGCCGCGCGCATCGCCCGCACGATGCTCCGGGCGGCGGTCGCGGGTCACGTCCTGACGGCGGCGGTTGTCTTCGCGGTCACCTGGGCGACGGGAGAGTTCACGGGTTACTGGTTCGCCGCGTTCTTCCTGCTGAGCACCTTCTTCCGTCCGGCCGGCGCGTACTTCGGCCAGCTCCGGCGGCGCCTGGGCACCCTCCTCAAGGACGTGACGTATCCGCGGGACGACGTCGTTGAGCTGCATGCCCGGCTGAACCGCGCCGAGGCCGGGACGCGGGCCCTGGAGGAGAAGGCGGAGGAACAGTACCGAGCCCTCGCCGAACTGCGCCGCGCCGTGGACGCGCTGGCCATGAGCACGTACGAGCGGACCGAGGAGTCGGACCGCAGGATCGTCGCGCTGGGCAGGGAGTTCGAGTCCACGGTGAACCGCCTCACCGACAACCAGGAAATCATCGCGGGCGTGAAGGCGTTCCTGCGCCTGCTGCGCTCCACCGACGCGGCCGACGGCGCTCCGGCCTCCGCGTGACCGGGGCCTCACAGCCCGATGCGCGGCCGCCCCATTTCCGCCGGTCGGGGCTCAGAGGGAGACCGCCACCCCCGTGAACGTCGTCTCCGGCGTCTGCGGGCTCGTGAAGCGGGCGTTGACCAGGTACAGCCGGTTGCCGTAGCGGGCGGCTGTGGTGGGGACGTCGAAGCGGGGGTCCGTGATCGTGCGGCGGAGGGTTGCCGTGCGGAGGCCGCGGTCCAGGTCCCAGACGCTGATCAGGTTCAGACGGTTCTGGACGACGTACAGGGTGTGGCCTATGCGGACCAGGCCGTCGCCGTTCACCACCGAGTCCGCGCCGGAGAGGGTGATTTCGCGCGCCTCGCCGGTCTTCAGCGAGACGTGGTAGAGCGTGCCCGGGGTGCTTTTCACGACGATCAGGCCCCGGCCGTCCGGCGTCGCCACGATGCCGTTCGCGTTGTTGACGTCGGGGAGTTGCTCCCAGTCACCCGTCAACGGGAGTTCCCGTACCGCTCCCTTGCCCTCGCGCGGGACGCCGTGGAGCACCGGGTTGCGGGAGTCGGTGAACCAGGCCCGGTCGCCGGTCAGGATGACGTCGTTGATGAACGTGGCGTTGGGGGTGGTGAGTTGGTACGTCCGGACCAGGTCACCCGTGCGGGCGTCCACCACCTTCGCCGTACCGCCGGCGCCTCCCGCCAGGTACAGCAGGCCGTCGCGGTCCAGCTTCAGGCCGATCGACGCCGTGCCCGTCGCGCCCGCGTGGAGGACCCTGCCCTCGCCGGTGCGCAGGTCGGTGCGGTAGACGGCGCCGTTGGCGCGGGAGCCCATGTAGGCGTACGGCTTGCTGCCGATGGTGATGCCCTCGGGGAGCCAGCCGTCGGGGAGCGGGAACTCCGTCGGCCAGGTGGTCTTCGTGCCGGCGTGGGCCGTGCCGGTGCCGGCGGCCACCGTGAGCGCGGCGACGGCGGTACCGCCGAGGAAGGCGCGCCGGGACGGCTGGGGGCGGTTCCGAGTCATGGTTCGGACCTCCGTTAAGGGTGGCGCATGAAGGGTCGGTGCGCCCGATGTAACTCGATGACTTCGGCGAACTCGACCGACTCGGCAAACTCGACAGGAACTCGACAGCGTCACCATCGTCGCAGTCCTCATCAGTGACCGCAGAATCACCAGCTGAAACGACCTTCTAGGAGAGCGGGGCGGGTCGTGACGCGTCGGCGTATACGGGGACGGGGCGGCGTGGGCGTACCGGTGAGGGCTCCGCGGACGGGAGGCGGACCACCGCGTCGAGGCCGCCGGTGGCCGCCGGGCGCAGGTTCACTTCGCCGCCGCTTGCGTGGGCGAGGCGCTGGACCAGGGACAGACCCAGGCCCGTGCCACCCTTGGGGGCGCCGGGCGCACGCCAGAAGCGGTCGAAGGCGCGGGCGCGCTGTTCCGCCGTCATGCCGGGGCCCTCGTCGGTGATGTGCAGGTCGACCCAGCAGGGGCGGCTGTCGCGCAGGGGGCGGCGGGAGGGGGTGTGCAGCCGTAGCTCCATGGTGACCGTGCTGTCGGCGGGGGAGGCCCGCAGTGCGTTGGACAGGAGGTTGTCCAGGATCTGTTCCACGGCGCCGGGGACGGCGAGTACCGGTCCCACGCTGCCAGCGAACAGGACGAGGGAGACGCCCTCGCGTTCGAACAGCGGCAGCCAGGCGCGGTGCCGCTCCGCGCACACCTCGCCCACGTCGACCGGGCCGGGTGTGGCCGCGTTCTCCTCCAGGCGGGCCATCGCCAGCAGGCCCTCGACCATCCGGGCCAGCCGGTCGGTCTCGGTGATGGCGGCGGCGAGCCGGGGCCGGGCACGCCGGGCGACGGCCGGTTCCAGGTTCTCCAGGCGCAGTCGCAGGGCGGCCAGGGGGGTTTTCAGCTGGTGGGAGGCCTCGCCGGCGAAGGCGCGCTGGGAGGCGAGGAGGTGTTCGAGGCGGGCCGCGGTGCGGTTGAACGCGGCCGCCAGGCTGCGTACCTCCGGTGGGCCCGACGTGACCGGCACCGGGGCGGCCGGGCCGCCGTCGGCGAGCCGGTGCGCGGCCTCCTCCAGCCGCCGGAGGGGGCGGCCCGCCCAGCGTGCGAACGCGAACGCCACCGCCCCGACGCCGGTGAGGACGGCGAGGCCCACCAGGGCCAGCAGCAGCCACACCCGGTGTACTCGGGCGTCCACCGCGTCCGTCGGCAGGGTGACCCGTACCGCGCCCTGCGCCGAGCCGTCGGGCGCGCGGTGGCCGACCGGGGCCGCGACCGACAGGTAGTGCACGCCGCCGATCGTGGAGGCGTGGACGTCCGTGCTGGGCCTGCCCTGCAGTGCCGCCGTGACCTCGGGACTGGTGGCGAGGTCGCGTTCCTCCGCGCCGGACAGCCGGGGCGCGGCGGCCAGCAGGGTGCCGTCCGCGGCGAGGACGACCACCTGTCCGCCGATGCGCTCGGCGCAGTGCTCGGCCCGTTCGGCGAGCTGGTCGCGGCGTCGGGCGGCGACCGACAACTCGGCGTACGCGGCCACCGCATCGGCCTCGCTGTTCGCGGAGTTGACGATCCGTTCGCGCTCGGCCCGGGTGTAGACGAACCCCAGGGGAATCTCCAGGCCGAGCAGGACGAGCGCGGCCAGGCTGAGGTGGCTCAGCAGCAGCCGGCGGGTCATGAGGCGGTGGGACCGTGCGGGGGGTCCGGTGCGGGGCTGCGCACGGCGAGCCGGAAGCCGACGCCCCGCAGGGTCTGGATCCACGCCGGGTGGCCCAGCTTGCGGCGCAGGGTGGCGACATGCACGTCCAGGGTCTTGGTGGGGCCCTCGTAGTGGTCGTCCCAGACCCGGTTGAGGATCTCCTGCCGCGAGTAGACCGCTCCGGCGTCCTCGGACAGCAGCGCCAGCAGTTCGAACTCCTTCGGCGTCAGCGTGACGGGCACGTCCCCGACCCACACCTGCCGGGTCCGCCGGTCCACCACGAGAGGGCCGGCTGATGCGGGTGGGGTGTCGTCCGCCGGATCGGTGTACGGCGTCTCGTGGCCGGCCGACTCGCCCTCGTACGACGACTGCTGCGCGTACGGGTCGGCGGCGGGCGGCAGCCGGTGGCGGCGGTGTGCGGCGCGGATCCGGGCCACCAGCTCCCGTACGCTGAACGGCTTCGCCAGATAGTCGTCGGCGCCCAGCTCCAGACCCAGCACCCGGTCGGCCTCCTCGCCCCGTGCGCTGAGGATGATGACGGGGACGTCGGAGGACCGGCGGATGCCGCGGCAGACATCGATGCCGTCCATGTCCGGCAGGCCGAGGTCGAGCAGCACGACATCGCCGTACGGTCCCGCCAGCCCCTCCGCACCGGTGGCCACGTGGTGGACCGTCAGGCCGAAGTGCCGCAGTCCGTCGGCGAGCGGTTCGGCGATCGACTCGTCGTCCTCGATGAGCAGCACTTGTACGCCCATGGCGTCCTGTCTCTCCATGAATCCGGACAGCACGAATCCCGTGCTGTGGGAGTAGACACGCTACAAGGAAATGCACAGGCGCGGACATCGATTCCGGACCTTTGTGAAATGGCCCTCAGAAACCGCTTGTATTTCTTTGCCTTGGGGTTCGCTTAACCTTCCTCTGGGATGCGGGCCCCTACGTTCGTGGCTCCTGGTCGGAACCAGTGTCAGGGAGGCACGATGAAGGCGTTGCTGGACCGCGCCCGCTCGTTCAGGCGACGGGTCGACTTCGAGGGCGACGAATACCGGAAACTGGCCGTCGGGCAATTTCCCGAGGCCTTGTTCATTACCTGCTCGGACTCTCGGGTGATTCCCGCATTGATCACCGGAGCGCGGCCCGGGGAGATATTCGAGCTGCGCAATGCGGGCAATATCGTGCCGCCGTACGACGAGCAGGGCGCGGCCTCCGGCGAGGCCGCCACCATCGAGTACGCGCTCGAAGTGCTGGGTGTTCAGGACGTCGTGGTGTGTGGCCATTCCCACTGCGGGGCCATGAGCGCGCTCACACACGGCACCGATCTGTCCGGGCTGCCGCGCGTCGACGCGTGGCTCGAGCTTGCGCGGCCGGGGCTGGAACCCGTACTCGGCGAGGAGGGAAGGAGGTCGGGGGATCCGGCGCTGCGCGAGGTCGTGCAGCTCAACGTCCGCAACCAACTCGCCGTCCTGCGCGGGTATCCGGTCGCCCGGCGGATGATCGACGCCGGCCGGCTGCGGCTGCACGGCTGGTACTACGAGATCGACACCGGCACGGTCCACGAGCTGGACGAGGACGGCCGGTTCCGGGTGCACGGGTCATGAGCGGGGCGCACCGGCGGGCGGCCGGGCCCCGGAAGGGCGGTTCCGGCAAGGGTTCCGGTACGTCCGCGAAGGCCGACCTCGGCACCGAGATCACCGCCTCGCTCGTGGTGTTCCTGGTGGCGCTGCCGCTGTGCATCGGCGTCGCGGTCGCCTCGGGTGTGCCGGCCGAGCTGGGGATCATCTCCGGGGTCGTCGGCGGGCTGGTGGTCGGGGCGATCCGGGGAAGCACTCTCCAGGTCAGCGGTCCGGCGGCCGGTCTCGCCGCCCTCGTCGCGGAGACCGTGCTCGAACACGGCGTCGTCATGCTCGGAGTGATCGTTCTCTTCTCCGGTGTCCTCCAGATCGTGCTGGGGCTGGTGAAGCTCGGCCGGATGTTCCAGGCGATCTCCCTGGCCGTCGTCCAGGGCATGCTCGCGGGCATCGGGCTGCCGCTGATGTTCAGTCAGCTGTATCCGATGTCCGACGCGAAGGCCCCGGGCACGCCGTTCGAGAACATCGCCGGCGTCCCCGGGCTGGTCGCCGGTGTCGCGGCCGATCCGCAGGCGATGATCGCGGCCGGGCTCGGCGTCGTCACCATCGTGCTCAGCTTCGTCTGGAAGAAGGTGCCGGGCCCGGTGAAGAAGATCCCGGCCGCGCTCGTCGCCGTCGGTATCGGCATCGCGGTCGCCGCACTGCCGGGCGTGAACGTGAAGACGCTCCAGGTCGGCAACCTCGCGGACGCGGTCGACATGCCGGGGCCGGAGCAGTTCGCGGGGCTCGCCGACGCCGGGATCATCACCGCGATCCTCACCTTCACGGTGATCGCGTCGGCGGAGAGCCTGTTCACCGCGGCGGCGGTGGACCGTATGCACACCGGACCGCGCACCAAGTACAACACCGAGCTGATCGCCCAGGGCGCCGGGAACACCGTCGCCGGCATCCTCGGCGCGCTGCCGGTCACGGCGGTCGTCGCCCGCAGCTCGGCGAACGTCCAGGCCGGGGCGAAGACCCGGATCTCCCGCACCCTGCACGGGCTGTGGCTGCTCGCCTTCGCCCTGCTGCTGCCGCAGGTCCTCGCGCTGATCCCGATCTCGGTGCTCGCGGGGGTGCTGGTGCACAGCGGCTGGAAGCTGTTCGCCCCGGATGAGTTCCCCAGGATGTGGCGCCAGGACCGGGGCGAGTTCGCGGTCATGACGCTGACCACCCTCGTCATCACGGCCACCGCGCTGCTGGAGGGCGTCCTCGTCGGCCTCGCGGCCGGAGTGGTGCTGGCCGCGCTGCGGATGTCCCAGGCGGTCGTACGGCAGCACATCGAGGAGGACACCGCCAAGGTCGTCATGGCCGGCAACGCGACCTTCCTGCGGCTGCCGCGCCTGATCGAGGCCCTGGAACAGGCCGCGACCTCGGGCAAGCCGCGCATCCGGCTCGACCTGCTCGGTGTGACCCACCTGGACCATGCCTGCCGCACGCAGATCGACGAGTTCGTGAGCCAGCAGCGGGGGGCGGGGCTTCGGGTGGAGCTGCTGATGCCGGAGCTGACGGACACGGGGGTGCGGGTGCCGGAGGCGAAGGACGCGGGGGAGAGGGTGACGGGCTCGGCGGGCGCGGAGGCCGAGGCGGTGGAGTATCCCGGCCCGGCGGGCGTGCCGACGGGGTATCCCGGTGCGGCAGGCGTCCCCACGGGGCATCCCGGCAGGGGGTATCCGGACGCGGCAGGCGTCTCCACAGGGCATCCCGGCGCGGCAGGTGTGCCGACGGGGTATCCGGACGCGGTAACCGGGCCGACGGGGTATCCGGACGCGGTAACCGGGCCGGCCGGGTATCCGGACGCGGTAACCGGGCCGGCCGGGTATCCGGACGCGGTAAGCGGGCCGGTCGGGTATCCCGATACGGCAGCCGGGCCGGTGGGCTATCCCGACGTGGTAAGCCTGCCCGCTGCCTATCCCGGCGCGGAGTCCTCACCCGCCCCGAGCACCACGGCCGAGTGGTTCTACCTGGACACGCGCCCCCTCCCGGAAACGAGCGACCGCGTGGGCTGACCGTGGGCCGGACCAACCGAGGGCTCCGCGGCGGCCGGTGACGAACCGGCCGCCGCGGAGTCCTCGTCAGCGTCAGGCCGCCCGCACCTCGTACGTCCGCACCCGCACCGACTCGTCGTCCAGGCACTGCCCGGAGACCAGGTCGAAGCGCTGCTTCAGCAGCGGGGAGGCGACGAACGGGCGGCCCTGGTGCGTGCCGGTGAGGCCGCGGGAGAGAACCGCCGCGCCGCTGAACGGGTCACGGTTGTCGATGGCGTAGAGCTCGCCCCTGCGGTCGCGGAACAGGGCCACCTGGCGGCCGTCCGGCAGCAGGGCCGCCACTCCGCGGCCGGGGAGCAGCCGGTTCAGGTCGCAGACCGTGAACCAGCCGTCGGCCAGCTGAAGCTGGACCTTGAGGTCGGTCGTCTCGGGTGCCAGGGTCATCGCTGGGCGCTTCCTTCCAGGGCGGCTTCCTTGGATTCCGTGGGTCGCATGCCGATCGACAGCAGCGGCAGGTCCGGCTTCATCTGGTCGCGTTCGGGGACGAAGCCGACGACCGGGTCGGGGGCGTCGGGCGCGTTCACGAAGGAGACGAACCGGGCCAGCTTCTCGGGGTCGTTGATGGTCTCGGACCACTCGTCGCGGTAGTGCGAGACATGCGCCGCCATCAGCTTCTCCAGCTCGTCGCAGATGCCGAGGGAGTCGTGGACGACCACATCCCGTACGTGCTCCAGGCCGCCCGGGATCCGCTCCAGCCAGGTCGACGTGCGCTCCAGGCGGTCGGCAGTGCGGATGTAGAACATCAGGAACCGGTCGATCAGGCGGATCAGCTCGGCGTCGGACAGGTCCTGGGCGAGGAGGTCCGCGTGGCGCGGGGTGGCGCCGCCGTTGCCCCCGACGTACAGGTTCCAGCCATTGGAGGTGGCGATCACGCCGAAGTCCTTCGACTGGGCCTCGGCGCACTCACGGGCGCAGCCCGACACCGCCGACTTCAGCTTGTGCGGGGAGCGCAGGCCCCGGTAGCGCAGCTCCAGGTCGATCGCCATACGGACGGAGTCCTGGACGCCGTAGCGGCACCAGGTCTGGCCCACGCAGGACTTCACCGTGCGCAGCGACTTGCCGTACGCGTGCCCGGACTCGAAGCCGGCGTCCACCAACCGCGCCCAGATCAGCGGGAGTTGCTCGACCCGCGCGCCGAACATGTCGATGCGCTGACCGCCGGTGATCTTCGTGTAGAGGCCGAAGTCGCGGGCGATCTCGCCGATCACGATCAGTTTCTCCGGGGCGATCTCACCGCCGGGGATACGAGGGACGACGGAGTACGAGCCGTTCTTCTGGAGGTTGGCCAGAAAGTGGTCGTTGGTGTCCTGCAGGGATGCCTGCTCGCCCTCCAGGACATAGCCGTTCGCGCCGATCGTCGGAGCGAGGGAGGCGATGATCGAGGCGACGGCAGGCTTGCAGGTCTCGCAGCCGTCGCCGCCCCGGGCGCCCTCACGGCCGTGACGGTCGAGGAGATCCTGGTACGAGGTGATGCGCAGGGCCAGGACGATCTCGTACAGCTCCTCGCGGGTCTGCGAGAAGCAGCCGCACAGGCCCTTGTCGACCTCGACGCCGCCGGCCTCCAGTTCGGCGTTGACGAGCTGGCCGAGAACCTTGACGCAACTGCCGCAGGTCGTACCGGCCTTGGTGCACTTCTTCACCTCGGGCACGGTCGTGCACTGGTGGTCGGTGACCGCGCCGCGGATCGTGCCCTTGGTGACGTTGTTGCAGGAGCAGATGATCGCCTCGTCCGGCAGCGCGGACGGGCCGAGCTGCGCCGGGGCCCCGGCACCGGCGGGCAGCACCAGCGACTCGGGCGAGACCGGCGGGACCGAGCCGGTGAAGGCCTTCAGCGTGCCGTACGCCTCCGCGTCGCCGACCAGGATGCCGCCGAGCAGTGTGCCGTCGCGGCCGATGACCAGCTTCTTGTACAGGCCCGAGCGGGAGTCGGAGTAGACGACGTCCAGGCAGTCGTCGGCCGTGCCGTGCGCGTCGCCGAAGGACGCCACGTCGACGCCGAGCAGCTTCAGCTTGGTGGACAGGTCGGCGCCGGTGAAGGAGGCCTCGTCCGCGGCGATCGTGGCGGCCACGGTCTCGGCCTGCTCGTAACCGGGGGCCACCAGGCCGTACACCCGGCCGTCCGCCGCCTGCGCGCACTCGCCGATCGCGAACACATGCGGGTCGTTGACCGTGCGGCACTGCTCGTCGACGGTGATGCCGCCGCGCTCGCCGACCGTGAGACCGCAGTCGCGGGCCAGCTGGTCGCGGGGGCGGACGCCGGCGCTGAACACCACCATGTCGACGGCGAGTTCGGAGCCGTCGGACAGCTTCATGCCGGCCACGGCGCCCGAGGCGTCGGCGACGATCTCCTGGGTGCCCGTGCCGGTGTGGACGGTCAGGCCCATGTCCTCGATGGTGCGCAGCAGGGCCGCGCCACCGCCGTCGTCCACCTGCACCGGCATCAGACGCGGCGCGAACTCCACGATGTGGGTGGACAGCCCGAGCCCCTTGAGCGCGCCCGCGGCCTCCAGGCCGAGCAGCCCGCCGCCGACCACCGCACCGGTCGCCGCATGGGACTTGGCGTACTCCTCGATGGCGAGGAGGTCCTCGATCGTGCGGTACACGAAGCAGCCCTCGGCGTCCTTGCCGGGGACCGGCGGGACGAACGGGTACGAGCCGGTGGCCAGGACCAGGGTGTCGTACTCGAAGACGTTCCCCGACCGGGCGGTGACCGTACGGGCCTCGCGGTCGACGGTCTCGGCGGCGTCGCCGACGTACAGCTCGATCGAGTGCTTCTCGATGAACTCCATGTCCGTCATGGACAGGTCGTCCGGGGTCTTGCCCGAGAAGTACGAGGTGAGCGCCACGCGGTCGTACGCCGGACGCGGCTCCTCACAGAGCACGACCACGCGGTGCGTGGCGGTCAGGCCGCGCTCGGCGAGCGCTTCGAGGAAGCGCTGGCCGACCATGCCATGGCCGACGAGCACGATCGTGGGGCGGGGGCCGGTCCCCACAAGTGCGGTCGTGGACATCAGGAGCCTCCATCGTTGGTGAGCAGGTGGAGCAGGGGGCCGCCGTCGGACGGGAGCGGCTCTGCTCCCTCCCAGGCGCGGGCGAGCGCGCCGACGGTGCCGAGTTCGCCGACGAGGACCCCGCCGACCAGGCGGTCGTCGCGGACGACGACCTTGCGGTAGGTGCCGCGGGTGGCGTCGGCGAGCTGCACGACGTCGTCGCCGGGGCGGGGTTCCGTCTCGCCGAACGCGGCGAGGTCGAAGGGGGCCTGACCGGCGAGGGTGAGGCGGGTGAGGGAACGGGTGCCGGTGTAGCGGGCGGCCCCGTCGCCGGCCAGCGACAGGGCGAGCGCGTCGGCCTGTTCGAGGGCGGGAGTGGCCAGTCCGTACACGGTGCCGTCGTGCTGGGCGCAGTCGCCGATGGCCCGGATGTGCGGATCGGACGTACGCAGCTCGTCGTCGACGAGGACGCCCTTGTGCACGGCGAGCCCGGCGGCCTTGGCGAGGCCCGCGCGGGGGCGGACGCCGCAGGCCAGCACCACGAGGTCGGCGTCGAGGGCGTACCCGTCGGCCATCTCCACGGAGCGGACGGCGCCGCCGACGACGCGTACGTCCCGCACCCGGCACTCGGTGTGCACCTCGACGCCCAGATCGGTCAGGTGCCGCTTGACGAGCTTGGACGCGGCCGGGTCGAGCTGGCGCTCCATGAGCCGCTCGGACTGCTGGGCGAGAACGACCTGCGCCCCGCGTACGGCGAGCGCGCGGGCCGCGGAGACCCCGAGGAGACCGCCACCGATGACGACCGCCCGCACACCCGGCCGTACCGCCTTGGACAGGCCCAGGCAGTCGTCCATGGTGCGGAAGGCGTGGACGCCCTCGGGCAGCACATGGTCCGGGGCGAACAGGCCGCGCAGGGGCGGCAGGACCGGGTTGGAGCCGGTGGCCAGGACCAGCGTGTCGTATGCGATCTCCGAGCCGTCCGCACAGCGCACGGTCCGCTCGTCACGGTCGATGTCGGTCACGCGGGCACGGGTCAGCTCCGCGGGCGCCGGGAGGGAGATCACCTCCGGGCTGTACCGCCCGGCCAGCACCTCGGCGAGCAGGACCCGGTTGTACGGGCGGTGCTCCTCCTCGCCGACCAGCAGCGCGGGCGTGCCGAGCTCACCGAGCCGCCGGGCGAGCCGTACGCCCGCGAGGCCGGCGCCGATCACCACCACACGCGTATTCGAGGTCATGCTCATGAGCGTGCGGGGCGGGTGTTACCCGGCCGCATCACGTCTGTTTCACGCGGGGAACTCTGCCCTCAGCGGGGGCGGGGGGTGGATGTGAGGGTTGCGGGGGAGGGGGCGGGGCGGGCTGTGAGGGTGGGGCCGGGAAACGCGGGCGCAGGCCTGAAGGCCGCTGGCCGCGGCCGGAACCTCAGAAGACCCTCAGAAGATCCCCGGCACCCGCGAAATCCGTGGACGCTACAACCGCCCCGTCCATAGGGTCCCGATCATGCCCGACATATCTCTGACCATGGTTGTCCTCCTGTGCCTCGCCGCCCTCGCGGCCGGCTGGATCGATGCCGTGGTCGGCGGGGGCGGCCTGCTGCTGCTCCCCGTGCTGCTGCTCGGGCTCCCGGCCGGCACCCCCGCGGTGTCCGCCCTCGGCACCAACAAGGCGGTCGCCATCGTCGGCACGACGGGCGCGGCCGTGACGTACGCCCGCAAGGCACCCGTCGATGTGCGCACGGCCGTACGCATCGGGCTCGCGGCGCTGGCGGGATCATCGGGCGGGGCGTTCCTCGCGGCCGGGATGAGCACGGACGTGCTCAAGCCGGTGATCATGGTGGTGCTGCTCGGCGTCGCCGCCTTCGTGATCCTCAAGCCCGCGTTCGGCACGGCCCCGGCGCCGGGCCCGGTCAGCCGCCGCCGCGTCCTCGCGGCGATCGGCCTCGCGGGCCTCGGTATCGGTTTCTACGACGGGCTCATCGGCCCCGGCACCGGTACGTTCCTGGTGCTGGCCCTCACCGCCGTCCTGCACCTCGACCTGGTCACCGCCTCGGCCACCGCCAAGATCGTCAACTGCTGCACCAATGCGGGTGCGCTGGCGATGTTCGCCTGGCAGGGCGCGGTGCTGTGGCAGCTGGCGGGGCTGATGGCCGTGTTCAACCTCGCCGGTGGAACGCTCGGCGCGCACACCGCACTGAAGAAGGGCAGCGGTTTCGTCCGGATCGTGCTGCTGACGGTGGTGTTCGCGCTGGTGGCGAACCTGGCGTACGAGCAGTGGGTGGCCTAGGGCATATCAGGCATCGGCTCAGCTGCTCCCGGTCAGATGCGCGAAGACGACGACGTTCCCCTGGTAGCCGGTGCTGCGCGAGTAGGTTCCGCCGCAGGTGATCACCCGCAGCTCGGGCCGGGGCGCCGCCCCGTACACCTTCTTGTCGGGGAAGTCCTTCGCGTCGTACACCTCGACCGCGTCCACGCTGAACCGCGCCACACTGCCGTCCCGCCGGTCCACCTCGATGGTGCTGCCCCGTTTCAGGGCGCCGAGCCGGTAGAAGACGGCGGGGCCGTCGGCGTTGTCGACATGGCCGGCGACGATGGCGGTGCCCCGCTCGCCGGGCGTGGTGCCGGCCTCGTACCAGCCGGCGAGGTTCCTGGGCGCGGTGGGCGGCGCCTCCAGGTTGCCGGTCCTGTTCAGCCCCAGACCCGTCAGGGGCGCGTCCACCCGGATCGCGGGAATGCGGATACGGTCCGGCGGCGACGGCGGCAGCGCGGGCGCCGTGGACTGCCGTACGGTCTGGCCGGTGTGTGCCTGGGCGGCCGACGGCTGGGGCGGGGCGTTCGTCCGGGCGCCGCTGCTCAGCAGCCACACACCGGTGAAGAGGGCGACGGTGGTGACGGCCGCTATCGCGGCGTTCCCCGGGTTGTCGACTATGCGCACACGAGCCTCCTGGCCTGACCGCCCCCCTCCGGGCCGCGAGGGGCATCGGACCCGGAGGGGGGCGGGGACTTGCGGTACCGGCGGACGGACGGCGGAGGGTGTCCGTCAGATCCCGTCGCCTCTCGCCCGGCGATGCAGGAGCCAGGTACCGCCCGCAGCGGCGACAGCGAGAGCCGCAACGCCGGCCGCGGTCTGTACGGGGTCGGGGCCCAGGGCGCCGCCGACCCCCGTCTTCACACTTCCGCGGGGGTACGCCTGACCGGCGGCGGAGAGGATGACCACCAGATCGGCGCGGACCTCCGAGGCGCCCTGGGTGCACTTCACGACGATCTCGTACGTCCCCGGCTGCGCGCTCGGCGGCACCCGGAAGCGTCCGATGTCGTCGCCCTCGTCCCCATCGGTGCCGGGGGCAAGCGCGAAGGTCCCGGCACCGACCGCGGTGGCGTCCCCCTCCGCCATACCGCCGTCGCCGCAGGCCGAGGTGTTCACGGTGACGTCATGACCCGGCACCACGGTGGAGGGATACACCTCGAGCCGGCCGCCTTCCGCGCCGTACGCCGGGGCGGACAGCGCGCCCGCCGTGGCGACGGCGAGCGCGGTACCGGTCAGCAGACGGGCGGTACGTCGCATCGGCATGCTCCTTCGAGCTCATCGGGCCCCTGCACTTCCGAGGAAATCCGCACCGGGGCGAGCCCGCTTCCTGAGCGCCTGTCAGAAAATACGATGAATGGGTGTCGCGGGCCGCGTCCACGAGCCGTAGCGGGCACTGTTTCAGCAGGTCACAGACGTGCGACGGGCGCGCTGCGGAAAGAGCCCGAAGGGCATCCGGTGAAGGTGTGAACGGGTGACGAGCCCCGCGGTGCTGGATCGGTCGGCGTGGTGGGGGCGGGCCGCGCTCGTGGGCCGGGCGGTGCCTCCGGTGTAGCGTTCACCCTCAATTCATTGCAACGATCAAGGCTCGCTTGTTGCATTAGATATGAACCATTGCAACGATTTACTTACTTCTACCTGCGGTAATGAGCATCATGCGCAATGATTTCGTTGCCTAATCTATGAATGCAACGTAGCGTTTCCGTCGTGAGAAACGACGGGTCGAAGGTCTCGCAAGTCGAGAGGTGCGCGTTTCGCGAAGTCGGCGATCAAAGGGGGCGGATCATGGAAACAGCGCAGGACCAGCAGCAGGCGGCACCCGGCGCCTTCACCGCCTTCGCCCGCTTCGTACTCTGCGGCGGCGGAGTGGGGCTCGCCTCCAGCTTCGCCGTGGCGGCCCTCGCCTCCTGGATTCCCTGGAGCCTGGCCAACGCCCTGGTCACCGTGATTTCCACGCTCCTCGCCACCGAGTTGCACGCCCGCTTCACCTTCGGCGCAGGCGGTCGCGCGACCTGGCGTCAGCATGCGCAGTCGGCCGGGTCCGCGGCAGCCGCGTATGCGGTGACCAGCGTGGCGATGCTTGTCCTGCAGCAACTGGTGGCGGCACCCGGTGCGTTGCTCGAGCAGGTCGTCTACCTGTCCGCCTCCGCCCTCGCCGGTGTCGCGCGGTTCGCGGTGCTGCGCCTCGTCGTCTTCGCGCGGAACCACTCGCAGGTCGCGGCCACCGCCCGTCCCGTGCACGCGACCATGACCCGCGCCGCGGCACCCGCCGGCCCAGCGGTGCTCTGCCGCACCGCCTGACCGAGAACGGGAGGCACCCGCCGGCCGGCCCTGCTTCCGATGCGAACGTCTTCAGTACGCCCCGAACGACCAGAAGACGCCGACCTCGTCGTCGGTCACCGCGATCAGGCCCAGGTCCTCGAAGAAGTCGAGGCCGTCGAGGTACTCGGAGGTGAGGAAACTATGGGATTCAGTGCCCTGGAGGCCCGCTGCGAGGAAGTCCGGGGCCGGGTCGGAGGCGGCGGTCGTCGCGTTGGTCCAGTAGCGCGAGGTGGGCCCGTACCGGTCGAGCAGGGTCCGGGCATCCGCCAGCACGGCGTCCCGGTCCGGGCGGGAGCGGACGGGAGCAGGTTCCGACTGCCACTCCTCGGCCATGATGGCGAGCGCGGCGACCGCCGCCTCCTCCTCCAGGGGGTAAAGGTGTCCGGGCAACTCTGATGCGTCCGGGGGCGAAGGGGTACGCAGGCATCGTGTGGCGGGCGGCGTTGATGCGGTCCTGGTCCAGCCGGACCCAGCCCCGGGGGTCCGGGACCGACCGGTGCAGCACGGCGCGGACGTCGTGCGCCCAGTCCTCCTAGCACCGAGGGCCGGTAGCCACGAAGGTGTACGTGTCGTCGAGCAGCCGCAGCGCCGCCGCGTTCCAGGGACAGCGACGGGAGCGGAACTCCATCAGCAGACTGCCGACTTGGCGGGCAAAGGCGTCCTTCGGCTCGCAGGGGATGCGCCGGAGCCGGTCGAGGGCCCAGTGGACGAGCTCGCTTCCCCCTTCAGCTGCAAGACGGACCGGACCCTGCGGGAGCGGGAGGTCCGTTCCGTCCCATAGCGCCTCCAGGTGCGCGTCGAGCAGGTCCAGGGCGATCCGGTCGGCAGGCAGGGGCATCTCGCCACTGTAGGCCGTCTCTTTCGGACCATGCCGGCCCGGGGTGATGCCTCGTCATGGCTGCTGTGGGAGGACAGGCATTCGGCGAGGACGACACCCTCCTCGATCCCCTGCGCGGCTCCCTGGCCGAGGTGCGGGGTCACGGCGTGGACGGCGTCGCCGATCAGCACGATCCGTCCGTTGTGCCACGGCGCGGGCCCCTCAGTCGTCGGCATCTTTCTTTGCTCTGCCAGGTCCACGACTCAGGAGCAGGAGCGGACCGCATCGTCCCACGCGCGGGGACTGCGGTAGTGGTTCTTGTGCCCCGCGGCGAGCACGTGGCGTAGTTCCGTAAGGTGCTGGGTGTTCGTCGGGAGATCCAGCTGGTCGAGGAGGGCCAGTGCGGCGGCGGGTTCCAGATCGCCGTAGACATCGTGGTAGCTCGCCCGGAGGCCGTAGAAGAGGGCTGAGTGCAAGGCGGGGAGCTGCACGGCGGTGCGGTACGTCGGCTCCTTCACCAGCCAGGGCACCGGGCCCGAACACTCCAGAACCCGACGGGCTCGGCGGAGCAGGGCTTCCGAGCGACCGGCCACCACTCGGTCGATGTCGTTACCGAGCACTTCGGCGAAGGCCGTCGCGGCAGTACTGCGGTCCTCGAACCAGTCCACCCACAGCGAGTAGGTGACGGCCTCGACGTCCCTGTCCGCCTCCAGTCGCCGGCGGTAGCCGTCCCACAGCACGTCGGCTGGAAGGGGGCCCTTTGCGCTCTCGTCCGCGAATCGGATCTCGCACGTGACCCAGTATTCGTTGAGGAGGTCGAGCAGCCCGAAGGCCAGCCGTACCTGGTCGGCTGCATCCAGGTCTTCGGCGAATACTTCGCCCGCCCAGGAATGCGCCACTTGGCTGGTGGTGAGCAGCGCGTCGGGCGCCTCGTCGCTCACCCACCCGTCGCGCACCTGGCTAACGCCCTGATCAGCCAGCCAACGCCGCGCCGCCTCCGCGGCTTGCATCTCCATTCGGGGAGTATGGCAAGCGTCGCAAGCTCCGAACGAATCCGCCTGGAGGCTGTCGTCGAACCTTGGCCAACGACCACCCAGGGTCAGAGCTGGTCCAGCTGCCGCAGTGCAGTCGCGTCGCGGGTCAGGGGAGGAAGTCGGCTGTCAGAGGGGTGTGTCAGAGTCTTTGCATGCTCGAGATCGTGGTGAAGACGGAGAACTGGGAGCGGCACGTCCGTGTGTCCGCCGAGGAGCTGGCCAGCCTGGTTCGGCGCATCGGCGGTGACGGTGATCGGTTCCTCGTGGCCCAGCGGATACCTGACCTGCCTGACGTCTTCGCCCAGGTCTGGCACCAGGCCGGTGGTGACTACACGTTGGAGTACCGTGACGGTGCCGCTGACCGGCACTTCCAGGCGATGGCCGACAGGCCCGAGGCCGTGATTGCGGCGATTACCGGCTGGGCACGCCAGGAGGCCGGATGGGACGGTGGTCTGGCTTGGTCGCTGCTGGACATGGGCCCCACCCAGGAGGTGCCGCCGCTCGACCTCGACGAAGCCGAGCGCGAGGAGTTGGAAAAGCGCGTCCGCGAGGTGCTGATCGGCGGCTACGCCTCCCGTGCCGAACTGGCTGAGCTTGCTGAGGAGTACCTGGTCACCAGGGACCGCCGACCCGTTTCGCGCGAGCAGGCACAGGCGCTGGCCGACCGGTTGTGGCTGGAGCGCGTCGTGGAGCAAGCCAAATGGCAAGGCGAGACCGACCCTGAGCGACTCACCCGTGCGTTCACCGCCCTGCAAGAGGCCGGTATCACGGCCCGCGAGAACTTCGCCTGTTGCCGTAGCTGCGGCCAGTCCGAGATCGGCGGTGAAGGCGAGCCCGACGCCCGCGGTTATGTCTACTTCCACACCCAGTGCACGGATTCCGCCGCAGTCGGCCATGGACTGATGCTCCTCTACGGCGGCTTCGACGGCTCGTCCGAGACCACCGCAGCCATCGGCCACGAGGTCGTGGCTGCCCTCGAAGCAGCTGGCCTCCACGCCGAGTGGGACCGTGACCCCGGCCAGGCCATCACTGTCACCCCACTGGACTGGCGCCGTCGCCTCGTCGGCTAGGACCGACGCAAAAGATCACACCCCCCTGAGGAGTGAGGCGAGGGTGACGGCTGCCTGGTAGGACTCGGCTGTCTTGTCGTAGCGAGTTGGTGCGCCACGAGGCGCCATGGGGTCGAGTGAGGTGAGAGACCTTCACCGCCGGGTTGTCGCAGCAACCTGGTTGAAGCAGGGGGCAGTTCGCCTCGGAGGCTGCCGAGGTGGGCGGTAAGCAGCCCCGACAACGTCGGGACGGGCTGGCACTGCCAGACAGCCCGGGTCCGGCCAGCGAGACGGGAAGGTGCACGCGAGGAACCAGTGCTTGACGCCCCGTAATTACGACACCGGCTCCAACCTGGCGGATCTGGGCCGGACGCAGTGC